>JBEHWJ010000096.1:0-6352 GCA_040217755.1 Syntrophomonadaceae bacterium | reverse complement strand
GATACCCCACTCATAAAGCTGCTGGTCGAAATTGCCCCGTCGCTGGTGTTCGATAGCAATGAAGTTGGTCCCGCCGCTGCCGCCATTATCAATTATCCGCACCCCGGTCCGGTACAATTTCCCGGCCGCCTCACGGCTTAAGCCGAACCCGACCTCTTTGGCTATAACCGGCACCGGGCAACGATCCACGATTCGGGCCACATTGTCAAGGATACCCCTGAAATCACGGTCCCCTTCGACCATGGCTAATTCCTGGGCCACATTGAGATGTACCTGCAAGGCATCGGCGGCTATCAGGTCGACCAGCCGGCAGGCCCTGGCCGCCTCAAGGTTGGCACCGCAATTGGCGATTATTATCCCGTCCGGGTTCGATTCGCGGGCCACGCTAAAACTGTCCAGCACCGCCGGGGTTTCCAGGGCGATGGTCATCGAGCCCACCGCCATGGCCAGGCCAAAACGGCAGGCGGTGGCCCCCAGGATTTTATTTATATGATAGGCAGACGCGGTCCCGCCCGTCAGAGCATTGATCAGCACCGGATAGCGCAGGGTTTTGCCCAAGAAAGAGGTCTGCAGGTCGACGTCCGCCCGAGCCAGTTCCGGAACCGCATCGGGAACCAGGAGGACGTCCCCGAATCCGTTCAGCAGTGGTCCATCCGGGGTTTTTACCGCCAGCACCAGGTGATCATCCTTGCGTTTGTTTCTTATCTTAAGACCTCCCTGCTATTTGGGCGGCTAGATTTAGAGCTTCGATGTCATTGACATTGAGGAACATCTCTTCGGCCACCCCAAATTGTTCGATTTCACTGCGGGTTATCTCCAACGCATTGAGTTCATCGAAGATGCGGATCAATTTGACCCGGTTGGTCTGCAAACAGTTGGTCAGCACCGGCAGGCATCTGCGGCTGTATACTGCGGCCAGCGGCTGCAGTTGGTTGTCCAGACGGGGTACCACACTGTCATATCCATTCAACCGGGAGATCATCATCCGCACCAGATCCATATTCATAAACGGGACGTCGCAGCCCATAACGAAAGCACTGTCATGGCGGCAGTGATAAAGGGCGGAATGGATCCCCGCCACCGGGCCCATATGCGGGTATACGTCGGTATACACGGGCACGCCGAGGTGTACATATAGTCCCGGCTCATTGCTTATTATAATGATTTCATCGAACAGCGCGACAAACTTATCAACTATGATATTAATAACCGGCCGGCCGGAGATCTCAGCAAACGCTTTATTGAATTTCATCCGGGAACTCTTGCCCCCGGCTAAAATCACACCGCTGGTATTCATTTATTGTTCCCCGGTTTAAATTTCCCTGGCCTCTTTATAGACATCGCAGATTCTTCCTCCCGACAAAAAGGCTGCCACCTGGCAGCCTAAAAATTTAACCCTCAGCCACCCGTCCCGGCGGCCGCGCACCCATTGCATCCGTCCGGGGCTGGCTTCCTCACTCCCGGTCCCGGCCGGGCCGTGTTAAAGGGAGTCAACAACTGGGCAGGGTTAACGGCTCCGCACTCAGGGCAGCGCACCTTGTCCTTTTCCGAGTAGGAGATCATCATATCGAAATTATATCCGCATTCGCGGCACTTGAAGTCAAAGATCGGCATCGACTCTCCTCCCGATCAAGCTATTCCTGCTCTGACGGTTCTGCCGCCTCAGGCTGGTCCGCCGGTTCGGTCTCCTTAACCGCCGGCTCCGCTTCTTGTTGATCAAGATACTCTTTTACCTCGGCGTCTTCTATGTCTTGCTCTACTTCGCGTATAGACAGGCCGATTCGCTTCTCCTGGGGATCGATGCTGAGGATCTTGACTTTGACCGGCTGATTGACACTGACTACATCCTGGGGTTTTTCCACCCTCCGGTTGGCCAGCTGGGAGATGTGGACCAATCCATCCACACCCGGGTAAATCTCTACAAAAGCTCCGAACGGGGCTATCCTCACCACCGTGCCATCTATGATGTCGCCCTCCTGGTATTTCTCGACTACCAACTCCCAGGGACTCTTCAAGAGTTTCTTGCGGCTCAGGGAGACTCTTTGCTTTTCGCGGTCCAGGGCCATGATGTAAACCTCGATCTCATCGCCTTCTTTTACCACGTCAGCCGGGTGACTTATCCTTACATGATCCATTTCGGAAACATGCAGCAGTCCCTCAAATCCGCCCAGATCGATGAAGACCCCATAATCGACTATCCGTTTGACCCGACCTTTTATAGTCTGGCCTTCCTGGATATTGGCCCAGAACTCTTCTCTCTGGCGCGCCCTTTCTTCTTCCACCAGTTTCTTGCGGGACACCACTATCTGCGAGCCCCGCTTTTTATGGCGGTTGAATTCGATTATATTGAAATTGAAAGTTTTGCCGATGTACTCATCCAGGTTTTTGACATAACCGTCTTCAACATGGGATGCCGGCAGAAATGCCACTACCCCTACGTCAACCAGCAGACCACCCTTGACACTGCCCGTAACCGTGCCTTGTACCTGGCGGCCTTCGTTGAATTCCTCTTCCAGTTTGTCCATGGCCCGCTTCGCATCCACCTTCTTCTTGGAAAGCAGGATGGTACCGTCGTCGTCCCATCTAAGGACCAATACCTCAAGTTCGTCACCTATCTTAACCAATTCCTTGGCTGAATCGACATCCTGGGAGGTCATCTCGCGCAGCGGTATCGTACCTTCGGATTTGCCGCCCACGTCCACCATAACCTCATCGTCCGTGACTTGGATAACCGTGCCCTTTACGATATCGCCTCTGTTGGGCATCGCCAGGTCTGCCATTTCGGCTTCCATGCGGGCGAAATTCTCTTCCTTGGCGTTGTCACCGTTTTCCCTGCTCTCGTTCCCGACAACCGGTTTTACCTCCTGTGGCTCCTGGGGAGCGCCGTCGCCAAACTCCGTCATCCTATCCAATACCTCCTTAATAATCCAGTCCGGGGTGGATGCTCCTGCAGTAATGCCTACAATGGATACACCTGCGAGAATATCCGGGTCTATATCAGCAGCGGACTGTATCTGCCAGGTCCGTACTCCAGTCTTCTGACACTCCTGGGTCAGGGTTTTGGTATTCGAACTGCTCTGATCGCCGATGATCAGCATCAGATCTACCTTGCGGGCCAATTCCCGGGCTGCCTCCTGCCTTTGGCGGGTTGCTTGACATATAGTGTTTATTACTCTCACTTCGGGGGCCAAGGGCAGTAGTTGAGCAGCGATCTGGTAGAATTCAAGTTCATCTTTGGTAGTCTGTGATATTATACCCAGCTTTTTTCCGGACCCACACCATTGGCGGGCCTGTTCGGCATTAGCCACCACGGTGGCCCGTCCCGGGCAGAAACCCAGTATCCCTTTTACTTCCGGGTGTTCTGAATCTCCAAAAATAATTATATCATAATCCTCTTGGATTAGTAATTGCGCCACTTCGTGAACCCTGCGCACCAGCGGGCAGGTGGCATCCTTCACCTTGATGTTCAGTTCCCGGGCCTGGTCTATCACTTGGCGAGGCACCCCATGGGTCCTGATGATTATCCCCCCGGCACCTATTCCCTCCAGGCTTTCTACCGGGGATACGCCCCGGCTTTCAAAATAGCGCACCACCTCGTCGTTATGAACCAGGGGCCCCAGGGTCGACCAGCGGCTGTCATCCTGCCCGGCCTCCTCCGTCATCTTGAAAGCTCTCCTGACCCCCGAGCAAAATCCTGCTTTTTTTGCCAATATGGTCTGCAAATCATTACACCCCAACGATGGTTGAGTTTATTTCGCAAATATGAAAGCGAATTTCCTCTTTATTTTACCAGAAGGCCATTGATTTTGTTCATAATATCTTCACTTATCTTTTCCATCCCGGCCGAACCTATCCTTTGGCCCCGGTACTGGTCCAGGCAAATCGGGGCGCCAGCTCTGACGATCAAGGGCCGGCACCACCCGCAGGGGAGATTATGACCGGTTCCCAGACAAGCAACCGGGACGATGGGCGCTCCCGATTTCAAGGCTATCATGACCATCCCGGACTGCGCCCTGGCTTCTCCGCTCTTGTTGCGGGCCCCCTGCGGAAAGATGCCCAGCACCTTTCCCTCCCCCAGTATCTGCAAGGAGCGACGGATAGCCTGCCTATCGGCGTACTCCTTGTGGACCGGGAAAGCATTCATTTTTCGGAAAATAAAGCCCAATAGCGGGATTTTAAAAAGGGAAGCCTTACCCATGAAATATACGGGCCTCTTTAACGCCACCCCCACCACGATAGGATCCCAGTTGCTTACGTGGTTGGGAGCGATGATGACCGGGCCCGAAACAGGGATATTATCCATCCCCTCGATTTTTAAACCCAGGAAAAAGAAGATTATGCGACCGATGAACCTCATCACGGAGTAGAACATCTAGCCCTCCCCGATGAGAAACAATATCTGCGCCAGGACTTCATCGGCATTATAGGCTGAGGTGTCGATGACTATGGAATCCGGTAGGATTTTAAGAGCGCCGACCGACCGGGCTGAATCCATCAAATCCCGGTTGTGCATATCATGAAGGATGGATTCGCTGTCGACTTGATAGCCGCGGCCCTCCATCTCCCGCAGCCTCCGCTCCACCCGCTTCTGCAGGTCGGCAGTGACGTAAAATTTGAAATCGGCATCGGGAAGCACCAGTTCGCCTATGTCCCGGCCATCCATCACCACCCGGCCGGCCTTGGCCATCTGTTGTTGCTTGCCGACCATGATCGAGCGCACCTGCGGGTGGACCGCCACCCGCGAAACAACTGCGCTGACCTCCGGAGAGCGGATGAAATCGGAAACATCCTCCCCCTGGCAGAGCAAACGCTGCTCGCCATACTGTTTATCGAAGGCAAGGTCGAGCCCCTGGGCCAATCCGGACAAGGCGGCAGAATCGTCCAGATCAATACCGGCCTGCAGAGCCTTCCAGGCCAAAGCTCTATACATGGCACCGGTGTCTATATATATGTATCCCAATCGGGAGGCCAAGGCCCGGGCCAAGGTGCTCTTGCCGGCCCCGGCCGGACCATCGATAGCTATCTTCATACTAATACCTGCCAATCAATGTTCTAAGCTATTCTAGCATATCACCATGGACAGGAAAAGGCGCAGCCATCGCCTATATCGGGCCCTTATCCCCCGGTCTGGTCTTTTTCTCCTGGCCAGGTATAATTGTCAACCGGGCTGACATTTGCGATAATCTATCTGATAGAGTAGAATACCCGCCAGATATTAGCGCAAGGAGTGAAAACAATGATGTCTGCAACGGCCGGTTTTGAGCTGAAGTTTTTAAGACAGGAACAACATCTCATGCTTCCCACCATAACCTCGATAAAGTTGACCCAAAATCTCTACGACGCTCTATTTCAGTATATCTTGACCGAAGATCAAGAAATCAGGCTGAAAAGGTTTATCGACATGCTGGAGGAGCACATCAAACGCAAAGACCAGGCACCATTTTCGGTACCTATCGAGGATCTGGAATTCCTGGATGAGGGTCTGAATGAATTGCGGCTGCTGAACTGGTCGGAGATCCCCGTGGCGGTATTCGAACTGGTGCTGACCAATTCTGTTGATGCCGATCAGGAGGAGTCCATCGAGTCCATCACCGACTTGTTGGAGCGGTTAACCATTTTTACCCGGCCCCCAGGCAGCAACCTTATCTGGGTTTACCCTTATACCATGGTGAGATAGGATCCTATTCAAGCGGATCGAAAATAAATAATGTTGGAGGAGGAGATCAGTATGGATTTAAAAGGGTCCCGTACAGAAGAGAATCTGTGGAAGGCCTTTGCCGGAGAATCGCAGGCCCGCAACAAGTACGACTTTTTTGCCAGCCAGGCCAAGAAGGAAGGCTATGAACAGATGGCCGGCATTTTCGAAGAAACCGCGTTGAATGAGAAAGAACATGCCAAAAGGTTCTACAAGCTGCTCATGGGCGGTTATGTCCACCCCACCGAAGAGAACCTGCTGACCGCGGCCCTGGGTGAGAACGAAGAGCACACCGTCATCTATCCGGAGATGGAAAAGGCGGCCCGCCAGGAAGGCTTCAATGAGATCGCGGACATTTTCAAGGAGATCGCCGAGGTTGAAGAGGAGCACGAAAAAAGGTACCGGAAGCTGCTGGACAACATCAAACGCGACACCGTCTTCCGCCGCCCCACCCCGGTAAAATGGAAATGCCGCAACTGCGGATATGTCCACCAGGGAGTGGAACCCCCGGAGGTATGTCCGGCGTGTGCCCATCCCCGCGCTTATTACGAAGAGATGGCCGAGAACTACTAGCAGTCATTTTAAAGTGAAAAGAATCCCGGCAGACCGAGCCCAAAAAGGCTTGGAGCGCTTTTCATTTCAGGGCGATCGTTTGTC
>JBEHWJ010000095.1:0-6457 GCA_040217755.1 Syntrophomonadaceae bacterium | reverse complement strand
CGATAGGTCAACAACAACTGCAGGACGAAAATCCGGGGGACCCGCAGCATCCGCAGGGCCGCGCCCAGCTCCTCCATACCGGTGGTGGCAATCAGCAGGACCCCGGCCGCTACGGTCAGGATACATTTAATGAAGATGGATAGGAAGGTCAGCCATCCCCGGGATATATCCAGACCCAGGAAGCCTATAGACTGATGATCGAAGACCGGATTGAATATTCCTACCCCGATGATGAAGGGCAGGGTCCAGCCGATCCGCTTTAAGATCTCCCCGACGGGCAAATCGGTGAGGGCCAGGATGATTACCGGGTAAAAAACCAGGGGCAGGAGAGGGCTGATCTCATAGCGGCCAAATGATACCACCACCACCAAATAGGCGATGGTGGTAAGCAATTTGGTCAGGGGGTGGAGGTTGTTGATAGGATTGGGCCGGCGGGCCATCTCATCAAGCAACCTTATCTGGTGTAAAGAGTTCTGCAATCCACATCATTCCTGAGATAAAATCTTCGGGGCCAGCCGTGTACCTGCACCGTGCCGAACCTCATGCCGCGACACTGCCCGCCTTTTTCCTGGAACGGCTGATACCGCAGCCGATGAGGGCAGCCAAACCAAGAGTCAGGGCGCCTCCCAACAGGCCGGCAACACTGGTCCCGGCATCTACCGCCGGCCAGGACGCCCCGTTATCCTCGACCGGAGCGGATTCGACCGCTTGGGCGGATGATTTAAAACCGTAGTCAGGCAGGAAGGCAGTTTTTTCTTGCAAGGCAGCCATAGCCTGATGGATGCCGTCCGGTGCTTCCAGTTCGGTGGTACCGGCAGTCCTCTCCATCGACCATTCCAGCCCGTCCGGGTTGGAGGAGGCGAACCAGGACAGCGACCCGGCCACCAAAACCACGGCGATGGCCAATCCAGTCAAAACTTTCTTAAGGGATATATTGCCGAGGGCTTGGCCCAGGGCAGCTTTTTCAAGGATCTCCGAGCGGGCTTTCCATACATAGGTTACGATAGCGGCAGTTATAAGTCCCTCCACCAAACCTATGGCCAGGTGGATGGGCTGCATCAGCAATACGAAAGTGAGGAAGGGCAGTTCCGTCTTACCGGAAGCCAACGTTTCCAGGACCACACTGAAGGCTCCCAATTGCAGGGCGATTACCACGGCGAAGATTGAACCCCAGGAGATGCTTCGGGCGGAAAGACCTTTACGGGTAAACCATCTATAGATTAGGGGATAGGCCACAAAGCAGGTCCAGAACCCCATGTTGAACACATTGCAGCCGTAGGCCAGCAAACCCCCGTCGGCGAAGAATAGTGCCTGGATCAGCAATATCGAGGCCATGGTCAGGAAGCCCGCATAAGGGCCCAGCAGCACCGAGAGAAGAATGCCACCCCCGATATGACCGCTCGAACCGGTGGCGGGTATGGTGAAATTGATCATCTGGGCGGCGAAGACGAAGGCCCCCATCACCCCCATAAGCGGTATCTTCTTTTCGTCCATCCCGTCTTTTACCTTGCGGGCCGAATAAACCGCCAACCCGGCCGTTACCGCCAGCATGGCCCCACCCACCGCCGGTGAGATCAAGGCATCTGCCATGTGCATAGTATCAACTCTCCATTCAAAAATGATGCGACCCATAAAGGGTTGCTCGAGATTAGCCCCTTCATGGGTCGCTTAACATTTTGTTTTCGGTTCTTTTCCTACGGAGATTAGGTGTAGTTCTACATATGCCGCAAAACCTTCATGGTTTCACTCCATTAATAAAAATAGCATAGATAGGTTGGAATGTAAACCGGCATTATTATAGAGGCATGATGTCCCGTCAATACAGCCCAGCAGCCGAGCCAATCTGAGGGCGCTTCAGCTTGGTACCAGGCGAAATTAAAATACCTTGGCCAGCAAATCTTCTTCCTCACATTCTCCCACTTCCGGTGTGCCGCAAACGATACCGGTTGGAACTGCGGTAGCCACGGCGGAAAACGCAAGAGGAACCTCAACACAGATGTTCTGGCTAACCATAAAGGTACATTCACGAGCTGGGGTTCCGGGACATTCCCCGATTATTGGCTCTCCCGCACAAAAAGACTCAATTTCCCCGACTACTACCCTGGGAGTAATCGTGACATCGGCTTGCACACATACTATCTCATTAACAAAGACTTCTGTACATCCGCAAATCACGGTTACGCTGGCTGAAGATTGTTGCCCGGTCTCTCGGATTGTTGCGGTATTAGTGTTGGTCCCCTGGTCCTCACAGGTAAATATCTTGTTATACGTTTGAGACCCGCTGGTATTGAAAGGAAACGATATGCCGTTGCTATCATCTACGTGGATGGTATCGTTGACCAGCGTCGGGGTGGTTGCCAGGATAATTGTAGTACTGGGGCTGGGCCCAAAAGGAGTGCCTATATGCCCGGAATGGTTGGTAATAGTGACATCGGCAGTCACCTTGTAGGTCCCGCCAGGGACAATCGAGCCGGCGGGAATATCAATACGATAGTTGTAACAGAATGTTTCGCCGGAGGCCAAAACTGGGTGCATGCTCACATCTACGGATACTGAGGTAATAATTGTGGAAGAGGGGGGCATAGTTAAATTGGCGACAATGGCAAGATTCTGAGTTGCTACCGCCCCTCCATTAGTGACGCAAACTTGGCCATCGATAAATGCCGCATCTACACCGGCGCCTTTGGTGACCGTAATGGTATACGCGGCGGTGCCGCTGCCACCAGGCATGATGTTCAAGGAAGCAGGCGTGACCGACTTATTGATCGTCCAAGGAAATGTCCGAGTGAAATGACCTGTTGCGGATACGGTCGCTGATAATGTGGTACCAGCCTGCTTCACTTGCAAGGAGTTATCCGTCAGATTTAAACTAGTTTCTCCCATTGGAAATCCACCTTTCATTAGATCACCTCTGAGTGCGTGATATTACTACCCGCCAGGGCTTATCACGTCACGGCTAACCACGGAGGAGGCTATGGTCATGAGTCAAGTGAGAGCGGATCGTTACCCGACACATATTCCCACTCCTGGTGTGCCGCAAACGATACCGGTTGGAACTGCGGTTGCCTCGGCGGAAAACGTAAGAGGAATCTGAACACAAATGTTCTGGCTGACCGTAAAGGTGCATTCCTCAACTGGGGTTCCGGGACAGGCCCCTATTACGGGCTCTCCCACACAAAAGGATTCAAACTCCCCCACAACTACTTGTGGAGTAATCGTAACCTTGGCTTGAACACATACCGTCTCTTTAACAGGGGCTTTACATTCCGCCGGAGTCTGTAGGATGTTGACGTTGGAATCTGACATTAAATACCACACCTTTCTTTAGGATGGTATATCATATTCTGGCGAGATTGAAATGGGAACCGTTTATGTCAAAATATCTGTATGTTGGCATATGTCACCAATAATTAAGAACTAACTATGCAAGCGGTTCATACTATGCACGTCCGCCAGCATATCCCAATCCTCCATAAACTGAGGCATAAGATTAGGCCGCCGCCTAACCGCCAGCGGATGGTAGGATACGACGCAAGGATACCCCAAAACCACATGCCACGATCCTCTCAGGTTCTTCACATGCAGGTCCTTATCGTCAAACATCGCCTGGACCACGACGTCCCCCAAACAAACGATAAATTTCGGCTGCATCATCTTAATTTGGTCAACCAGAAACGGCTTGCTGAAAGCCCTGACCGCTTCCTTATCATATCGGCGCAGGGGCTGGCATTTCAGCAGATAAGTCAAATAGATATCGTCCGCCGCCAAATTAGCCCGGTGCAAGGCTGTCTGCAGAGTCTGCCTTGTGCCGCAGACAAATTCGTTACCGTCCTTATCTGCGCGGCAGCCCGGGTTATCCAAAACCACAACAATAGATGCCCGGGGATTTCCTTCTCCCCAAATAACCCGTGATTTGGGCGTGCATATCTCACATTGTTCATAACCGACAGCTTCTTCAGGCAACCTGTCCTCCGGCCAAACCACCGGTTCAAAGCACGACTCCACTATTTACCCTCCAAAAGTCTGTTGAGACGGGCACTGTCACTCTGAACGCAGTGAAGAGTCTTGGTACAAGGCGAGATTTCTCGCTCTGCTCGAAATGACACAAGAGCTCCGCTCAAAATGACACAAGAGCTCCGCTCGAAATGACACAAAGGCTCCGCTCGAAATGACACAAAAGCTGCGCTCAGGATGACGAGTAAACATAGATTATTTAGCTAGATTGCCCCCAGTTTCATGATATATTCCGTGCGTGAAGGGCTCGGACGTTTACTCACAACACCTCGTTCTTGAGGGCATCGGCGGTGTTCTCTTTTTTGACCCTGCTGACAGAATACATCATGGTGACAAACACCACCAGGAATACGCTGCCAACACTGATCCCCACACTCGTCCAGGGCACCATAAAGACAACATCAGCGCCAGTCATGACACTTCTATAGATGAGGTAGGTAATGATGAACGCCACCGGCAGTCCATATAATAAAGACTTGAGACCATAAAAAACACATTCAAAAT
Organism: Syntrophomonadaceae bacterium; assembly: GCA_040217755.1. GTDB lineage: Bacteria > Bacillota > Syntrophomonadia > Syntrophomonadales > Syntrophomonadaceae > PHAA01. Next base: position 1,939 of record JBEHWJ010000095.1, on the reverse strand, counting down.
TCATCATTTTATTGAAGCCCTTATCGCTCATGCCCACCGATTTCAAGATGGCGAATTCGCGCCGGCGCAGGTTGATATTGGTTGAGACCGTGTTGAATACGTTGGCGATGGCAATAAGCGAGATCAGCAGGATGAAGCCATAGGAAAATACATTGATCAACAGGATTAAATTACGGTTTTGTTCCTGCATCTGAGCAACATTGTATAGGTAGTATCCGGAAAAAATACCTTCATCTTTGAGGATAGCATTCATTTCTTCCGCTGATTTACCCGGATTGGTCGATAAAAAGGTAAATGTCAGCTGCTTATCATGAGTTTCGCTAAAGCGGTTGCTCATAGAATAGGGAGCAAAAACCACGAACCCTGCACCACGGGATTCGGAAATGGCTTGCGGCATCCGGTCGGCTAAATAGGTGATGGTAATCTTCGGACCGGGCTGGCTACTACTTGATGGCTCACCCGGTGCGGAGAGCTGCAAGGAAAGGGGCAAGCTGCCTTGGAGTACATCGAACGATACATACCGTCCGGTTTCATCGTTGTATTTATTTATCCTGGTCACGGCGATCAGGCTGTCGGTATTTTCGCCGGTATACTTCTGCGGATCAAGCCCCAGCTCCTTTATATAGGCCGCATAAGTCCCGTCATCAACCAGACATACCGCCATGTTGATGGGGATTATCTCATCCGCCGGCAAAGAATCTCCGTAATAGTGTTCCAAATATTTATCGGTCAATCGGTCCTTGGGCAGGTTCGCTTCATAATAAAGGGATTTGTAAAATCCGCTGTCATAAACGCCGCTAACGTTTTTCAGTTTCTCATACAGCGGCAATTCCTCATCGGTGGTCTGGGTGAACCTAAACAAGATATCATAACCGGATTCATTGATGGTGGTCTTCGCGCTTTCCTGAAGATATAAACCAAAGGCGCTGGCCGAAATAAACAGTACGATACTGACAAAAAGAGAGATTACCGTACTGCGGTATCCTTTCCGATTCCTTTTGAAGTTCTTCAGGGCCAATGTCCCTTCCAGACCGAAGAGTTTATGGACCAACCATGATGTTTTCACTTTTTTGGCACTGATTTTAATATCGGTTGTCTGGCGGATGGCATCGATAGCCGCCAGTCGGGCGGCCTTGCGCGCTGGAATATAGGCGGAAATCAGTATAGTGATAATGCCTACAACACCGGCAATTGCGAGCGGGGGCAGGGATACCGACAGCTTCATGGGAACACCGTTGAAAGACAGACTCGCAAATATATCGCTCATCAGCGCAAGCGTAACCCCGATGCCGCCAATCCCGGCGAGAACGCCCAACGGGATGCCGATCAATCCAATCCATAGGCCTTCAAACATAACCGACCTGCGCAACTGTTTAGGGGTTGCCCCTACCGAGGAAAGGATACCGAATTGCCGGGTGCGCTCGGCGACTGAAATGGAAAACGAGTTGTGAATCAGCAAAATGGAGCCGACCATAATCAGCAGGATGAAAATGCCGCCCAGACGGTACAGGACCGCATTGAATGTCTGGTCTTTCGAGATGCCCATATACCGCAATAAGTCATCGTTATAGGTATAACCGTAGCTGCCCGCGGCTGATTGGGCAAACTCATATACTTTCGCCGGATTGTGGAGCCTGGCAAAAACATTTATCCGGTCGGCATCACCCAGCCCCGTTAGATTCATCTTGGTGATTACGGTATAGCCGGGAGCCGAAAAGTCCTCAAAGGCTGGCTTTTCACATATCCCGACAATAGTATAGGCTTTTGAGCTTTCAGGCACGAAGCTTTCGCGGGGAGTGCCGTTCTGGTCATCGGGGACAGACTGGTTGTTTTGCCCCAGCCTTTTGCCGGCTAGTTCCCGATGACCCAAGGTCAGATTGAGCGTATCGCCGATTTTATAGCTTACCCCGGTATTGTTTATATGGCAGTTGATAACGAT
>JBEHWJ010000094.1:0-6551 GCA_040217755.1 Syntrophomonadaceae bacterium | reverse complement strand
TTTTGGAATCGCCTGGTAAACGTATCGTAATGCTGCTCGGCCAGGATGGTAGTGGGGACCAAAATCGCTACCTGTTTGCTGTCCATGATGGCTTTGAAGGCGGCCCGGAGAGCCACCTCAGTCTTGCCATAACCTACATCTCCGCAGACCAGGCGATCCATCGGTTTGGGGGTTTCCATATCTCTTTTCACGTCCCGGATAGCTTTCAACTGGTCGGGAGTTTCCTGGTAGGGGAATTCGTCTTCAAATTGGGCCTGCCAGGGCGTATCCTGGCTGAAAGCATGGCCTTCCACGGTAGCCCGGAGGGCATACAAGCGCAGCAGTTCCTCCGCCATCTCCTGGATGGATTGAATCACCCGATGCCGGGTGCGCTCCCATTCCGTCCCCCCTAATTTGCTCAGCCGCGGTTCCCGGTCCCCCGAACTGGAATAACGATATAATAGGTCCAGTTTATCGACCGGAAGGTATAGTTTATCAGTGCCGGCATATTGCAGCAGTAAATATTCCCGGGTCACCCCATCCGTCTCGACCTGGGTTACCCCGCGGAAAATTCCCACCCCATAATGCTCATGTACCACGTAGTCCCCCCGCTGCAGATCCTCGACCAGGATTCTCGGGTCTGGGGTTGCCTTTGATTTGGTCCTGCGGGGACCCCGCTTGCCTAAGATATCCTGTTGGGCGACGAGAGCCAGGTGAAGGCTCTGGCTGATAAAACCTCGCTCATAATTATCTGGTATGAATTGCACTCCACTCAGGCCCCGATTTAATGTTTCGGTCCGGAGCTCTTCCCGCAATCTTTCCTTCTGAACTGCCAGTTGGACCAAATACCCGCCTGCGCACCATTCCTGCAGTCTTTCATAAAGGCTCTCGTGGCGATGGTGGAAGGGTTCCATCTCGCGTTGGGAAATGTGCTCATAAAGACCTACCTGCACCTGGGGTATATTGCCGGGAAAAAATGAGTGGTATATAAGGTGATGAGGTACCAAAGCATTTATCATAAACCCCCGGTCGATGAGGCTCAACTCACGGTGGTCGCCGCCGTCCCTGCGGGCTTCTTTGGCAAACCCTAGATATCGGCGCGTAAGCCGCTCCAGCAGACGGTAACATTCACGCGGCTCATCGAAAAAAATAGGGCAGGAGGCGGGCAGGTAGTCTAATAACGTCGATTCCGTTTTATCGCCGCTCAGTTCATCGGCCGGGCCAATCCGTACCTGGGCCTCACTTTTGGCTGAGCGCTGGGTATCCAGGTCAAACCGGCGCAGGGCGTCCAGGGTGTCCCCAAAGAATTCCAACCGGTACGGTTCACGGTCGCCGGCGGGGAAAATATCGATAATCCCGCCCCGTACCGAAAAGTGCCCCGGCCGGGTCACGGTGTCGACCCTTTCATAACCGGCCCGGATTAAACCATGCAAGAGGTCATGACCTGGATAATCCTGCCCCAGTTCTAATTTTATGGTCAGTTGCTGGAACTGCCGGGGGGATATGATTTTATACAACAATCCCCCCATAGTCGCAATTATTATCGACCTGCGCCGGGGGTGAAGGATCAAATCGTGTAAGGCGGCCAAGCGCTGCACCTCTACCTGGGTGGTATTCTCTTTCATAAAAACAAAATCGCGTTCCAGGAACAGGTCAACCCGATCCTTTCCGACCAGGTTACCGAATTCTTGGGCCAGGTCATAGGCCAGCTCTTCACTGGCCACTATGCATAGGAACCTTCCCGCTCCGCTCTTCCATATCTCTCTTAAAACGAAGCTGCGGGCCGTACCCGAGAGGCCACTCAGCAACACATTTTGGCCGCTTTCCAGGCAATTGTTGATTGACTCCAACAAGGCGAGTTTCATCCATGATCTCCTCTCCACCAGGTGTAACCAAGCGATAAAGGTGGACGTCGAAAAAATCGACCCCCACTTGATGACCTAAATCTTATAGTTATGCTTGCGCCGCTGCTGATATTCTTTTCTAGGTTCGGGTTCTTAAATTTAAGTCCGGGAAACAGATGCAGTTTATGTCCAACAACCGCATAAATCAGCTGTAATAATGCTGACTCAAGGTGCTGGTATCAGTCAATCCCATCTCCATGGCACATTCATCGCATATACCGCTGACAGGTATACTGCCTTCCCCGCCTTCCACCTCTATTTCCTGAAAGACACGTTCACAGTACTCGCAGATGTAGTAAATCTTCAAAATACCCGCCCCTTCTGCCATTTTTGTTATTTTTCCCTGAAAGGAGCGGGGAATATACCTGTCCCTTAATTGTACGCGTTCATGGCCTCGGTTAGACCTGAGGTAATCCAGGTTTCTACCGCATCAGCCGCTTTATTCACAGTAGCCTGGATAAGTTCTCTCTCAGTTCCGGATAAACGGCTCAGTACCCAGTCGGCTGCGTCACCTTGAGCGGGCCGGCCAATACCGATGCGGATCCGGGGGAATAGTTCGGTATTCAGCCTCTCTATGATCGATTTCATTCCCTTGTGGCCGCCGCTTCCACCGCTGGCCCGGATGCGCAGCGCGCCGGCCGGCAGATCCATGTCATCATAGATGACCATCAAGTCGGCCAGGTCCAGCTTGTGCCAATGGACCAGAGGCTGTACCGAGCGGCCGCTGAGATTCATGTAGGTAAGCGGTTTCACCAGCAATACTTTTTCTCCTCTTATCCTTATTTCTCCGATAATGGCGTCATATTTGCTTTCCTGGCGCTGCACCCGGTGACGGGCTGCCAATTGTTCCAGTACCCTGAAACCAATATTATGCCGGGTATCCCTATATTCGGGACCTGGATTACCCAGCCCCACCACTACCTTCATAACCTGTTTCCCTTCTGGCCTTTATTATAAGGAAAGGCCCACCCGGAGAGTGCGCCTCATATATATGTACCACGTATGCCGTTCCCTTAGTCTTCGAATATCTTACTTACCGACAAGTCTTCATGAATCCGCAGCACCGCCTCCCCGATGAGGGGGGCGATGGACAATACCGTTAAATTGGAGAGTTTTTCGCGCAATGGAATGGTGTTGGTCACGACTATCTCTTCGATCGGGGCCTTGGCCAGCCTTTCCATAGCCGGTCCGGAAAAGACCGGATGGGTACAGCAGACGAAGACTTCCTTGGCTCCTTTGTCCATCATAACGTCGGCGGCATTACAAACCGTCCCGGCAGTGTCGATAATATCATCTATCAGGATTACCGATTTGCTTTCAACCTCACCGATAACGTTCATGATCTCAGAAACATTATGAGCGGGCCGCCTTTTATCAATTATGGCCAGGGGCGCTCCCAATTTGGCGGCCAGATTTCGGGCCCGCGTCACCCCGCCCACGTCAGGCGATACCACCACTGCATTGTCGCCCAGATCCTTTTTATTTATATGGTCTGCCAGGGTCGCGACCCCCGGCAGATGATCTACAGGAATATCAAAAAACCCCTGTATCTGGGTGGCATGCAGATCAACCGTAACCACCCGGTGAGCACCAGCTTCAACGATCAGGTTGGATACCAGTTTAGCGGTGATGGGATCGCGAGCCCTGTTTTTCCGGTCCTGACGCCCATAACCGAAATAGGGGATGACCGCGTTTATTCTTCCCGCGGAGGCCCGCCGGAATGCATCTATCATAATAAGCAATTCCATGAGATTCTCATTACCCGGGGTGCATGTAGGCTGAACCACAAAGGTGTCTACCCCGCGTACGCTCTCATCGATCTCCACGCTTACTTCGCCATCGGAAAAATGAGAAACATAAGCTTTGGCCAGGGACATGCCCAGGTAGTCCCCAATCTCCTTAGCCAACAGTGGGTTGGCATTACCCGTGAATAGTTTCATCCTCCATCTGGATGTGTTCATCTAAGCTTAACCTCCAATCGGATTTTGGAACTTCATTGGGATTTTATCTTTTCTTAAGGTTCTTCTGCTGGGCTCTTTCTACGGCCAGAGTATCGGCCGGTACATCCTTGGTTATGGTGGAACCGGCTCCGGTTATGGAGTTGGCCCCTACCCTTACCGGAGCGACCAAGTTGGTATTGCTGCCTATAAACACCCCGTCTTCGAGGATTGTTTCCCATTTGTTTTGGCCATCATAGTTGCAGGTGATGGTCCCGGCCCCGATATTGACGCCCCTGCCAATTTGGGCATCGCCGATGTAGCTTAAATGCGGGGCTTTGCTCCCCTCACCCAGGGTCGATTTCTTGATCTCGACGAAGTCCCCCACTTTGACTTTCCGATGCAAGACCGCCCCCGGACGCAAATAGGCATAAGGACCTATAGTGCACTCATCGCCAACCTCGGCTTCTTTCAGCCGGGAGTGTTCTATAGCCACCCGCTCACCTATTATTGATGAAGTTATGTGTGCCGCTGGTCCAATCTGGCACTCGGCACCGATACTCGTTCGGCCCTCGATAATTGATCCGGGATATATTATTGTGTCACGGCCGATTTCAACATCAAAATCTATGAAGGTGGTATGGGGAGCGATGATGGTCACGCCATTCTCCATTAACGACATGTTTTTACGTCGCCGTAAAATCGCCTCGGCCTGAGCCAATTGTACCCGGTCGTTTATCCCGTAAATATCCTCCCGGGCATCCACCGGGAGGATTTCTACCCTTTGCCCTTGGGCATTTAGGATCGTCAAGACCTCGGTCAGATAGTATTCACCCTGCTGGTTATCGGTACCGAGTCCGGCCAAGGCCGATGAAACCTCATTGACCTGTATGGCATACATTCCGGAATTGATCTCCCTGATCTGCTTTTCTTCCTCCCCGGCATCCTTCTCTTCAACTATATCCCGGAATGAACCATCCTGATGGCGGACTATCCGTCCATACCCGTAGGGGTTGTCAACCCGGGTCGATAATACGGTAATCACCGCTCGGCTCTGGCGGTGGTGATCGAGTAGCGCTCTTATGGTTGCTGCCCGTAACAGGGGGGTATCCCCCGCCAACACCACGATGGTATCGTCTCCCTGCACCTTGCCCATGGCCTGCATCAAAGCATGCCCGGTGCCCAATTGTGCCTCCTGGACGGCGAATTCCACTTCTCCAGGTTTGAAAAGTTCTTCAACCAAACCCCGGCCATGTCCTACCACTATTACTACTTTGTCCACTCCGGCCGCACGGGCTGCATCACTGACATGCTCAACCATCGCCTTGCCGGCTACCCGGTGAACCACTTTGGGTAGTTGGGAACGCATGCGCACACCTTTGCCGGCTGCCAATATAACCGCAGACGTTGTCACTTTCCAGATTCCTTTCCTCATGCTCTGTCTGCCCGGCTGCCATTTAAGACCAGCCTGCATAAGTATTATAACCTTTTATTTGGTTAGCTGTAAAAGCTTAATGGCTAACGTTCAAAGCTCATTCCATTAAGGTATCTCTGGGCCAACATAAGATCCTCGGGCTTATCTACGTCCACGCCAACCTCGGCATATGGGGAAATAATTCCCTTGCCCTGGATCCCGGCTACCTCGTATAGCCTCTTTTCCGCCGACTTGATGCTGAGCTGTCCCAGCAGGTATTTAAACACCAGGCCAAATCCAAACAACCTGGCAATAGCCAAGGGATCCTTGCGCCGGCTTATGATCTTAAGTCCGAATTCCAGACAGGTGGGCAGGGCCGAGGCGCGCAGCAGAAATAGGTTGCCCCCGGTAAATACGCCATCTTTCAGATGCACGTAGGTGCGGACAACGCCCGGATATTTGCGGTCATTGACCTCTTTACTGGTAACTGGATAGTAAACATCGGCCTCGGTGCTTTCACAGCTGGTCAAGAAATCGCTGATGGCTTCAGGGGTTATGAAAGGTATATCGGTGGGAACGGCCAGGACTTTGGACGTGATCCGGCCACCGAGCAGATCCACCCCGCGGGAAAAGGTCTCGATGGCATTCTCCCCGCTCTCGACAAAGAACAACCTTTCATCACTGGGAAGAATATTACGCAAGGATTCAACCGGCCCGCTGACGACTATATTATTTATACTGGGAGTTGCGCGCAGGGCACTATACACGTAATATATCATAGGGTAGCTGCCTATAATGATCAGAGCCTCATTGCTGTAAGGGGCGACTTTCTTTAATTCGTTGCTGCTTTCACCGCCGGCCATGATTACGGCATCATACTGCATCCCTGTTCCTCCATAAACTCCTATAGAATCAACCCTCCAGTCCCAGCCCTTCCATCTTGATACACTCTATCAATACATTTTCAGCATTTTCTATATGTTCCTGGGCCAATTGCCTGGCTAGCTGGCTGTCCCGGGCCTGGATGGCTTCTACCAATTGTTTATGTTCCCGCAAAGACTCCTTGTTGCGCCCCGGGTAGGACAACGATGTAAAACGAAACCTTTGTATCTGTTCGCGCAGGTTGCTGATAATTGCCGCCAGCCGGACATTACGGCTGGCTTTGTAGAGAAGTTCATGGAAACTGGTATCTACCTCGACCAGTTTGTCGATATCTCCACTATTTATGGCTTCCTGCTTCCCGACTATCAGTCTCTCCATAGCCTCCAGTTCATCCTCGGTGATCCTCTCTGCCGCCAGCCCGGCTGCCAACCCCTC
>JBEHWJ010000093.1:0-6642 GCA_040217755.1 Syntrophomonadaceae bacterium | reverse complement strand
TCGAAGGCAATAACTTGCCCGCGGGCATGTACGCCGGCATCAGTTCGCCCCGCTGAGCAGACATTGACTGTTTCCCCGGTGACCCGTTGAATTTGTTTTTCCAACTCGGCCTGGACGGTGTGAGCGTTTTCCTGTTTTTGAAATCCATGATAACCACCCCCGTCATATTCGATTATCATCTTGATCCTGGTCATTTACGCCTTGTCCATCCTACACTGGGACCGCGTTTTGGCACAGGTATGCCAAAACGCGTCTTGCCACGACAACGATATCTCCTCATAAAAGATGAGGAGGATGTCCATCCTCCCGAACTTTATCAGAGTAAATTTTTATAGCTTATAACACCCATACAGCCCGGCCTTAATCCACCAGTTCGACGATGGCCATGGGAGCCCCGTCTCCCTTACGCACTCCCGTCTTAATGATCCGGGTATATCCTCCGTTACGTTCTTTGTAACGCTCGGAATAAGTGGAAAACAACTTATATACCACTGCATCCTTGAGCAGATAGGAGTTGGCCCGGCGGCGGGAATGCAGATCACCCTTTTTGGCCAGGGAAATCATCTTATCAGCGATGCTGCTGATCTCTTTGGCCCTGGTTTCGGTGGTGGTTATTTTTTCATGTTCCAGCAGCGATGTCACTGAATTTCTCAGCAAAGCCCGGCGATGATCGCTCCTAAAACCTAATCTACGGTAACCCAATGTAAACCCTCCTTTCTTATTCCTCTGACTTCTTGAAAGTCAGGTCTAATTCTTTGAGTTTCTTCTCTATCTCTTCCAGCGATTTCTGGCCCAGATTTCTAATCTTGCTCATCTCTTCCCGGGTCTTTTCGATCAGGTCACCCACGGTATTGATGCTAGCCCGCTTCAAGCCGTTGGAAGCCCGTACCGAAAGTTCCATTTCTTCAATAGACATCTCCAGGATCTTATCCTTTTTCTCCTCTTCCTTTTCGACCAGAATCTCAACTTCCGAGTAGGTGTCGTCGATCTCGGTAAAGAGTTTCAAATACTCGATCAAAATCTGGGAGGATAGGCTTAAGGCTTCTTCGGGGCGTATGCTGCCGTTGGACCAGATCTCCAGGATAAGCTTATCATAGTCGGTCCTTTTGCCCACCCGGGTATCCTCGATGGTGTAATTGACCTTACTCACCGGTGTATATATAGAATCAATCGGGATCAGTCCCACAATATCAGCATTTTTCTGGGGTTGCTGATCGGCGCTTACATAGCCCCGTCCTCTTTCTACCGTCATCTCTATCTCAAGTTTGCCATCGTCATCCAGGGTAGCGATGTGCAGATCCGGGTTGAGGATCTCTACCTCGGCATCTGGCGTGATATCAGCAGCGGTTATGGTTTTAGGGCCCTTTTGCTCAATGCGGATGATCTTGCGCTCATTGCCATCGTAGCGCAGAACCATCTGCTTGATATTAAGTATGATCTCCGTGGTATCTTCAAGCACCCCGGGGATTGTGGAGAATTCATGCAAAACCCCATCTATTTTGATGGAGGTAACCGCCGCTCCCGGTAGGGAAGACAACAACACCCGGCGCAGGGAATTACCCAAGGTAGTTCCGTAACCTCTTTCCAGCGGTTCAATCACGAATTTGGCATAATTTCTTTCCAGGTCTTTTTCAGTACATTCGATACGGGGTTTTTCCATCTCGAGCATATTTTTTCCCCTCCTTTTATCGTAGAGGTTTATTGGAGTTGGATATCTTATCTGGAGTACAGTTCCACGATCAGTTGCTCGTTTACGGCTGTATCCACATTCTCTCTGGTCGGGAAGGCCAGTACCCTGCCCGTTAGATTCTCCATATCAACCTCCAACCACTCCGGGGGGGTCTTATAGGCTCCAGCCGCCTTCATCTCCTGGAATTTGGGGGAATCGGCACTGCCAGGCTTGACCTGAATAGTATCGCCAATGGATACCAGCATCGATGCAATATTCGCCTTTTTGCCATTGATAGTGAAATGATCATGGGTTACTAACTGGCGTCCTTCCTTGCGGGAAGAAGCGAATCCCATCCGAAAAACCACATTGTCCAGGCGCCTTTCCAAGAGTATGAGGAGGTTCTCGCCAGCGATGCCTTTTTGACGCTCAGCTTTTTTGAAGTAGTTACGGAATTGCTTCTCCAAAACCCCATAGATCCTCTTGGTCTTCTGTTTTTCTCTCAGCTGGATTCCATATTCGCTGCTTTTTTGCCGGCGTTTTTGACCATGCTGACCGGGCACGAACGCCCTCCTCTGGACCGCACATTTCTCCGAGTAGCACCTGTCCCCCTTCAGGAACAGTTTCTCCCCTTCCCGCCTACACTGGCGACAGACTGCATCAGTATATCTTGCCACTAAACATTTACCTCCTTAAACTCTTCTTCTCTTGGGTGGTCTGCACCCGTTGTGCGGAATAGGGGTGACGTCCTTGATAACGCTGACTTCCAGACCCGCCGCTTGTAAGGACCTTATGGCCGCTTCGCGTCCCGCTCCCGGCCCTTTTACATAACATTCCACTTCCCGCAGTCCATGCTCCATGGCGGCCCGGGCGGCATTCTCTGCCGCCTGTTGGGCAGCATACGGGGTACTCTTGCGGGAACCCTTGAAGCCTACGGTTCCGGCGCTGGCCCAGGATATGGCATTACCATTTTTATCGGTAATAGAGATTATAGTATTATTAAAAGTCGATTTGATATGAGCTATGCCTTCAGCGATATTCTTCTTTTCCCGTCTCTTGACCCTGACAGTTGCTGTTCTTCGTGCCACTCAACAATCCTCCCTATCTATTTCTTCTTGCCGCCAGCGGTACGTTTGGGTCCCTTACGGGTACGGGCGTTGGTCTTGGTGTTTTGCCCCCGCACCGGTAACCCGCGCCGATGGCGCAATCCCCTATAGCAACCCAAATCCATCAGCCGCTTGATGTTCATACTGACATCCCTGCGCAGGTCACCTTCGACTACGTAGTTTTTGTCGATTATGGCCCTGATTTTGGCAACTTCTTCCTCGGTTAAATCTTTCACTCTAGTGTCCGGATTTATACCTGCGGCCGCCAAAATCTTCTGCGATGACGCCCTCCCGATTCCCAATATATAGGTAAGGGATATCTCTGCTCTTTTATCACGGGGTAAATCAACGCCTGCTATTCTTGCCAAACCTTTCACTTCCTTTGGTTAAATAATATTTTCTATCGCCGGTAACGATCAACCCTGTACTTGTTTATGCTTGGGATTTTCACAAATAATAGTTACTTTACCCTTGCGTTTGATGATCTTGCATTTATCGCAGATTTTCTTGACCGATGCTCTTACCTTCATATTATTGTCCTCCTTTTTTGAAACCGGCCCTCGATTCTATTTGAATCGATATGTTATCCGTCCCCGGTTTAAGTCATAGGGCGATAGTTCCACCATAACCCGGTCACCCGGTAATATCCTGATAAAGTTCATTCTCATTTTCCCTGAGATATGGGCAAGGACCTTATGGCCGTTTTCCATTTCTACCGTAAACATGGCGTTAGGCAATGGTTCCAGGACTTTTCCCTCGACCTCGATTACGTCATCTTTAGCCATTCTCCAGACCTCCTTCCCCATGGCTTAAACCTTTATCAATCAACTGCTTAATATTTTTCCTGATAACGTGGTTGGGTGGCTTTTCGCCCTTGCGTAAATACTCCAAAACATCATGGGCCTGCATAGATGTAAAGTTCAAGTGTCTTATATTTTTCTTCTTGGGGTTCTCAATCTTGCGAATGTCCCCGTCACACACGATTAGGTGTCTCTCGTTCAAAATTCCGATTATCACAAACGCTTTGTCTTTATCCCGGCCGGATTTGGATATGACCACTTTACCCAGAACGTCGGTACCTATATCCTTCACCTCCATTATATCAAGGTGAGGATTTCGGGACCCTGGTCGCCGACCACAATGGTATGCTCAAAATGAGCCGAAGGTTTGCCATCAATCGTGACCACCGTCCAATCATCTATTTTGGTGATGACACTATATGATCCCATATTAACCATCGGTTCTATAGCCAACGCCATCCCCGCCTGGAGGACGGCACCCCGCTCGGCCTTGCCGTAATTAGGTATGGGGGGGTCCTCATGCATGTTGCGTCCGATACCGTGACCTACGAAATCCCTGACCACAGAAAATCCGGCCTGCTCCACGTGATTCTGGATCGCATGGGATACTGCCCCCAGGCGGTTGCCGGCCTGGGCTTGTTCTATTCCATTCATCAGAGCTTCCTCCGTCACCGTGATCAACTTTTTGATGGCCGGCCTTACCTCCCCCACGGGTACGGTTATGGCTGCATCTCCTGCGAAACCATCCAGCATTACCCCAAAATCGATACTGATTATATCGCCTTCCTTGAGCTTCCTCCGACCGGGGATGCCATGAACCACCTCTTCATTCACCGAGGCACATATAGCCCCCGGGAAGGGCCGGGTTCCGCGTGGATGGGGATAATTCTTGAAAACCGCGATGGCATTCCTTTTCTTGGCCTCTTCTTCAGCCAGTTTGTTCAGTTGTCCCGTGCTGACCCCGGGACGGATCTCCCTCTTTAGAATCTGCAAAACCTGAGCGACTACTTGCCCCGATCTGCGCATCTTCTTGATCTCACTGGGGGTCTTGATATAAATCATCCCAGTTTCTCCAGCAGGGCTTTTACATCCCCAAAAACCTCCTGGGGATCCCTCTGGCCATCCAGGGTGACCAGGTTGCCCTGTTGCGCGTAGTAGGCCAACAGGGGCTGGGTTTGCTCCCAGTAAACGTTGATTCGATTTTTTACCGTTTCGGCTTTGTCATCACTGCGCTGCACCAAAACTCCCCCGCATTTGTCGCAAACACCCGTTACCATGGGGGGATTGAAAATCGTGTTGTAAACAGTCTTGCAGGAACTGCAGAACACCCGACCTACCATGCGCGCTGTCAAAACATCCTCGGGCACTGATATATTGAGGGCAAGGTCCAGCTTTTTACCCAGTTTTCTCAGTACCTCGTCAAGGGCCTCGGCCTGCACAGTGGTGCGCGGAAATCCATCCAGAAGGAATCCCGGGTTGCAGTCAGGCATGCCCAACCGATCCTCGACTATGCCTATGGTAACCTGATCGGGTACCAGTTGCCCAGCATCCATGTACTTCTTGGCCTCCATCCCCATAGGTGTGCCGTTCTGCACAGCTTCCCTGAACATATCGCCAGTAGAGATATGCGGTATCGGATATTCTTTCTTGATATACTCGGCCTGCGTCCCTTTCCCGGCACCGGGCGGGCCCATTAAAATTATATTCATGAGATCATCTCCTATTTCACAAAGCCTTCGTAACTTCTCAGCAGTAGATGTGATTCTACTTGCTTCATGGTGTCAAGGGCGACCCCGACCAGGATCAACAGGGCGGTCCCCCCGAACCATAGGCTTTTTATCCCGGTTACAGCAATGACTATATTAGGCAATATAGCTATCAGAGCCAGGAAAACACCGCCTGCCAGGGTCAGGCGAGATAAAACCTTATCGATGTATTCCGCGGTAGGACGTCCAGGACGAATGCCGGGGACGAATCCGCCGTTCTTTTTGATATTATCGGCTACATCCAAGGGGTTGAATATAATCGATACATAGAAGTACGTAAAGAATATTATCAGCGCCGCATAAAAAACATTGTAAGCTACACTGGTGTAACTGAAATACGTGTTAATGAAAACGTTGAAGGAAGATGTTGGGCTCATCCATGACCCGATCGTAGCCGGGAACATTCCCAGTGACATTGCGAAGATTATGGGGATAACCCCTGCGCTGTTAACCTTCAAAGGCAGGAATGTGCTCTGGCCTCCATAGAGTCTGCGTCCAACTACCCGCTTAGCGTATTGGATGGGTAACCTGCGGGTACCTTCGTTCATAGCCACAACCGCTGCTATTACTACCAGGACCATTACTATCAACAGCAATACCTGGAAATATCCGGCCATCCCACTGCTGACTTCCTGAGCCACCCCGTTAATCTGTGACGGTATCCGGGCAGCTATACCGCAGAATATAATCAACGATATTCCGTTGCCGATACCTCGTTCGGTAATCATCTCACCTATCCACATAAGCATAGCGGTTCCAGCGGTTAGGGATACGGCTATAATCACATAGGATAAAATACCGGGATTGGCTATGGCCCCTGACTTTCCCAGAGCTACCGACATGCCGATAGCCTGGATCAAGGCCAGCACTACAGTACCATACCTCGTGTACTGAGCAATCTTCTTTTTCCCTTCCTGGCCTTCCTTATTGAGTTCTTCCAGAGTAGGAACAACTACAGTAAGCAGCTGCATGATGATCGATGCATTGATATACGGAGTGATGCTCATGGCAAATACGCTGAAGCGTTTGAATGCGCCCCCAGATATTATATCGAAAAAGCCAAACAACTGGCCTTGCAACAACTGGGCAATCGCCTCCGGATTGATGCCGGGGACTGGTATATGAGCGCCGATTCGAAAAACCAGCAACATCAATAGGGTAAAGAGCAATTTACTCCTTAAATCACCTATCTTTAAAGCTTGCTGAAACGAGCTAAGCAATTAAACCACCTCAAATTTGCCGCCTTTAGCCGCAATCTTCTCCTCGGCCTGCCGGCTGCACTTATGCACCTGAACGGTGAG
>JBEHWJ010000092.1:0-6680 GCA_040217755.1 Syntrophomonadaceae bacterium | reverse complement strand
CGGCATGGCTGCGGCAGTGGCCCGGATTGAGAGTGCGGTGCGGCGGCAGGAAAAGGTAGTGATATACGGCGACTATGATGTCGATGGGATATGCAGCATTGTGATCCTGGTGGAATGCCTGCAGCAGCTGGGGTGCGCGGTTGATTATTACGTGCCGAACCGATTTACCGAGGGATATGGACTGAACAGCGATGCAGTCAGAATTCTGGCGGGACAGGGGTATCGTTTATTGATTACGGTGGACTGCGGTATAAGTTCAGTGGACGAGGTTAAGACCGCTGCCGACCTGGGGATGGACGTGATCATAACTGATCACCATACCCCTCCGGCCCATCTGCCCGAAGCCCAGGCTATAATAAATCCCAAGATCGGTTGTCCTGCGGAGGCTGCGGACCTGGCCGGGGCCGGAGTGGCCTTCAAGCTGGCTTCCGCTTTGTCGGCGGGACGAAACGCAGAAGAACAGGTCAGGGAGTGGTTGGTTCTGACGGCTTTGGCCACGGTAGCCGACATGGTGCCTCTTCATTATGAAAACCGGATCATTGCCAAATATGGTCTGCAGGCCATGCCGGCCAGCCAGCGGGTCGGCCTGCGCAAACTGATCGAGGAGGTCGGGTTGGCGGGCCAATCGATTCAAGCCTGGCAGCTGGGTTTTGTCTTGAGTCCGCGTTTGAATGCAGCCGGGAGGATGGGTTCGGCCCGGGCCAGTATAGAGTTGTTGATGAGCCGGGATGGCAGCTGGGCCCAAGAGCAGGCCCGATTGCTGAGCCAGATGAATGAGGAACGCCGGCAGGTTGAAGAAAATATAGTCGGGGAAGCGGTGGCCATCATCGAGGCCCATATGGACCTGGAACGAGAATCCATCCTGGTGGTAGACGGGGAGGGGTGGAACGTGGGGGTGATAGGTATTGTCGCTTCGCGTCTGACGGATTTGTACAGCCGTCCGGCTATGGTAATATCATGGAACGGTGATATCGGCAAAGCCTCGGCTCGGAGCCAGACCGGATTCGATCTTTACGCCGCCCTGGATAGTGTGAGCGGCAGTCTGCTGGGATTTGGCGGACACAAGATGGCGGCTGGTTTAAGCGTCCACCGGAACAACTTGGAACTCATAAAAACAGGCCTCAAGGATTACGCAGCCCGGACAGGCTATCGCTGGGAAGCGCATAAGCGTTATTCAGTCGACCTGGAGATAGAGGAGGACGATATCAGTCTGCCGGTTTTGGAAGAACTGCAGCGACTGGAACCGTTTGGGGAAGGAAATCCGTTACCGGCTTTTGTACTGCGCGGGCAGACTATTCAGCAGACCTCCCGGGTCGGGGTCAACGGCAACCATCTGCGGCTGGCGGTAGGATCCAATTACCTCGCCGGGATAGCGTTTAACGGTGCGGAAAGCCTCGAAAACCATTTCCCCTATTGTTCCCAGGATTTGTTGTTTACGTTGGCCGAGAACAATTATAAAGGAAAGAAAACGGTCCAACTCAAAGTGAAGGATATTAAATCTTCCTTTTATCCCGATGACCGGTCTCGTGGCGGTGTGACCCGGTCTGGTTTGTGGAAAGGCCTGACCCGGGCGGTGGCGGAGTTGGCTCAGCAACGCCCAGTAGTGGTGGTCTATCCGACTTACCGCAGTCTGGCCAAGCACCAGGGAGCTATGGACTACTATTTTTATCCGGGCAAAGTGTTGCCGATACATGGGCATCTATCGCGGGAAGAGCGCAGCCAGCGGCAGGAATTGCTAAGCGGGGGTACAGCTGCGGTTTATATGATGACCGCCTCCAGCCTGAACCTATTCCTGGAACAAGCAGCCTTGCCGATTAATTGCCGTTATGCTGCCAGGTTATGGCCACTCGGGCCGCCCGTCGGTGATGGCGGCTGGCCGCAGCATATTGAAGTCGAAGAAATACAGCCCTGCGGAGATTACTCGATAAATCGCGACTCCGGGGACCTCATCTCCGGGGAACGGGTATTGATATATGCCAATCTCCCCGCAACTATCAAAAGATTGAGAGGGACCTGGCCTGATATCAGAGTCGAATCGGGCTTGTCGGATATGGGGCAGAGGATAAGGATCCGCCGCAGTTATTGGTCTGATCCGCAGGGGACCTTGGTCAGCGATGGTAGCCGGACGGTTGTCTGGTCGACCACCGACAGGTTCGACAGACTGATCCTGATGGATTCCCCGCTGGGATGGTATGAGTTGTCATTGCTGGCCGAGAGGTGGGGAGAAGCCGGTAAACATAGCATCGGAGTAGCTTTCGGGCCGGCCGCCCTGACTGTCAACCGCCAATTCCTCGACCGTCTGTACCCATCGCTGGAGGCTGTCAATAAAGTCTGGACCCATCTGCTCCGCTCTGCACCCTGGGGTGGCCGGTACCGGGTCGGCGAAATCGCCGCCAGTTTGAACGAAACGCTTGATATGTCGAGGCTGGAGATAATCTCCAGCCTGCGTATATTGGCCGATTTAAACTTGTGCCACCTTCAAAAAAGAAGTAGTATTATGGCAATAAATCGTGGAACTTCAGGCAAACAGATCGACAGCCTCGGAGGCAGCCCTCACTGGAGAGAGGGAATCGCGGAACGTATGGTCCTGTCCGATTGGGAGGAGAGGCTTATTTCGAGTTTGGAATGGTGACAAAATGGGACCGCAAATGATTTTGGACCGGGTAAAAGAATATAATCCCCAAGCAGACTTTGATCTGATAGCCAAAGCATATAACTATGCGGTTATTGCCCATGGCGAACAGAAGCGCAAGTCGGGGGAGCCCTATATCATCCACCCGGTTGCGGTGGCCCTGATCCTGACTGAAATAGAGATGGACAGTGCCTCGATATGCGCCGCCCTTTTGCACGATGTCATCGAAGACACCAGCTTTGATTATAAAAGCCTGGAACAGGAATTCGGCGAAGAGATAGCCATGCTGGTGGAGGGGGTGACCAAACTAAGCCGCATCAACTTCAAAACCAAGGAGGAGGCTCAAGCTGAGAACCTCCGCAAGATGTTCCTGGCCATGGCTAAGGATATCAGAGTGGTCTTGATAAAATTGGCGGATAGGCTCCACAACATGCGTACCCTGAATTACCAATCTGAACCCAAGCAGAAACAAGTTGCCCAGGAAACCATGGATATCTTCGCGCCCCTGGCCCACCGCCTGGGCGTTTTTAAATTCAAGTGGCAATTAGAGGACCTGGCCTTTCTATACCTACAGCCGGAAACTTACTATGAGGTGGCCCAGCGGCTCAAGACCAAGCGCAAGGAGAGGGAAGAATACGTCAACGCGCTTATCCAGCAGATCAGGAAAGGCCTGGAACAGATTGGCATAGAGGGAGACATAGCCGGACGCCCCAAGAATATATACAGCATTTATAAAAAGATGCTGAAACAAGGTAAATCGATCGACGAAATCTATGATAAAATCGCCATCCGGGTGATAGTGGATACGGTACCGGAATGTTACGGCGTGCTGGGTATAATCCATACCATGTGGAAGCCGCTGCCGGGAAGATTTAAAGACTATATAGCGACCCCCAAACCTAATATGTACCAGTCTTTGCACACTACTTTGATCGGCCAGGGGGGCGAGCCGTTCGAGGCCCAGATAAGGACATGGGAGATGCATTTGACGGCTGAGTCGGGCATAGCCGCCCATTGGCACTACAAGGAAGATGGCGGCCCCAGGGATCGGGATAAAAAATTCGATGAGAAACTGGCCTGGCTGCGCCGTATCCTGGAATGGCAGCAGGATGTCAATGATGATTCCGAGTTTATGGAATCGCTTAAAACCGATCTTTTTGAGGATACCGTCTTCATTTTTACTCCCAAAGGCGATGTGATAGAACTTCCCAAGGGGTCATGCCCGGTCGATTTTGCCTACCGGGTCCACACCGAGGTAGGGCATAAATGCACGGGGGCCAGGGTTAATGGCCGCATCGTGCCGCTCGATTATCAGCTCAGCAATGGCGACATCGTGGAGATCATCACATCCAAGAATTCCACCGGACCAACCCGGGGCTGGCTTGATTTTGTCAAAACCTCCTCAGCCCGGAGCCGTATCAAAGCCTGGTTTAAACGCAGCCAGCGCCAGGAGAATATATTGAAGGGACACGAACTACTGGAAGCGGAACTCAGGAAGCGACATCTCGATTCCAAGGAGTTGCTTAAGGAAGCCAAGTTGCTGGAGGTTATGGAACGGTTTTCGCTGGCCGCCCTGGATGACCTTTTCTCCGCGGTAGGTGACGGCAGCCTGACTGCCAACCAGGTGGCCAATCGTATCAAAGAATCGTATTTCCCAAATGCCCCAGTGGACGATATAATAAATAAACCCCTGGTCAAGACGGGAGCGGGCAAGGAACAGGTAACCCGATCGCTGCGGGTCAAGGGCGTCGATGACATCGTCATCAGACTCGCCCATTGCTGCAATCCGCTCCCCGGTGACGAAGTTCTCGGCTATATCACCCGGGGGCGGGGGGTATCGGTGCACCGTATCGATTGCCCCAACATGCAAAACTATCTCCATAATGAAGCCAACCGGATATTGGGAGTGGAATGGGCTTCCGACAAAGGCAACTACCTGGTGGAAATCGAAATCATTGCCGTCGACCGGGATCGGCTGACTTCGGATGTCATGACCGTGATCGCCGACATGAGGATACCGGTCAATTCGGTATTCTCGCGGGCTACCAAGAACGGTCTGGCGATGATGAATCTTAAATTGGAGATAGCGGATATGGCACAGCTCAGCACCGTCAAGCAGAGGGTGCAAAAGGTGAAGGGTATCCGGGAGATACGCAGGGTACTGCCGGGCGATAACCGGGATTAGGAGCAGAGATCTCAGAACGCCCGGATAATATGAGGAGGTAATGATGAAGTGATTTTGATGGGTATTGAGATTAGCAGTATGGGTGAGAACTGCTATATTGTAGGGTGTGAAGAGACCCGGGAGGTAGCGGTTATCGATCCGGGAGGCAATGCCAGGGCTATTATCAATATGCTCAAGGAAAACGACCTCAAGGCTGTTTATATTATCAACACCCATGGCCACATCGATCATATTGGTGCCAATAAGGGTGTTAAAGAGGCCACCGGAGCACAGATATTGATCCATGAGAGTGACGCCAAAATGCTGATCAACAGCGCTTCCAATCTCTCTTTCCTGATGGGCTCGGGAGTGACCAGTCCACCGGCCGACAGATTCATAAAGGAGGGCGACACAATTAAGATCGGCAACACGGTAGAACTGGAAGTGATCCACACCCCCGGTCACAGTCCGGGAGGGGTATGCCTGAAAACGGGAGACATCATCTTTGTGGGCGATACCTTGTTCCAGGGTTCCATCGGCCGCACCGATTTCCCGGGAGGATCATACAAGCTGCTCATACAAAACATCAAGGAAAAGCTGCTCTGTTATGATGATGATGTTATCGCCTATCCTGGTCATGGGCCGGCCACCACTATCGGTTTTGAGAGACAGCACAACCCTTTTTTATAGAAGGTCATTGCCCGGCAACCTGAGACCAAAAGACCGGCTTCTCATCCACGGGATAGAGAAGCTCTCTTTTTATGGGTAACAGCACTAATATCAAAAACAGAGTTTATCCGGATTCGGACAAGACAGATCAGGGAGGATATTTTTTATTACCATATTCGTCGAAACCTGCCCGGCTGATATATATCCCCAGATTCATGATTTGCTGAGGGTGGCTTTCCCGGGCCGTGAACTTATCTGCCAACCCCACGATGGACCCGACCATATCAGGATCACCATAATCAGACAAGGGGATTACGCGTCCTGTAATGGCGAAGTGGAAGTGGAGGGGAGGTCCACCCGGGTAACGCGCGACTTTCACCTGCCACCTGATGAGGCCGATATCAAAACCGCAGCCAGGGGCATCAGCCGCCGTTTTGTCATGCAACTGCTTAGGCTGCATCTGGGGGAAGAGGTGAACCCTTACGGAACCTTGACGGGGGTACGCCCGGTTAAAATCGTCCACCGCCTGCTCGATCAGGGTTGGGAGCAAGGGGCCATCCTGGAATACCTCCAGAATAGGTTCCTGATTAACCGGGACAAGGCCCAGCTGTTGCAGGAAGTTGCGGCGGCCAACCGCTCCTTCCTGCTGGACCGGGAGCAGGCCTATCGCCTGCTGAGTGTCTACATCGGCATCCCTTTTTGTCCCAGCCGCTGTTGCTACTGCTCTTTCCCCGGCAGTCGGATCGGCAACTATGACTTGGATGTGGGACCTTTTATGCAAGCCCTGCTGACCGAGATGGAAAAAATGGGGGAGGCTATAGCAGGCCAGGGTTGGAAAATTGAAGCGGTCTATCTTGGCGGCGGAACCCCCACGGTGTTGAGCCCCCCTCATTTAGAAAGCATTTTCGAAGTACTGCACGCCAGGTATATCTCCGCGGAGACCCGGGAAATTACTGTAGAAGCCGGTCGCCCCGATACTATTACCGGGCCGGGGCTCGATCACATGCGCCGGTTAGGGGTCAACCGGGTGTGTGTCAATCCCCAGACGATGGATGACGATACACTGCGATTGATAGGACGCCACCATGATGCCCGAATGGTCCGGGAGGCGGTCGAGCGGGTACGCCAGGCCGGGATCAAATACATCAATATGGACCTTATCGTAGGACTGCCGGGTGAATCTTTGCCTCATTTTCAAAACACCGCCCGGCAGGT
>JBEHWJ010000091.1:0-6776 GCA_040217755.1 Syntrophomonadaceae bacterium | reverse complement strand
AGGGTGTAACAGCCGATATCGCCAATCACCGCTACCCGCATGGTGCGCAGGGTATTGAAAACCCCCCGGTGCGGGCAGCCCGGGCAAAGCAGCGGCGGCCGCGGCGGTATTTCCCGCTGCAAAGCGGGCGCCGGCGGGCGGGCCGGATTCAGCAGCCGGGTTTCTATCAATTCCGGGCTGTATTCGCCGATATTACCGAATATTTCTTTGCCCTCCACCGCTATCCCCCAGGCTTTGACCTGGTTTTCGATGACCGGTTCGAGTTCCTCCAGCACCACCAACCGCTCCACTTGGGAGGCGAAATCCCGAATCATCTTCTCCGGCAGGGGGTTGGTCAATCCCAGTTTCAATACCGAGGCTTCCGGCATCACCTCTTTTAGGTACTGGTATACGATCCCGCTGGTTATGACCCCCAGGCTGCGCTCACCCCATTCGATGCGGTTGAGCTCGGTTTGTTCGGCATATTCCTTGAGCTGCGCCATGCGCTTCTCCACTTCCACGTGGCGGGGGCGGGCGTGCACCGGCAGCATCACGTATTTCTGACTGTTTTTCCTATATTCCTTTAAAGGCTGCGGGAGCACTTCCCCCAGCTCCACCATACTCTGGGAATGGCATAGACGGGTAGTCACCCGCAACAAGACCGGGGTATCGAAACGTTCACTGATATCGAAAGCCAGGCGGGTAAAATCCTTGGCCTCCTGGCTGTCGGAAGGCTCCACCACCGGCAGCTTGGCAAATATCCCATAACCGCGGTTGTCCTGTTCATTCTGCGATGAATGCATCCCCGGATCATCGGCCGATACCACCACGCAGCCCCCGTTCACGCCGGTATAGGCGAAGGTAAACAAGGGGTCGGCGGCCACGTTCACTCCCACGTGTTTCATCGCCGCCAAGGAACGGGCTCCGCCGAAGGAAGCCCCCATTGCCACTTCCAGGGCCACCTTTTCGTTGGGGGCCCATTCCGCGTAAACACCGGCATAATCAGCCAGGCTGCTTACCACCTCGGTGCTGGGCGTGCCCGGGTAGGCGGCCGCCACGGTGATCCCGGCTTCATAAGCTCCCCTGGCTATAGCTTCGTTGCCACTCATCAAATGTTTCAAAAAATACTACCTCCTATCAGCGTTTCCTGCCCCAACGGAAATATCTCCGATCGATAGGCTGACACGGCCTATTGAAATCCAAATTTGAACTGGTAACATTCGGCGATCGCTTGGCTTATCACCCGGGCCATATCGTAGACCAGGCCCAACCTGGCCTGCCGATTGCGTATCCCGCTTTTGTTGGCCCGGAGCTCCACCACCCCGGTCAACGCATAATCTCCTACCGCCGGAAGGTTCCTGGCCATGGCTTTACCCGGGACCAGGCTGCCGGGACGCAATTGCAGCAGACCGATCTCATCCTGGTTGCCCACCGAGGCGTCCACCGCTATCACCACCTGGCCGGCCTTGATAGGCTTCATCTCTTCCAGGGTATGTACCATATTGCGGGCGTGGAGGGGATTTTGCAGAGTCCCTATCACCTCGATACCAGGGAACGATTCCTGCAGCATGGTACCGGTCAAGGGACCCAGGCAGTCCAGCAGGTGCCGGTCGGAGCCGATACAAAGGATAAGCGGCTTCTGCTCGATGCCGGCCAGCATGGCGCCCAGATTATGAGCCAGCACCGCGGCCGCCAGTTTATCATCATAAAATATCTTCACTGTCTCCATTGGCAGCCTACTTGCCCAACACCTGGGCCAACGATTCTATGAAACGCCGGTTCTGCTCGGCCGTCCCGATGGTAACCCGTATAAAACGGGGATAGCCGAACACGTCGCCGGTGCGGATTATGACTCCCTGGGTCAGCAGGGACTGGAAAACAACCCTGCAGTCGCAGCCGGTGTCCAGGAAGATAAAATTAGCCTCGGTCGGTACATAGAACAGGCCCATCTTATCGAAGGACTGGTACAGATACTGTTTCCCCTGCCGGTTCAGCTCCAGGCTGCGGTGCAGATGTCCCTTATCATCGAGGGCGGCCCGGGCACCCACCTGGGCCAGGCTGTTGATATTGAAAGGCGCGGTGATCATCTCCACCGCCGCGGCGATTTCGCTGGTGGTCAGGGCATAGCCGATGCGCAAACCGGCCAGGCCATATATCTTGGACAGGGTGCGCAGAACGATGGCGTTGTGCCCCTCCTTCACATAGCGGTAACCGCTGATGAATTCCGGGCTTTCCACATATTCGCTATAAGCCTCGTCGAACACCACCAACACTTCATCGGGCACCTGGTCCATAAACCTCTGGATGGCCTGTCGGGTTACGATGGTGCCGGTGGGATTGTTGGGGTTGCATATATATACCATCTTGGTCCGCTCATCCACGGCCCCCAGCATAGCTTCAAGGCCGTAGGTGAAATCGACCAGGGGTATCTCCAGGCACTCCGCCCCCATTATTTTGGCGGTAGATTCATATTCGGAAAAAGTGGGGGTGCCGTAAATGACCCGGTCTCCCCGGTTGAGAAAGGCAGTCGCCAGCAGCATCAAAATCTCATCCGAGCCATTGCCGACCAGGATCTCGGCTACATCCACACCTAGTGTGGCGGCCAGCTTGTGTTTGAGCAGATAGCAATTGGCATCCGGGTACATACTGAGATCGGGCAGGGCGGCCGCTATCGCCTCCATAGCCAAGGGTGACGGACCCAGGGGATTTTCGTTGGAGGCCAGCTTGATGATATCGTCCAGACCCAGTTCACGCCTGACCTCCTCGATCGGTTTACCGGGTATATAGGGCTTGAGGGTGAATATCTCCGGGCGGGCCCGGTTCTTTATGAAATCGGACATTTTTGATCTGGCTCCTATTCATTCGTCATTCTTCCGTCATTCTTCTGGCGGCGGCTCATCGGCCCCCCGGGTATCTCCCAATTTTTCATTATACCTTATCAGCTCGCGGATAGTCTCCACGTTGGCGGCCAGCGCGGAGGGTTTGGCGAAATCTATGTTCAAGAGGGTGGCTTTGATTATCTCATCGATCTCCGGGTTGGGTTCACCCGCCTGCCATTCGCGCAGCACCTGGACCAAACCTTGATCCTCCTTGTCCAGCAGAGTCATATCCAGGACGCTCAGCAGGCAGTACATCTCTTCCCGGCTCAGGCGGTCTTTCTGCAGGTGCAGGTTGACGATCAGGTTGGCCAGGGAATCGTAGAGTCGCTTGGCATTTTGGTCCATGGGGTCCATCACACCGACACCCTTTTGGGATCCTTCATGGTCTGACGAGCCAGGTCGAAGAAGACCGGGATACGTATGCCGCTCTGCCCATCGCGGTTCTTGTCCACGAATATTTGGTAATTGGGCATGACGTCGTATTTCTGCAGATCGGGATTGGTTTCCAGGTCCTCCTTGCTGAAGGGACTGAGTTTGAGCATCAGGTCACACTCGTTCTTCATCCGTTTGGCTCCCTGCAGACTACCATCCGGATTCAATTGTACCAGACACATGACTGCAATTTGCAGGTTTTGGGCCAGCATTTTCTGGGTCTTGACTATCTGTTCCAGGACCTGCCATTCCTGCAGGCGAGGGTCCTGTTTGTCCATCCTCCCGATATAGTCGATTATCATCATGTCGATGCCCTTCTGGGCTTTGAATTTGCGGGCGATGGAGATGGTTTTCTCCGGGGTCAGGTTAGGACAGGGGTAGGAATAGAAACCGCTCTGCATCAGGTCGGCGTAGCCTTTCAAGAGCTGGGAAAGCTCCGATTCGTTGATCTCCCCGCTGCGGACCCGCTCATGCTCGATGCCGGAGAGTATCGACCCCCAGCGCAAGGCTATCTGCTGGCGGCTCATCTCCGTGTTGAGGTAAAGGATATTGTGCCGGCCCCGCACCGCGATGGCATTGGCGGTATGCAGGGCAAACGAGGTCTTGCCATGCCCGGTCTGGGCCCCCAGGATGATCAAGTCACCCGGTTTGTAGCCCAAAGTTATCTTGTCCAGGTTGTAAAAACCGGTGGGCAGTCCATCCAGGGGGATAACCCCCTTATGTTTCTCCTTTATCTCCTTGTAGCGGAGGAAGCGGCGCTCCACCTCTTCGTAGCCCAGCCGGGCCATCTCTTCCGGGCTGTCCACGCGCTCGTCGATCTCCAGGGCGGTCAGGTTGGTCAGTTCCTCTTCCGCCGCCATCAATACCTGTTCGACATCCCGCTCGCTCTCCTCCTGCAGCAGCTGGTAGCTTTTACGGATGAAAGCCTCGAACTTGCGCAGGCGGCTGCGATCCCGCACCTTCTTTACCCAGAAACCGATGTTGCCGTCGTAAATATAATGTTCGGCTATATATGTCAACTCTTCGGCCTCCCGAACGCTGGTCAGCATGCCCAGGGTATGGGCTTCCTTGATCAGTTCCACATAGGTGGGCCGGACTTCCCTTTCATAGAGGCTGCGGGTCAGTTCGAAAACGGTGGCATGCTGAGGGGAATAAAAATCCCCTGGCTGCAGGGAATTGCAGGCCTCGATGCAGGCCTCCTCCGAATGGAGCATGGAAGAGAGCACCCGCCGCTCGCTTTCCAGGTCGATCAAATGGGATTGCGGTTCCATTTCCAGCATGGCCATATTATTCCCTCCATAAAAAATGCCAGGATTAAAACCTGGCACTAATTATACCTCATTTTTTAACTAAATTTGTCGTCTCCGGCCCTAAATCCGAGCCGCGGACTTTACCTTACACCTTGCGCTTGAGCTCGGCCAGAACCTCCGGCGGCACGTAAAATTCGATCTCGCCCTTGCCGTTTTTGCCCGGGGCGGTCAGGTTCCCGGCGGCGGCGGTTTTGGCGGTGCGGGCCCGGTTCTTGTGTTCACTGATCTCCTTGTCCACATCGCTCAAGGTCCGTATTTCCTTGGCCATCCAGTTATTGAGGACGCTGTCGATATACTCCAGGCTGCCGTTTTTGGTGCGCTGGCACATCAGCTCGCCCGCCTTCATGATCATCGGGTGGGAGAAACCCCAGTCATAACGCCACTTGTGGTAAACCTTGCGCCGGGCTTCGGCGCTCATATCCAATCCGGTATAGGTCCCGAATTCGGCCGCATCGGGGTCGAAGTGTACCCGTGGGGGGGCTTTTTCCTGATCCACATAAGTCTTGAAATATACATCCAGGCCGTCGACGCTGGTGACCGCATAGTCCCGGAGATCCTTGGCTATCCTGGTTATCTCGCGCGGATTGGTGATCTTGCGTTCGAAAGCCATCTCCAGCATGCCGAACAGGAACTCCGGCGTGAAACCGAAGTCGGTCAGCCATTTCCGCATCTCCGCTTCCATCTTGACGCTGAGCAGGTTGCCGGTCTTCTTGGCGATGAAATCGGCCACCCTCCGGTAATTGGCGTCCAGCGGCACCAAAGGCATGGCGACCGCCGCCGCGCGCTCCTCCTCGAGTTCCCGTTCCAGCTCATCGATCCGGTCCCGATAGGCGGCCAGTTGCTGGTCGGGTTGCTTTTCACTGGGACGGATGGTATGTATTGGTGCGATCTGGGGGTGGTCCCGGACCACCAGTTGTTCCAGCTTCAGCATCAAGGGCTCCAGCCAGATCATCTTATCGGTGAAGCTTTTGGTGGCCCCTTCATGCACCTCCAGCAAGCCCTGCTTGGTCAGCTTCTGCAGGCGGCGGGAAAGTTTGCTGGTGGTCAGGCTGGAACAGCGCAAGAGCACCTGTCCGGTCTGTACGCCAGATTGGAACAGGGGCTTGGTGTTCTCATAGGCATAAAAAATTGCTGTGAGTATGCCAATGTCTTCCATGTCCAGATCCAACTCTTTCGCATAGAAGAAAACCGCTCCCGGTAAATGGGCATAACCCCAGCGAAACAACTCGAGCGATGCGGTCATCTGTTGCATTGATTTTCCATCTCCCCAAAGAAGTAACCGAATTATAGCACCGCAGATTTTAGCTCACAAATATATAATTATATGATTTAACCCAAAATAAAGAACACGTAGATAAAAAAAAGGACTAAACTGCGCTCAAGGTTCGTTTTACCGTTTGACTGGATTAGGTTGCCAATATGTGTGGATTTTTCATCTATTGGTTGGCTTTGTGGGAAAAATTTTGCGAGCTGTCACTTGCTTAAATTTTAACAAGCGCCCCCCGGGAGTAGCTCCGGTTCTTCATGCGGGCAGACCGAGAAAAAAAGGCTCAGAGCAAGGCAATAGGAAGGCCCGTGATTGAGGCGTACATGAGGTACGTCGATTGAACGGGACTTCCTGATTAACGCCGCTATCAGCCCACAATCAGTCAGACCGGGGGGGAAAGGCTCAGAGCAAGGCGATAGGAAGCCCCGTGATTGAGGCGTACATAGGGTACGTCGATTGAACGGGACTTCCTAATTAACGCAGCTATCAGCCTTTTTTACCGGTCTGAGGGGTTCTACATATTGCTGGCTATTTTATCCAACGATTCAATCAGTTCATCATAAAGGGCACGGTCGTATTTTTCCTGGAACAGGCTGTTCAAGCGGGTCCTCAACTCGAGGTACTTGCGCTCCGCGACCAGAGCCTTGTTGACCGGGGCGGCGCGATGTTCAGGCAGCTCGTGGACCTGGACCATGGTACCCTCGACCAGGACGCCCTCGGGGGTCAATTCAAAGGCATCCAGCCAGCCAGGGATAAGCACCGGGATGCTCATCTCCTTCTGGATCAAGTCGGCCAATACCGGTTGGGCCTTCTCCTCCCCGTGAACCAGGAATACGGTCTTGGGCCGCGGCTTGAAATTCTTGAGCCAACTCAACAGCCCGATCTGATCAGCATGGGCCGAATAGGCTT
>JBEHWJ010000090.1:0-7058 GCA_040217755.1 Syntrophomonadaceae bacterium | reverse complement strand
GGCTGGGTCAAACTGGTTTGCTCCCGGTATTTATCCATATCCTCGGCGTCCATCGCTGTCGAGGCGGGAAAAAGCAGTACCAACGCCAGCAGACAGGCCAAAAGATATTTGTTCAAGACCAATCACTCCCCGGATTATATCTAGCTTTTTATGTTCGCTGCCCCGATGCCGATTCCCTGCCTTTTGCTCATAAAACTCGGTAGAGATAAATTTTCCAGGCCGATTGTTCGTTTTCGAAAATCTTACAGAACTGCAGGCCGATATCTGCCGCGTTCTGGATCTCCAGGGCGGAAAAGACGTAGCGGCCCCCCATCTTTTTCAACTGGGCGGTGTCTATGTCCAATCGTTCTATCTTAATATTGCTTTCCTTGGTCATCATGCTGTTGTACATCAATTTCTCCACGAACATATAACAGCGGGAGCCTCCCAGGGTGTCGAAATAGTCACGGTAAAAAGGATTCTTGTCAAGTTCCGGGCCTATTATCTTGCGGAATTCGTGTTTGTACCTGAGGGGATAATTGCTGGAATACCCGTCCAATGTGTAAAAGCCGTTGTACAAACTGATGCTGGGGTGGATGCCGATGCTGACCACCCGATAATCTCCCGGGGGCAAACCGATATAGTCCTTTATCTCCCGGTATTGCTGTTCGGCAAAGAACTCCCGGTAAGTGGGACTGCCCGATTTCTTTTCTACCAGCGCATCATTGTGCATGAAAACGAAGCCAACCTGAAGGGCCACCAGAACCACCGCGACGGAGAGGCCGATTCGATTCCGGCCGGCTATGATCTTCAACGCCAGGGCAAAAACCAGATACCACAACAAGGGATGCAGCCAGTGGAAACGGCTGAAATTGAATTCCTGCAGCAGGCCGATCTGTTGCTTCAACGGCACCCAGCCGTCATAGAACCAAAAGCCGTACCAGATGGAGATAATCCCGCATAGGATAACCAGTCCCAGCAGAACCGCGGGTAGTCTTTTCTTGAACAGGCTGATGATGAGAGCCAGGGCAACTGAAGGGACGATTATCATATTCTGCAGGCTGGGGGCATGAAAGTGTCCATACATGAAATTAACCAGGCTGGCTTTGATGGCGGCCCGTAAGCTGTGAATGCGGCTGAGGGGGAACTCGCTGCGGATAGACACGAAGCCGGGATCGAAGAAGGTATTGTAGACCAACCGGTATTCGACCACCATGTATACCATGGTCATGAAGATGATAGCACCGAGGAAGTTGAGATTTGGCCGGCGCTCCAGCAGGGTTTCCGTCAGCCACCATATCCCCATCAATAAAAGGAAGAAAGCAAAACTGAAGACCAAACTCGAATAGAATGGTACCAGGGCCAGGATAATCCAATCCCGGACGCGTTTGTTCCCGGCCCGAATATTCATGAAAGCATACAATACCAGGGGCTGTCCGGCGACACTTAACCCGCCATTGGGCCAGAAGGGCAGCAGGGCAAAAGCCAAAGCGGTACCAACCGCGATCAACGAATACCTGCTATCCGTCAGAACGTGACGCCTCAGCAGCACCAGCATACCCAAAAAAGCGACCAGGTGGATCAGGGTGATGTTAGTGACGTAGGCGGCAAAAGGCGGCAGGAAGTAATACAGCCAGACCTGCAGGTTGAATTCGGTGCCGAAGGTGTTGCGGGGCAGGCCGTTCATGATCTGGGGGACAACGCTGTCCATAGGGCCGAAGACCAAGCCGCTCTCCGCCAGGACTTTGAGGCTGGCCACCGCCCCGTCCACATTATCCAGAATGAGGACATTGGCATCCTGGCCCCGTATGTAGAAGGGGGACAAATACAGGAAGATTATCGCCAAGGCAATAATTATATAGAATTTATTGGCCTTATATGTATCCATAACGCTTCCTTATGTTTATGACACTCCGAGCGATTCTGTCATCCTGAGCGCAGCACCATGTCATTCCGAGCGCAGCGAGGAATCTCGCCCCAGTGGAAAGACAGACTCTTCACTGCGTTCAGAGTGACACTTCTATTGTCATCCTGAGGCGAAGCCGAAAGATCTCGCCTTGGAGAATAGACTCTTCACTTCGTTCAGAGTGACATGGCATAGTTCAGAGTGACATTAGTGTCATTCCGAGCGGAGCGAGGAATCTCACTCACTCATACCAACCTTCACTTAAGTCCTTCCATTGAGGATTCAAGTCGGTAATAAGATCTATTTTCTTCTGCCGATTCCAACCCTTAATCTGTTTCTCTCTTGCAATAGCGCTGTTAACATCAGTTGTGGAGTCATAGTATACCAACTTATTGATGTTATATTTACTAGTGAATCCTTTAATCGATTTACTCTTATGTTCGTAAGTTCTACGCTCCAGGTTGCTAGTAATCCCTGTATAAAGTACCGTATTTGATTGGTTGGTTAAAATATAAACATAGTACATATATACTCCGCTACCAAGCCACGGTTAGCAAATAGACTCTTCACTACGTTCAGAGTGACACTTCTATTGTCATCCTGAGGCGAAGCCGAAAGATCTCGCCTTGGAGAATAGACTCTTCACTACGTTCAGAGTGACATAAATGTCATTCCGAGCAGAGCGAGGAATCTCATCCCACTGACTTGACTCCATTTAATATTTCAATAGCATAATCCTGCTCCACCAGGCTCATCTGGGGCCACAGCGGCAGGCTCAACACTTCCTGATGGATCTTTTCCGTAACCGGGTAACTCCCCGCTCCCATGCCCAACTCCTGATAGGCGGGCTGCAGGTGGGGCGGCACCGGGTAGTGGACCATGGTGCCGATGCCATTCCCGGCCAGATAATCTACAACCTTATCCCGGACCGGGGTTCGCACCACAAAGATATGCCAAACCGGTTGGGCCCATTCCAGTACCGATGGCAGGATATAAATTTCGGGATTCAAACCCTGCCGGTAGCGCTGGGCCAACATCCGGCGCCGCTCATTCCATTCATCCAGGTAGCGCAGTTTCACCCTCAGGAAGGCGGCCTGCAGCTCATCGAGGCGGGAGTTGTATCCCTTTATCTCATTATGGTATTTAATCTGCGAGCCGTAATTTCTCAGACTCCTTATACGTTGGGCCAGGTCCATATCCCCAGTTGTGACCGCGCCCCCGTCACCGAATGCGCCAAGATTCTTCCCGGGATAAAAACTGAAACCGGCCGCGTCCCCCAGACTGCCGGTGCGGCGTCCCTTGTAAACAGCCCCATGGCCCTGGGCGCCATCCTCTACCACTTTCAGGTCATAACGGACGGCCAGGGCGTTTATCTCATCCATAGCGGCCGCCTGCCCATAGAGATGTACCGGCATGATAGCCCGGGTACGGGATGTTATGGCCGCTTCTATTCGCGCGGGATCGATGTTATAGGTAGCTTCCACCGGCTCCACCGGCACCGGCCGGGCCCCGCACTGGCTCACCGCCAGCCAGGTGGCGATATAGGTATTGGCAGGGACGATCACCTCATCACCGGGCCCGATCCCATACGCCTTCAGAATCAGATGCAGGGCCTCCAGGCCGTTGCCGACCCCTACACAATAACGGGCCCCGCAGTAATCGGCGAACTCGGCTTCGAACGATGCCAGCTCGTCACCCATTATGTACCAGCCGGAATCCATCACCCGCTGATAGGCAAGGTCCAACTCGGTTTTGATTTCCAGGTATCCCGCTTTCAGATCCAGGAATGGCACCCGTCTCATCACGCCGCCTCCCAATACCGGTTTATCTGTTTCCCTGGCATAGGCCGAAAAATCCATCGCTTTTTCCATCGGTTGTTTTATTAATCTCTCACACCCGGCCCTTGATTATCAGCTTGCTGAGTATAAATGTGACCGGCAGGCTGATTGCGATAACCAACAGGGGGGCCAGCCACGGGCTGAAGCCCAGGAGGTCGATGGCCACATACAGTACCGCTATCCCCAGTAAATATTGCACCACGTAAACAATCGGGTACTTGATAAACTTAAGCAAAGATACCGGTTCGCGGAAGACCAGCCGGCTGTTCAGGTAATAGGATATGAGGATACCGCTGATATAAGCCAGGCTGTAGGAAACCTTATAAGAAAAAAGGAACAGCAACACTGCATACAGACCATAAGTCGTCAGGGTGTTGGCCGCTCCCACCAGTCCGAAGCCGGCAAATTCGCGCAGGTTCCAATCAGTAAACTTCATGGATAACATATTCCGGACGCCGGTTTACCTCGTCGAAGATCCGCCACAGGTACTCACCGATGATCCCCAGCATGATGATGATCAAGCCCAGCAGAAAAGCCACCAGGGTAGCGATAGTGGTAAAACCAGGCACTATCACATGGTTGACGCTGGCATTGATGATCAACACTATCCCATAAATAAAGCTGAGCAGAGCCACGATGAACCCGGTCAGCGAAATAATCCTTATCGGCACTACCGAAAATCCCAGGATGGAATCGAGCAGGTAGGTAAATTTTTTGGAGAAGGTCCAGCGGGATTTGCCATGAACCCTTTCCCGCCGCTGGTAATATATGACCTCCGGCTCAAAACCCAGCCAATAGGCAAACAGGCTTATGTTGATGTTCTTGCCGCTGCGCTGCAGATAGGGCAGCAACAGGGCGTCCATCAAAGCCAGGTCGAAACCGCCGGAGGGATAGTCTTTGGTCACGGTCAGACGCAGGAGCCCATAATAGAGGCGGGCGAAGGCCCTGCTTAACAGCGGGTCCTGGCGCGACTCCCGCACACAGATAACGAATTTGGAGCCGGCCAGCCATTTATCGGCCATCTCCACCAGCAGGTCGGGGGGATCCTGCAGATCGGCGGCCAGCATGGTGAAACAGTCCCCGGTGACATACTGGAGGCCGGTCTTTACGGCGTGAATGGCGCCGAAATTACGGGCCAGCTTGACCACACAGGTATCGGGCCGCTTTTGCTTGATCTTCATCAGTTCGGCGAAGGAACTGTCGCCCGAACCGTCATCGACGAAGATCAGTTCCAGCTCTATCCCCCGGCTGCGCCTAAGGATATCCTCCACCCGCATCAATTCCGCAAACAATTCTGGGAGAGAACCTTCATTATAATATACCGGTATGACCACCGAAAGTTTTTTCAACTTATCCCCTGCCCTCTTACAATCAAATCAGATTCCTCGCTCCGCTCACAATGACATCAGTGTCACTCTGAACCAAGTGAAGAGTCTCTAACCGCTGGGACGAGATTCCTCGCTCCGCTCGGAATGACATAAGTGTCACTCTGTATGGTTCTATGTCACCCTGAACCGCTGGTTGTCACTCTAAACGCAGTGAAGAGTCTACTCCCGCCGCGAACAATGTCACTCTGAACGAAGTGAAGAGTCTAGTAACATAGATTGCCTGGCTTCGCCGCCGCTCAGAGATTCCTCGCTCCGCTCGGAATGACAGAAGTGTCACTCTGTATGGTTCTATGTCACCCTGAACCGCTGGTTGTCACTCTGAACGCAGTGAAGAGTCTACTCCCGCCGCGGACAATGTCACTCTGAACGCAGTGAAGAGTCTAGTAACATAGATTGCCGGGCTTCGCCTCCGCGCGGAATGACCTAAGTGTCACTCTGAACGAAGTGAAGAGTCTTTAACCGCTGGGGCGAGATTCCTCGCTCCGCTCGGAATGAAAGAATGTTCCGCTGCGCCCCGGCCTAATCTTCACTGACATACCGTCTGACCACGGCCGGGCTGCCCATCACCACGGCCCGGGCGGGGACGTCCCTGGTGACCACCGAGCCCGCGCCTACTACCGCACCCTCATGGATGGTGATGGCCGGCATCAGCATGGCCCCCGCGCCCACCGCCGCACCATCTTCGATGACCGGCCCTGCCACCCGGTCCTCCTGGTAACCGAGCCGGCCGATGGCATTATCGTTGGTGCTGCCCACACACAGGCTGATGAACACATTGTCCCCTATCCGGCATTTGCCGGTGATATGGGTGGAATCCATTATCTTGGTGTTGTTGCCGATGGTGGTGGCATAGTTGACGGTCACGTAGCGGCTCAGGATACAGCTGGAACCTATCCGGCACTGCTCCCGCACCGAGGCGCCATCGCCGATCAAGGTGTTCTCACCGATCTCCACATCATAATAGATGACCGCATGAGGCCCCAGGCTGCAATTGGCGCCTATAGTCACCTGCGGCCGGTATTCCGGCTGCCGGGCCAGGGCTGCCCCTTTGGGGATTTTGCCGATATAGGTGCCCGGGAAAACCTCCACGTTGTCACCGATCACCACCCCGGGCTCTATCACCACAAAGGGATGGACGGTGACATTGCGGCCCAGTTTCACACCTTCCCTGACCACCGCGTATTCCCTGATATTTACGTTTTCACCTATATCCGCGGTCTTAACCACCGCTCTGTCACTTATCACAGTATTCCCTCACCTTCCGGCCGGTGCGGCCAGAGCCTTAAATTCTTGGTAGTCTCTGATATAGTCGTCCTCGTCATAGTAATCATCTGCCAGTACCAGCAGGACGCAATCGGGCGAAAAATCGTACATCTGGTGCCATACCATCCTATCGATCAAAACCCCCCGGTCATTTCTCTTCATGGAGACAACCGTTTGGTCCCGGCCGTCGTCCAGCTGGAGTTGGCAGCTGCCGTGCAGACACATCATCACCTGCTGCAGCTGGCGGTGGGCATGCAGCCCGCGGACCACCCCGGGTTGGGTGCCGAATATATAATATATACGGCGGATAGGAAACGGGATGTCGCGCCGCTCCTCGATGGCTACCAGCGAACCCCGCTCGTCTCCCCGCACATTAAAATCGTAGGCCACAGCTTCCATCATTCCAACTCCTTCAGGTACCACTGTACTGTTTTCAACAGGCCGCTTTCAAAATCCTCTTCGGCCCGCCAACCCAGTTCGGTCTCTATCTTGGCGGCATCGATGGC
The DNA here is from genome assembly GCA_040217755.1 of Syntrophomonadaceae bacterium. Lineage (GTDB taxonomy): Bacteria > Bacillota > Syntrophomonadia > Syntrophomonadales > Syntrophomonadaceae > PHAA01. Next base: position 178 of record JBEHWJ010000090.1, on the reverse strand, counting down.
ATAGCGGCGGTCATGCCCGGGCCGGTCGGTGACAAAGGCGATCAATTCCTTATAGGACTTCAAATCAGTTCTTTGCTGCCGGGCCGGCGCCAATTTATCCAAAACCTCACATATCAAGGTGGCTATATATATATTTTCCCGCTCGTTGCGCCCGCCGATGTTATAACTCTCCCCGCTG
>JBEHWJ010000089.1:0-7063 GCA_040217755.1 Syntrophomonadaceae bacterium | reverse complement strand
GCATCCCTGAGATTGACGAAATTAACCCCCTTGACCACCCGGCCATCCTTCATATCCAGGCAGGGCATGATAAGAACCTTGCTCATTGCGAAGATCTCCTTTGCGAAATTAATGTTTTTAAACCTTCGGGGCTGAAACCACACACACTACATATTAAAGAATACTACAAACGCGGCCCGGCCTGGGTGTATACATGAGCTGGCGGCCCTAAACGAAATCATTTTTTATCCCTGCCCCTCCCAATAGCCCCGCTCCCAGTCTTTATAACACCCGACGAGTCGGGATATTGCGGGTTGGTTGATTCCCTGCTTTCCCGGTAATCATTGCCGGCTGCGGCCATCGCTGCGTCTGTTCATATCCATTCTCCCTATCCAGCCAGCCTTCGGGGCCCGATGGGACCGGAAATCTGCCCGTCAGTGCCCGGATAAGGCGAGTCGGCGGATATACCAGCCGTTAAATGCAAACCAGATCGCTAATAGATAGTCTCCGGCCAGGATCAGATATAGACCGGCCAAAATCATCAGCCAGCCGAATCCGTTGCCGGTGGCGGCAGCCAGTCTGGTGGCGCTGTGAAAGTCCCCTTTTACATGCCAGACTATCGCCCTTAATACCCGCCCGCCATCCAGGGGGAAAATCGGTACGATGTTGAACAGCACCAGGATTATATTGACTTGGGCGCTGTAGAAGCACGCCATTGTCACCGCCTCAGAGACACCCAACCACCCTAGAATTTTGGCCGACAACAATAATAATAGATACAAGAGCAGGCTGACGGCCGGGCCGGAAAGGGCCATCTGGAGATCGACTGCCGGCCGGGCCGGGAGTCCCGCAATCTGGGTCTTGCCTCCAAAAATAAACAGCGATATTCTCTCGACCTGCAGCCCAAAGCGGCAAGACACCAGCGAATGGGACAGTTCATGGACCAAGACCGATATGAACAGCACCAGAGCTATGACCATACCGACCGTCCATCGTATGTAAGGATCCCAGCCAGGATGAGCCAGGGGAAAATACAGGGCGGCCAGCATTGCGCCAAACGAGCCCAACACCAAGACACAGCCGAAATCGGATTTAATTTGGATTCCTCTGATGCTGCCCAGTGCGAATGAACCTTTCACGGGAGCACCTCCCCTCAATCCGGATTCTGGTTCTGCTATCTATCATTTCCTTTTTTCCCCTTGCTATCCCGAAAACAGGCAAGGGGGCAGTTGGTGTCACTCTGAGCGGAGTGAAGCCACCGGTGTCACTCCAAACGGAATGAAGGTCCCACTGCCGCGGATGTCACTCAGAGCGCAGCGAAGAGTCTCGCAACATATGTCATGCTGAGCGTCGGCGAAGCATCTTGTAACTGGGCATAGGCCAATCCTGTATTGCCGACGAGATCCTTCGTCGCCTTCGGCTCCTCAGGATGACAACCGTTGTCTTCGGCTCCTCAGGATGACAGAACAGGCAAGGGGACGGTTAGTGTCACTCTGAACGGAGTGAAGCTACCAGTGTCACTCTGAAAGGAGTGAAGAGTCTAGCAACATATGTCATGCTGAGCGTCAGCGAAGCATCTTGCAACATGTCTCATGCTGAGCCGATTAATCAGAGAAATTTTTAGAGTCAAAAAAATAACTTGGTGCCTGTCCCCAAGTTATTTGCCCACAACTATTATTCAAACTGGGCGTGTTTACCTTCTTATTGCGACATTGGGCGGATAGGCGCGGTGATAGGTACGTCGTCTCGGTAGAGGGCATGCACCCATTTCATAAATATTGTACTTCACCGATCTTCAGTATATACTATGTTTATACCTGAAGGAGGGATTGAGTGTGCAGATGAAGGTCGCCAAATGGGGAAATAGTCTCGGAGTGCGTATTCCACAGTGGGTTGCCGAACAAGCCCAGATAAGTGATGGATCCATAGTTGAAATCAGCTGCCGGGACGAGGCTATTATAATAAAGAAAAAAAGACTATCTTTAGAAGAAATGTTGAGTAATATCACGGCTGAAAACCTGCATGAAGAAATGGATACCGGTTCACCTGTCGGGAGAGAGGTATGGTAAAGTATACTCCCCGACGGGGGGATCTCATATGGCTGGATTTTAGTCCGCAAGCCGGACATGAACAAGCCGGCAAAAGACCAGCCTTGGTTATTTCTCCGGAGTCATATAATCAAAAAACCGGCTTATTACTTGCCTGTCCGATCACCTCGCAGATAAAAGGATATCCTTTTGAGGTAAGCATACCATCCGGCCTTCCCATACAAGGGGTAATTATAGCCGACCAACTCAAAAGTCTGGATTGGCAGGCAAGAAATGCGCAGTATGGCGGCAGCGTTCCTGAAAATACGGTCGAAGAGGCAGTGGAAAAATTCCGCCTTTTAATTGATCGGGGAAGGTAGCTCTCCTGCCTTGAGCGAGGCATGGGGGCGGTTCTCCTGGGCCTCTCTAATTGGATACCCTTCGGGCTCCAGCATATGTTTTGGCATAGAAACTCTCTTTTAGCGAAGTGTAGATTACCCCTCCGGAAGTCGGCGAACTGGAATGAATGAACCGGCCGCTCCCGGCATAGATACCCACATGGTCGATGCCTGCACCGTCGGTGGCGAAAAATACCAGGTCACCGGGCATCAGGCTGGCTTTATCGACTCTTGCCCCGTTGCTCGCCTGGGCGGCAGCGGTCCGCGGCAGGCTGACGCCGACATGTTTGTAAACATATTGGGTAAATCCTGAACAGTCGAAGCCGGCCGGGGTGGTCCCTCCATATTTGTAAGGTGTGTTGAGGAACCGGGCGGCATATTGCAGCACTGTTCCCGCCCGGGACGTCTGCCCGGAACGGCTGGGAGCCGGGGTCGGCCGTTCGGCTATTTGGATGGCTTTATCGGCCTGACCGGTTACTATGAGCGTCTGGCCCAATGACAGGGCGTCACTATTAAGATGATTGAGCGCCTGCAGTTGTTCCACGGTGGTATGGTGAATCCTGGCGATGTCCCAGAGAGTATCGCCCGACTGAACCGTATAGTTGTATGAAGCCGGGGCAGAGGCCAGGGCTGGCTCAGGTGGGGCCGCTTCGGTTGTATCACCTGGCTGTAGGGAACTGATAGAATCCTGGTTGCTCAGAATATCGGGGGAAATCGAAGAGGATTGGCCGGAGGGGTCGGAGCTGCTGGCGGAAATCTCCGCCGGGTCCGCATGGTTACCTGCGTTCGAGTGGTATAGGCCAACTGCCAATAGGGTCCAACAAAACAGGAGCACAGGGATGATTGGGGATCGTTTGTTATTCTTCATTTAATAATACCTCTCGCTGAACAAACACTGTTTATATAGGATATGAAGGTCAAGCCCCGGGTTTTCCTCCCCTGGAAATCATTGCCCCCTGGCATCACCAACCACCCCATGCCGATGAAACTTCACAGGATTATTATAAGTCAGGTGTAGAGTTTTTAGCAAAAAGCCATCTTGGGGGTGGTGCCTCTTGGCCAGGTCTGTCCCCAACTGTCCCCAAGTTAAGTTGGCCGCCAAGCGTCGGCATTAGCACAAGAGAGGCCGGTCTATGGCTGGTAATCGAATAACTTGGTGCCTGTCCCCAAGTTATTTGGCCCCTTGTGTCTTAGGTCGATTGGGGACACAGCCTTTTCAAGCCCAACAACGAAGCGGTACCGGCGATGGTGGTCCCGAAAAATATCACCGGCTTTTTGAGCGGCAGAAAATCGACGATCGACCCGTTGCATATGGTGCTCCCGGTGACCAAAAACAGGTCCGCCCACGCCTCGACCTGGTCCATCTCACACTCGCCGCTTTCTATCATTTTCCCGAATTTAGGGTGGCCGATATTATCCGGGTCCAGATCAAATATCCGGAGCTCGAATCTCTGGGACAAGACCTCGGCGATGGCCGGCTGCAGCCCAAACATGGCGATCCTGGGCTGGCCATATTCCTTTTCGATCGTTGCCGCTATGTCCAGGCTGCACTGACGGGGACCGTCATCCCGGCAATGGATGGTATGATCGGTCATCTTCAGGTCCCGCAGGACCGCGTTCAGGCCGGATATGAAAACGGCCCGCTCAAAATTGGTGTTCAGGGGCATGGCCGCCAGATCTCCGACTTTTCCGGAATAATCATGGGGCATATCCGTGAAGGCCTGGCCGTAGGATGCGCCGCAACGAGCCTGCATCAGCTTTTCTTTGCCCTTCTGGAGGGGAAAATCATTGCGATCGGGTTTGCCGATGGCCTCATCAGTCGTAAGCACCGAGCAGGTGATCTCCACCTTCTCTTCGTTCAACCCGTTTTGGTCGGCGATGTCCTGGAGTCTTTCCTGGAGCTTTGCAAAAAATTCATTCTCTTTTTTCATTGTCCTGCATCTCCTTATATAAACTATCTTTCACCGGAGCCGGAGCCCCGGAAACCTTAGACAGCGCCGCGGCGGAAAGACTCTTCGCTGCGCTCAGAGTGACACCCGCAGTCCCGGACCTGCCTCCCTCTGCTAAAAAGTATACCACTCTAAAACACGGGGGGGAGGTTAGGCCGTATTTCCGATACTAATCAACATAAATTGGTTATACTGGAGCCGGGAAGGGGGTTGGCACCTGACGCCAATAACTTGGGGACAGGCACCAAGTTATTACACGTATTTCCGATACTAATCAGCATAAATTAGTTATACTGAAGCCTGGAAGGGGGTTGGCGCAATGGCAGACTTCAAAAGCCTGACCGAAGGTCCCGAACAGTTCAAACGCGACATCATGCGGCGATTCGCGGAAGTGCTTATCTCCGTGGTCTTGACGGCCCTGATCTTGTTCATCGCCGCCGGGAGCATCAAGTGGTTCTACGCCTGGCTGTTCCTGGTGACGACCGTACTAACCATCGTATACAATGCCCTCCGGTTACCCCCGGATTTGATCGCCGAACGGGGCCGTATAACGGAGAACGTGGAGAAATGGGACCCCACCCTGACCAAATTAATGCTCATCCCGTGGTTCGGCTCCTTTCTGATCGCGGGTCTGGATTTCCGGTGGGGCTGGCCGCCAGAGCTGGGCGCCGGCTGGCACCTGGGAGGTCTGGCCGTGTATGTGCTGGGCAATTACCTTATCCTGCGGGCCATGATCGTCAACCATTTCTTCTCCACTGCGGTGCGCATCCAGCCGGACCGCGGCCATACGGTCTGCAGCAGCGGGCCTTACCGGTATATACGCCACCCCGGATATGCGGGGATGATCGTCTATAACCTGGCTGCCCCCCTGGCTCTGGGCTCGTTGTGGGCGTTGGTTCCGGCCTCGATAACCGCCGGCCTGTTCGTCCTCCGCACCCGCCTGGAGGATGAAGCCCTGCTTAAGAAGTTGCCCGGCTACCGACAATATGCAGCCCGCACCAGGTACCGCCTCATCCCCGGAGTGTGGTAACACATTAAAATAACTTGGGGACAGGCACCAAGTTATTGCTTAATCTGTCAATCCCCCGATGGTTTCCAAATAATCGTCCCATCCCTGCCAACGCAGGCTGAAATCATGTTCCGCCAGGAATTGGGGAATGGCCACCGCAGGTGAAACCGGCACGAAAGTCTGCAATGCTATATACTCCTGTACCGGCCGCGACAGCATGAAATCGCCGAACTCCAACAGGCGGTCATCGGCATCCCGGCCCCAAGCCATCACCAAGGGAATGCAAAGCATGCCGTCCCGGGGCCACAGCAGACGGATATTCTTGCCGCGGGCGATACGGGCAAACGCCATATTGGTGACTCCCAGGGGATACTGGCCCTGGTCGACGGCCTGGATAACGTTGATCGGGGCTCCCAGGTGGACCAGGTTAGCCTGGAACGAATGGTATTGGTCCGGGTAATGCGCCTGTATATGGGCCCTGATCATCTTGGGGGCCAGGTGATGGCGGTCCGGCATACAGATCTTCCCCTGCCAGCAGGGTTCCAGCAGGTCTTCCCAGGAGCCGGGGAGTCCGTCGGCCGGAAGCAGATCGGGATTATAAAAAATGGCCAGCGGCATGACCACAAAGGGATGAAAATAGCCTTCGGGGTCCGCAAATCCGGCCTGGGCCAGCTCCGGGCGCAAGGGAAAACGCCCCGGCAGGGCACGAAGATCTTGCTCCCAAAGACGCCCGGGCAACCGGGTAAAATAGTCCACATGACCGATTATGAGGTCGGGCCGGCCGGCGGCGTCTATGGCCTGACCAGGCTGGATTTCTATTGGCCCGGCATCAACCGCCTGGCAATGGAGCTCACTGACGATCTCCACCGGCAGGCCGTGCTTTATCTCCATCTCTCGGCCGAATTCCTTAAGCATATCATCCAGCGCCCGGCTTATATTCAGGGGCAACTGGATCAAAACCTTGCTCATAACGCCATCCCCTCCTATTATCATCTGGCTATCATCTGGCTACTATCTGGCTCATCAGCGGCCGCCCGCTTGATACTTCGCTAGCGCTCAGCGTGACATGTGTTGCCAGACTCTTCGCTGCGCTTTGAGTGACACCCACGGGAGAGAGACTCTTCACTGCGCTCTGAGTGACATTTATTTGTCATCCTGAGGAGCCGAAGGCGACATTTTGTCATCCTGAGGAGCCGAAGGCAACGAAGGATCTCAAATAACTTGGTGCCTGTCCCCAAGTTATTTAGTCGGGGTGGCGGCGGAAGAAGTAGTGCTTGATGATCTCGGTGGCCAGGATGTACAAACCGACGATGGCCAACAGGGATACTATAATCCCCGGCGGCAGGGGTTCGATGCTCAGTAGCTGGTGCAGGGGCAGATAGGGCAGGAATATGGTGATGATGGCCACCACAATGGTGGAATACAGCAGTATCGGCGCCGGTCTGCTGCGGTAAAAAGGCCGGCGGGTGCGCATCACCATCAAAATCAGCAGCTCCGTCAAAATCGAAAATACGAACCAGCCGCTCTGGAAAGCGGTTTCCTGAACATGAAAACCGAGGAACAGGACCGCAAAGGTCAGGTAATCGAAAAACGAGCTGATGAGACCGAAGGTGAACATGAAATTGCGGATAAACCTGATATCCCACCGGTGCGATCTCTCCAGCAGCTCATCATCGACCGTATCGTTGGCGATGGTGATGG
>JBEHWJ010000088.1:0-7794 GCA_040217755.1 Syntrophomonadaceae bacterium | reverse complement strand
TATGTCTTGCCGGTGCCGCCTGCCAGTCCCTGCCTCATTTACCCTATCGGGCCGGAAGAGTACAACCTCCGCCGGGAGCGGCTGTTGGCCGGCCGGACCCATGTCTCCTATTCCGACCCGGACCTGGTCATCCAGAAAAATGTATCCCGGCTGAGCGGCCAGGACATCTATGGTATCGAGTTATACGGTTTTCCAGGTTGCGCCGCGGTCGAAAACGGACCCGGCAGCCGGCTGTCCATAAAAGAACTACTCATGGCGGAGGAACTGGTGCCGGAGACGATCGAACATCTGCGGCGGTTGGCATTGGGCCAACCCTGCACGGTCCGGATACCGGCTTATTACGATGAAAGATGCGGCGGCAGCATCCGCCCCTTCGGCCTGATCAAGCTGTTTCCCGGAGCGGACCCGGAGACTGCGGATCTGGATACCGCCTATCTGGGCCTGGCCTTCGATTAGAAACCCCCGCTTTATAGACCGGGGATGCCGAACGAAAACCAGGAATTGATGGCAAAGCTACCCAGGACGATCACCACAAACACCAGTACAAGTACCAGGAAAGCTTTCTTGTTCTTAAGAAATATCGAACCCATCAGCAGGGCGACCAGGGTAATGATCAGTTTCCCCACCCAGGACCAATGCCACAACCACCCTGTAAAACTCATCATCCACCGGACGACATACTCTATCCATTCCAATTCCTGTCACCCCCAAGCAATCCCTGCCGGTGATTCTTGCGCTTAAATCATATCCTCCCCTAATTATAACGCTTGGTAAGCCTACGCCGATAGTGCTGATAGCATATGTCATGCTGATCGCCAGTGAAGCATCTAGTCACTATATAAAGACCAATAATACGGTATTGTTGATGAGATCCTTCGTCGCCTTCGGCTCCTCAGGATGACAAATGTTGCCTTCGGCGCTGCAGGACGACAGAACAGGCATAGGGATGGTTAGTGTCACTCTGAACGGAGCGAAGATTCTCTCTGCCGCGGGTGTCACTCCGAACGGAGCGAAGCATCGTCACCGAGAATTTGTCAATAACCCGACAAAAAACAAGAAATTTTTGGAACGCATCCAGTTTACAAATCTACAAAAAATGGTATACTAACGTAAATGGGAAGCCGCCGGGCAGCGGGGACGCCGGGTTCATGAGGCCAACCGACGATAATATGACCGCCACAGGTGAGCGGTAGTACATATAAGGGAAACAGACCTGCGGTGCCCCCCGGCATGAGCAGGTTATTTTATCACTTGCGGATACAGGGGCCAGGATCGGGAACAAAGTGCACAGTATCCGTATTCTGCTATCATGGAGACCTGAACGTTCAACGTGGGTCGGGGCAGGTGATACGGTCAACAGCCGCTCCCGGTAGGAATGGCAATTCCGGAGGGCCGCAATAGAGGAAAAAAGTATACGAGGGGTGATGCGACATGGGAAAATCCGTTGAGGAACTGAATGTAGGCGACAAGGCTTCCTTCACCAAGACCGTAACCGAATATGATGTCTATTCTTTCGCCGGGGTATCGGGTGATTTCAATCCCTCCCACACCGACGCGCAATGGGCCAGCAGCAGCCCTTACGGCAAGATCATCGCCCACGCGGTGTTGAACATGGGGTTCATATCCAATGTATTGGGGACTCAACTCCCGGGCCCCGGGGTCATATATGTGCAGCAAAAACTCGAGTACAAACGGCCGATATTCGTGGACGACACCATTACCGCCACGGTTGAAGTTACCAAGAAGGATGAGGCCAAAAACCGGGTCTGGCTGCGTACCTGGACGGTCAACCAGAACGATGAAATAGTCGCGGACGGGCAGGCCATCATGATGCCGCCCCGCAAAAACAAGTAAAATACCCCGGGAAATATCACTGCAAGGAGGTGCTGAAAACAATGGGTTTGACAGTTGAGGAGATGAATGTAGGCGACTCAGCCTCTTTCACCAAAAGCGTAACCGATTATGATGTGTATTCCATGGCCGGCATCACTGGTGATTTCAATCCCGCCCATATCAATACCATCTATGCCAGCGACACCCCTTTTAAGGAGCGGATCGCCCATGGAGTCCTGTCGGTCAGCTTGATATCCGGGGTACTGGGTACCAAGTTACCCGGAACGGGAGTGATCTTCATAAGCCAGGTGAGCGATTTCAAGCGGCCGGTGTACGTGGGCGACACCATAACCGCCACGGTAGAGGTGATAAGAAAGGACGAAGCCCGCAACCGGGTATGGCTGCGCACCTATTGCGTCAATCAGCGCGGTGAACTGGTGATGGACGGTGAGGCGGAGATGCGCCCGCCCCGCAAAAAACGGTCCTAAACCACTGCCCGTGGTGTATAGCCGCGGATAGTGTTAAGGTATATATATCGAATAACTTTTAATGAAGGGAGCCACACAATGTTGAACAATAGTGACAACCTGTCCAAAAGCTTCGAGATGATGGAAAAGGCCATGGAGAACGCCTGGGAGATGTGGAAAAAGGGACTGGCCAGTTTCACCGCAGTCCAGGATCAGTTTGAAAACATGGCGAGGCAGCAGCTGGACCAGAATAGAGCCGCACGGGACGAGCTTTTCAGAATGGAAGACGACGTCCAGAAGCAGATACGCAGCAACCAGGAGCAGCTGCAGAAGATGGTGGAGGGAGCTGTAACCAAGGCCTTGGAGCAGGCCGATAAGTCCAACCAGGATTTGGTCGCTGCCCTTACCGCTCAGGTGGGAGCCCTGATGGGGCAGGTGAAACAGAACCAGGACCAGATCCAGCACATGATCAAGGAAACTGTCCTGAGTTCGTACCTTAAGAGGGAAAAGGACCAGTACAATGCCATATCCACCCTGACCAACCAGGTCGAGGAACTGAGCAAGAAGATGATAAGCATGTCGGGCCAGATCCAGAAGATAGGCCGGAAGACGGACAACGACTAGCTATCCCGGCAGCGTCCGGGCTTTCCGGCGCTGCCGCAGACTCCGGCAACAACCTTTTTTTCCTGCCGATCCCCGAATGTTGAGAAATTACATGCACCAGCCGGGAAACCGGTCCGCCCGCATCCTTAGCGGCAGCTGTTTTCCCCGAAGTCTTTATAATTTTATATGCCCGCCACACCAAAAAAGGAGATGAAATCATGAACCTGATTCTTATGGGGCCTCCCGGTGCAGGTAAAGGAACCCAGGCCCAGTACATCGAGAGAAAATACTGGATACCTCGAATTTCCACCGGTGACATGTTCCGGGCCGCCGCCCGATTCGGTACCGAACTGGGCTTGCAGGTCAAGGCGGTGATGGATGCCGGCCAGCTGGTCCCCGACGCTGTGACCATCGAAATCGTGCGGGCGCGCCTGGCGGAGAGGGATTGCGCCAAAGGCTTCCTGCTGGATGGGTTTCCCCGCACCATCGTCCAAGCGGAAGCCCTGGATACCATTCTGGCCGGATGGGGCAAGAGCCTGGATGCGGTTATCAATATCGAGGTACCGCACGAGGTCCTGACCCTGCGCATGTGCGGACGCCGGATCTGCTCCCAATGCGGCGCGACCTATCATACCCGTTTCAACCCCCCTCTGAAAGCTACCGAATGCGACATATGCGGCGGGGAGCTCCAGCAGCGCAGTGACGACCGGGAAGAGACGGTGGTCGAAAAATTGGTGGTCTATGCGCAGCAGACCCAACCTTTGATCGATTTCTATACCCAACGGGGTTTGCTCATAAACATCAACGGCGACCAGGGTCTGGATGCCGTCTTCAAAGATATCGTCAGGAGCCTCGAAAAAGAAACCGACGTGTCGGGATAAGGATAATCGGCCATCCCATACATAACTGAACTTCCTGAGGCCCTTCCGGAGATTTAGGATCAGGATCGACGGCAAGCGTTGACACGGGCTCGGGCTGACTCCGGACGCGGCCGGATCGAGGAGGAGGGAGAACGAATTGAAAAGCTATTACCTGGAAGATTTTAAAGTAGGCGATAAGTACATAAGTGTTGGCCGGACCGTGACCGAATCGGATATAGCCTGGTTCGCCGGCCTGTCCGGCGATATCACCTCCGTGGCTATAAATACCGAGGCGGCCCGGCAGAGTGATTTTGGGGGCCGTATCGCCCAGGGGATGCTGGGTTCATCCATACTATTCGGGCTGTGGGTACGCCTGGGCCTGATGGAGTTGAATGGGATAGCCCTGCTGGAGACCAGTTGGCGCTATATCCTGCCCATCCGCCCCGGGGACACCATCCACGCCGAATGCGTGATCACCAGGGTGCGACCGTCGTCCAAGGGTGGACTGAAAGGAACGGTATCCGTTACTTTAGACGGCGTCAACCAGTTGGATGAGATGGTACAGGAAGCCAGCATGGTCTATCTGATCAAGTCACGGGGACTGTATTAGCCGTACCGGCCGCAGGGCCGGCCATTGTATGTGGCCGCCCCAGGTGGCAGCCGGGAAAACTGCAGCCAATCAATCCCGCTGTCTCACCAACCCTTTCCCCCGCTTATGGAGTACCATTCTTTCGGGTAACCATTTGCCGGATCATCTTTTTGGAGAGCGACACGGTCAAACCGGGGCGACAAAAACGTATGATTATATAAATCATCTAAAACGGGGGGAACGAAAATGAACAAAAAGTGGATTAGGCTGGTCCTGGTGGTCTTATCGATCTTCGTCCTGGCGGTAGCCGTGTCGGGATGCAGCAAAGTCGCCGATAAAGCAGCCGAGAAGGCAATCGAAACCTCCACCGGCGGCAAGGCCGATGTGGACCTGGGCAAGAACGAGATCACCGTCAAGACCGATGAAGGCACCACCAAGATGGGCGGCACCCAGGAATGGCCGGCCAAGATCCCGGCGGATGTGCCCAAGTTCACTTCCGGGAAAATCACTTCTGTAGTGGAGAGCACCCCGGCCGCCGGCGGTTACCAGGCGATGGTCGGATACGAGGGGGCCACGATGGCCGATATCGAGAAATACAAGAGCCAGCTGGAAGCAGCCGGGTGGAAAGTCACTACTACCACAAAAATAGAAGACGGCTACATGGTGGCAGCCGAGAAGGAAAAACGCAACATCGTGGAAAGCTTCAGCGGCAAAACCGAGACCGGCTACACCGGAGGCATATATTACACCGAGGAGAAATAGATGCTTCGCTAACGCTCAGCATGACACTATATAAGGCCCACCCTTTTCCGGGTGGGCCTTATCGTCGCTTTGATAAAGACGTTAACTCAATGCAGGCTGTAGGCCTTTATTTCTTGGAATGGTCGTAGAAGCCCTTGCCGGTCTTCACCCCATAATGCCCGGCCCGCACCTTCTGTTTGAGCGCCAATGAGGGGCGGAATTTGGGGTCGCCGAATTCCCGGTAGAAATTCTCTATCACCATCAGCAGCACGTCGATGCCGACCAGATCGCACAGGGCCAAGGGCCCGATCGGCATGTTGGCCCCCAGTTTCATGGCTTCATCGATATCCTCAACCGAGGCCACGCCTTCCTGATATGCGGTGGCGGCATCGTTCAAGTATGGCACCAGAATCCGATTGACGATGAATCCGGGCGCCTCCTTGCAGCGGATGGCCCGTTTACCGATTACCGCAGCCACTTCCATGGCCGTCGCCACCACCTCTTCCGTAGTCTCGATCCCGGGTATGATCTCGACCAATTTCATGACCGGCACCGGATTGAAGAAGTGCATCCCCACGAACTTGTCGGGCCGGCCGCTGGCGGCAGCCATCTCGGTGATGCTGAACCCCGACGTATTGGATGCCAGGATGGCGTGGGGTGCGCAGATATCGTTGAGGTCTTTAAAGACCTTCTTCTTGATATCGATATTCTCCACGATCACCTCGATGACCAGATCACAATCCTGGAAATCGATATTGTGGGTGCTGGTGGTAATATTGCTTATGAATCGGGCTTTGTCGGCTTCACTGATCTTACCCTTGCTCAGGTCCTTATCCCAGTTCTTGACGATATTTTTCAATCCCCGGTCCACGAAGGCCTGCTCGATGTCGACCAGTACCACCGGAAGCCCCGCCTGGGCCGCTATCTGGGCTATACCCGCTCCCATCGCCCCGGCACCTAATACTCCCATTTTCTTGACTGCCATGATAGGAAACCTCCTTTTCAAATATCAAAGGGCCTCGATAATCGTAGCCATCGCCGGCCCTCCTCCGGCACAGAGGGTGGCGCAGCCAAAACGCTTGCCGCTGCGCCGCATCTCATTCATCAGGGTCACTATCAAACGGGCCCCGGTCATCCCCACCGGATGCCCCAGGGATACCCCTGAACCCAGGACATTGATCTTATCCACATCGACTTTGAGTTCACGGTTGCAGGCGATAACCTGAGCGGCGAAGGCCTCGTTCATCTCCCAAAGCTCTATGTCATCCATCCCCATCCCGGCAAATTGCAGCGCCCGGCGCACCGCCGGGACTACCCCGATCCCCATGATGCTGGGGTCAACCGATGCCGAAGCGGTGGCAACTATCCGCGCCAGGGGCTTGAGGCCCAGTTCCTTGGCTTTGTCAGCGCCCATTAAAATAAGTGCCGCCGCACCATCATTTATGCCGGAGGCATTGCCGGCCGTTATCTTTCCGTCTTTCTTAAAGGCGGGGCCCAGCTTGGCCAGAGCTTCCATATTTACTTTGGCACTGGGATGCTCGTCGGTGTCAAATATCATGGTTCCCTTTTTGGACTTGATCTCTACCGGCACGATCTCTTCCTTGAACTTCCCTTCCTCTATGGCCCGGCAGGCGCGCTGATGGCTCATCAGAGCCCATTCATCGATCTCCTGACGGGGCAAGTCATACATATCGACCAGATTCTCGGCTGTCACCCCGGCGTGGTAGTTGTTGAAGGCGTCGATAAGTGCATCATAAAGCATTCCGTCCTCTATTCTGGCCGGTCCCATACGGAATCCGTCCCGCGCCTTCAGCAGGAGATGTGGTATGTTGGTCATGCTCTCAATCCCTACCGCTGCCCCGATGTCTATTTTATTCAGCATTATTTGCTGGCTGAGAATTTCGGCCGCCCGCATGGAGGAGGGGCACTGCTGGTTGATGGTAAGACACACCGTCTCCACCGGACATCCCGCATGTATGGCCACTTGGCGACTGGGATTACCTTTGCAGCCGGCCTGATATACATGCCCGGCAGCGACTTCGTCAATTTGAGCCGGCTCAATCCCCGCTCTGGAAATGGCCGCTTTCAGAACGATGGTCCCTAGTTCCACCGCCGTAAGGTTCTTAAGGCTCCCCATAAAATCGCCGATCGGGGTCCTGGCTCCACTAACGATAACAACTTCGCGCATTTCTTCTCCACCTTTCAATATTTGTCGGTATTACATCATGCCCTTGCTTCTCATCAGGTCGATCATGGGATGATAGCTGCTTTCAAACATCTTCATGAATGCCTCGAAATCACCGGACAAAGTCTGCCTGCCCGTCCCCAGGTAAACCGCCAGCGGATCCAGGGTCCGCATCACCATCACCTGTTCCTCGGTGGGCAGTTCGGTTTCAGTCAGATGGGGCGATATGGCCAAATCCCATTTGACTGAGGCTTTGATTTTAGCCAGATCCACGCCCGGGTGGATCTTCTCCAGATACATCTCCCGGCTCTCGTCGTCAAATCGATAGACCCCCATGGTTGTGACCACCGCGGCCGGGCCTCCCCCTACCAGTCCCGCCCGGGCGCGTTCACCCGGTCCGCCCAGATGCCCCGGTGAGGTGAGGTAATCGACATTATCGACAAAATTACGGCCGTCCTGCCGCATCATGATCACGGTACGACCAGCCGACGAGGCCAGGTCATTGGCTCCGCCGCT
>JBEHWJ010000087.1:0-8805 GCA_040217755.1 Syntrophomonadaceae bacterium | reverse complement strand
TATCGCCTTTTCCACCACCCCGCTGGCCATCTCGTCCATAATCGGGGCGGTCTTCTTCCTGGTCGCTCTCATCATAGGAGGGGGCCTGGCGGTGCAAAGGCTGGCCGGGGGCGGGCCACCCGATACCTGGGCAGCCCTGGTGGCCATCCTGCTGTTTATAACCGGAATCCAGCTGTTCTGCATGGGGATAGTGGGCCAGTACCTGTCCCGGACCTACCTGGAGACCAAGCGCCGGCCCAAATATATCCTGCGGGAATATGGTGAGAATTGAGAAGCGAAGAGTCTCCCCGCCACTCAGAACGCAGATACTGTCACTCAGAGCGCAGCGAAGAGTCTATTGACAAACCGCTGGGACTAGATTCTTCGCTCTGCTCTGAATGACACAATGTGCTCAGGATGACAAAGACCGGCACTTTAGCAGTGGTCTAGAACCTTCTGCCCCCGCAAAAATCCGTACCGTTTGTTCAACTTGATATACCAGGCCGCGGCCTGGCCCTGGATCAGGATAGCCAGGGCAACCATCATGGCGGCGTCGGGGCCGAAGGTGGCAGCCGCCAGGCCGATGGACAGGCCCAGGTTGCGCAGGGCGGTGGCGAACACCAGCGACAGGGCTTCCCTTTCTGCAAACAGTCTTCTCCCAACCAGCGTCGCCACCAGATAGTTGACGGCATAAAAGACCACCTGCACTGCCAGGGCCACGGCCAGCATGTCGGGGCGGGATGCCAGCGCGCGCGAATTCATACTGATGCTTATAATGATGACCAGCATCATCCCCCAGGAGCTTACCGCCGGCATCAGCGGCTTTATTTGTTTTTGAAAATATTCCTGGCCGTACTTTTTCAACAGGTAATGGTAGGTAAGCATACCCAGTCCCAGAGGGGACAGTATCACTATCCCCACCGTCTCGAAGGTGGCCAGGATATCTACCGGGACGTACCTGCCCACCATCAGGTAGAGATACCAGGGGGCCAGGACCGAACCCAGCAGCAAACCGAAGGCAGTCATCTTGACCGAGGCCGGGACATTTCCCCCGCCCAGCATCGTAAAAGAGACGGTCATGTTACTGGTGGGCAGTAAGGCGGCGATAGCCAATCCGGCAAAGAGCTGGGGATTTTCCAGCAGGAATCCGATACCCAACAGGTAAGCCAATCCCGGGATCACGGCGAAGTTTATCAGCATGGCCACCGCCAGCAACCGGCCATGCGACCGGCCAAAGATCTCGTTGGCCTTAAATCCGATCATGGATGGATATATCATTATAAAAGTCAGGGGGAGAAGCCATCGCTTCAAGGGGGTGGTATCCAGTCCCAGTCCTGCCGCGAAGCCCACCATCAAAGCCAGGAAGATGGCCAGGGAAATATTCTGTGAAGGCCAGAAGAATAAGCGGTTTACGAGATTGTCCGGCGGTTTTATTATCCTCACTCCCGGTCCTCATCATTTTAATAATCATTGATGGTAGTTCTCTATAAAAGTGTACTATGTTTTTGGCCTATTTTTGGCAGGAAATTCGCTATTATTGTCGAAATATTTACCCCAATACCAATCCTTACAGCTCCGAGCCTGTATACCTAAAGATTTATTCCAGGGATGCAGGCCGATAGGGTAGGTCCGGGAAACTGACCTGCCCCCCTTATGTGGAAAGGAGAGCCTGATCACCGGTACATGAAGCGGATTGCAGAGTCGCAAGGGGCTTTCTGTGCAGGGATGGGCGGCGTTTTTAACGTCACGGCCCGGCGCTTCTTAGCGCGGGGGTTTTTGGCATTATGGGGGCAAATTGGTGGAGGTGATGAGAGCAGGGGGATAACCCGACTGATATTACGCCGCAGGGCGGCAACCTTATTCTCGATGGGTACAATTGGGTATTGGGAGAGGGGGGGTGTAAAGCACGATAAAACTGGATAATGTCAGCAGGAGTTTTGGTGATCTGAAGGTCCTTGGCGACTTCTCCTGTACTTTTTACCAGGGTGAATTCGTTTGTCTATGTGGACCGTCGGGAATCGGCAAGACCACCATCCTGCAGCTGATTGCGGGGCTGCAGCAGCCGGATGCCGGCCGGGTGGAATGCGCCAGCCATAATATCGGCTACGTCTTCCAGGAACCCCGTCTTATCCCCTGGTGCAGCGTGGTGGAAAACATCGAGATCGGGCTTTACCATACCATGCCGGAGGCCAAGGCAGAACGCCGGCGCATAGCTGAAGAAATGGCCCGCCGGGTGGGCTTGGACGGCTTCCAGGAATATTTCCCCGCCCAGCTCAGCGGCGGCATGAAACAGAGGGTTTCTTTAGCCCGGGCCTTTGCGGTGGAACCGGATATCCTGCTGTTGGACGAACCATTCAGTTCCCTCAATATGGAATTGCGGGAGGCGATGTGCTGCTACCTGCAGCAGTTGCTGGCTCTGAAACCGTGCACTACGGTGATGGTCACCCATACCCTGGAAGATGCGGTCAAATTAGCTGACCGGATTATTTATCTAAAGGACCGACCCTGCCGGATAGCCTTGGAATATGATATGGATAAACCCCCGGCCGGCCGCGATATGCAATATACATATCAGCAAATGCAGGCCATCAGTGAACAGCTCAATTTAAATCAGGGATAGGAGGATGATTCATGAAGAAAAACATCAGAAAAGCCTTGGCGGCAATTATGATCATGATCCTGGGGATAGGCCTGGGTGGATGCGCCAAAACCACCGCGGACAAGACACCGGTCAAACTCCCGGAGGTCAAGATCGCCGCCTCCCAGGGAGCAGGCAGCTACCCACTGGCACCCATGGCTGAAAATAATGCTCTGCAGAGCATAGCTGACAAGACGACCATCGAATCGTGGGTGACCAATGAACAGCTTTCTGCCATGGTAACATCCAACCAGGTGCAATTTATCATGGCCCCGATGACCAATGCCATCATGCTTTACAATAAGGGAGCCAGCGTAAAACTGGCCAATGTGGCGGTATGGGGAATGCTCTATGTTTTGAGCGCCGATAACAGTGTAAAGAGCCTGGCCGACCTGAAGGGCAAGCAGATAGCGGTAACGGGGGGCAGCACCGGCTACCACGGCACCGTATTCCGCCACATCCTGATCAAGAACGGCATTGATCCCGATAAAGACTTGACCATACTGAACATGGACATGGCCGAGTCCTCATCCAAGCTGGCTACCGGGGAAATCAAACTGGCCCTCTCCAACGAACCCAATTCGTCAGTGGCCATCGCCAATGCCGCCAAAGGTAATGTCACTGTTATACGGGCCATCGACCTGCAGGTGGAATGGGGCAAGGCTACCGGCAGCAAAGCCAGGATCCCACAGGCCGGGCTTATAGTCGTGGGTGAAAATGCCGGCAACACCGCGCTGGTCAATGAAGTCCTGAAGCAGTTCGATGCCAATGCCAAGTGGATAAATGAAAACCCGGCTGCCGCCGGCCCGGTGGTAGAGAAATACTTTCCCAAGATGAAGGCCGGCGCGGTAGAGAAATCCCTGCCCTTCGCCCGGCTGGAGCCGGTCAGCAGCCCGCAGTGCAAGGATGAAGTGAACGTATTCCTGACCGAATATCTGAAGACCGCTCCCCCTGCTTCCATAGGCGGAAAGATACCCGATGACAACTTCTATTATTCGGGAAATTAACAGCCGGCGTTACCACATATTGGGGATACTGATCATACTGTCGGGGTGGCAGGTCCTGGCCTGGGCCTCCCATCCCCTGATAGTAGCTTCGCCGGGCAGCACCTTCAGATCGATTTTCGCCATGCTGGCCAGCGGGGAGTTGACCCGCAACCTGCTGATCACCCTGCAGAGGCAGCTGACCGGATTGGCCTTCGGGGTCCTGATAGGCACGTTTCTAGGCATATTCGGGGGCTTAAAAAAACCCCTGGACAGTATGATGATGCCCGGCGTAAATGCCGTCATGGCTACACCCAGTATCATCTTCGTGGTCATCGCCATGGTATGGTTCGGGCAGGGCAGCACCCAGGTAATATTTGTCACGGCACTATTGATCATGCCCATCATGTACCTGAATTCCGCCAAAGGCATCCAGTCCATCGACAGCAACCTGCTGCAGATGGTTCGGGTTTACCGGGTGCCGGCCAGGGTCAAGCTGCTGAAGGTATACCTGCCTGGCCTCCTCTACGGATTCATGGCCGGCTTTTCCCTGAGCGTGGCCTCCTCGTTGCGGATCACCATTATGGCTGAACTGCTCGGGGCCCAGGATGGGATAGGCAATGCCATCTTCATCGCCCGCGGCTATCTGGAGACCAGCAAGTTGTTCGCTTGGGCCTTGTTGCTGGTGCTGATGGTGATGATAATCGAAGCCATCGTATTCAATCCCCTGCAGAGATTTATCGGCAAATGGCAGGAATAACGGCAAAAGATATTCCCTGCAACTACGGAAGAAACTGGGTCGAAAATCGGGATATATCGAGTAAGGAGTGATTACTTTGGTCGATGACATGAACATCTCCCTCAAACCGATCGGCGTGGTCAAATCGGGGATAGACAACCCGGCAGACATGGCCTTGCTGGGGCAAAGCGCGGTGGTCGAGGTGTATCCGGAATACCACCAGGCCCTGCTCCGGATAGAGGAGAATTCCCACCTGTGGCTCTTGCTGTGGTTCCATCGAGCCGATCGGCGAGTCCTCTCAGCCGTGCCGCGGCGGATAAATCCTAATTTGCCGGAATTCGGGGTGTTCGGCCTGCGCTCCCCCAATCGTCCCAATCCCATCGCTTTAACACTGGTCCGCCTGGACCGGGTGGAGGGCAACCGCCTTATAGTGAGCGGCCTGGATGCGGTGGACGGTACCCCGGTTTTGGATATCAAATCTTACTACCAAGGGGACATCATATTCTCACCGAAAACACCCGATATCCGGGCCCTGGATCCGGTGCTGCGCCGCGCCATCATGTTGGATGAAGCCCTGGCCCATCACCAGGAAGCCTGCGCAGGGCTGTACATGGCGGTGAGGATGGGTCTGGTCGCCGATCGATTGTTGGGGCCATTGAACCGCCCCGACTTAAAGGTGGCAGTAATAGGTTCCGGCTGCCTGGCTGACTCCCTGCAGGGCCTCACCCGGGCCCGCCTGGCCAACCCGGCCAGGTTCACCTTCCGCGAGGATGTGGGGGCCGGCCGCAGCATCTGGGAGAAACCGGGTCGCCGTCTGACCGTGAGTGCCCGGCAGGAACTCGATGAGGATACATTTGTGGAACTCCCGGACGAGTCGTTGTTCAGCATTGAATTGGAAGATATATAGATGAAGGAGGAAACCAGGATGATGGATCGAGAGGCATGGGACAAAGCGGCGGCTCTGCATGGGCATGTCTGCCCCGGTATCGTGGTGGGGTCGCGTGCCAGTATGCTGGTGCTGGAATTGCTGGGCCGTCCCGGCCAGCATATCGGCACCAGTTATTATGCTATCGTGGAGAATGATGTATGCGGTGTGGATGGGGTGCAGATGATCACCGGCTGCACTCTCGGCAATGACAGCCTCATCATCGACAATCAGGGCAAGTTCGCCTTCAGCTGGGTCGATAAAATGAGCGGGGAGGGCTACCGGCTGCTTCTCAAGGTTCCGGTCTGGAAGAGCAATGAACCCCTGGTACTGCACGAGAAGGTCAAGTTCGGAACCGCTACCCCCGAAGAGAAGCAGAAATTCTTCGCCATGCGGCAGGAGCGTGGGCAGGAACTGCTGGAGATGTCCGACCAGGACCTGTTCCAAATCGAAAAGATAACCAGGAAGATTGCCGGTAAGCCGCGGTTGTTCCCGTTTGTCAACTGCGCCCGCTGTGGGGAAGCCTTCATGGAGGCTTATGGAACGACCATGGACGAGGGCATCGTCTGTGCCGGCTGCCGCCGCGGCCAAGGATAAAGTCTGTTTATTTTTTTGATGGAGATGATGTTAACACACGGAGGAGAGAAATGAGAAACTTATTGATTAAATGCCTGTTGTTTATCGGCATATACACCTTGTTTCATTTTGGCCACGATGTTGTCCCGTTACCCGTTTTTTCGACCTCGGAATCCATCTGGCAGCATTTGAAGATAGGTTTTTTCAGTGCCATCACCCTGAGTCTATTGGAGCTGGCCTATTTTTCCCTGTTCCGACATATCGATAATTTTTACAATTTCGCCTTGTCCCGGCTGATAAGCGCCCAGTTGATCGTCGGCATCATCTTTTCATTGTTTTATCTATACGTGGGGCTGTTCTACAAGCTGCCGGGCTCGGTAACTGAAATAGTCCTGGTGGCCTTCCTGACCTTTTTGGGCGCCTTCATCGCCTACTATATCGAAGCGGAATTTTATTGGCACTTTTCCGGCCAGGACATGCTGCTGTTGATGGTCTGCCTGCTGTTCCTGGTCATCAACGGTTATCTGTTCATCAAGTTTTCCAACCAGGTCCCCTATTATCCGCTATTCACCGAACACCTGGCATAACGCGGAATGCCGCGGCTGCAGCCTTATGCAGTTAAGCGGCGGGAAGGCGGAAAAGAGGGCGGGGCGCTTGCATCGTCAGTCGGGATAGGCTATATTATGAATACCCTAACAGGGTATATGGCCATATTATCGATTAGCCATCCGGGGAGGATTTTCTAAAGGCAGGTGACAGAAATGTTCAACATAACCGAAAGGGCCCGGCGGAAATACCAGCAGGGTCTGGACAAACGCAAGATCTCCGGGGATGCCAGGCTGCGCATCAATTTCGGCGGCATCGGCTGAGGCGGTCCCAACCTGTATTTGACTCTGGATGAGTCAACTCACGACAATGACCAGGTGGTGGAGAGCAACGGGATCAAGGTGGTATACCATCCCGAGCTGGAACCATTCCTGCGCAACGCCGTTATCGATTATAACTGGTTGCTGAAATACTTCATCAGGAGCGCCCGCCCGTCTTCATGTTAGGTTAACAGGCGGTAATCGTCATCCACTCGCCGGGCTGGTTTGGTACCTCCCTCAACCGAGAAGGACCGGGCACTTTGGGTGCTGGACGTGGAGCTGCAGTTTGTTATTGCATAGTGGAAAGGCATGATGTTAGGATAACGGCAGATACAGGTCGGGAGCAGCCTAAATGGTGCTTTTTCTACCGCGATATAGTGGGGAGGATAGGTCGTGAACCGGATAGAAGTGGAAAACAGAGGGCTGGATGAGAAGATCTTCACGGCAATTTGCGGCATGCAGGATTTGTCGCCGCTTTTCAAGGCTTTGGGCCTTAGGTTTACGTATTTGGGGGAAGGGGTGGCCGGCATCAGCATGTACCCGAGTCCCATTTATTCATCCCATCCCGGCCGGGTCAATGGCGGCATCATCGCTGTTCTGGCCGACAATGTGATGGGTATGGCCGCCATAACGCTGGGTAATATCGTGCGGTCGGTGGAAATCAACATGAACTATCTGGCCCCGGTGTTTGATGAAAAAATGCTGACTGGTGAGGGTTATGTGATAAGCGCCGGCCGGTCGATAATAGTGGCGGAAGCCAATCTGTCCAACGACCAGGGGAAATTGGCGGCCAAAAGCCGGGGAACATTTATCGTAGAGAGAAACTCCCCCCTGATGGAGCAGGCACGTTTACTTACCGATAAAACCGTAACCGATGCCCTAATATAGGTGGCAGAAGTGGTTGTCAAGGCGGCCCGTGAGCATTGATGTGAGCCAGGAGCGATCCGGCTGGCAGGCATCGAATATCGAGAAGATTTTGAATGGTAGATGGTGCCGTCAGTAGCAAACTGGTTGGGGAGGGGAAGCATATGAAGGTGATGACTATCATCAACAGTCATGCCGGGAGCGGGCAAACCACGGTGACGGTCAACCTGGCCACCGGTTTGCTGGCCCGGGGCCGCCGGGTATTAATCGTTGATGTGGGAGGTAACGAAAAGCTCAGGGCTTGGTTGGGGGTGGTGGCGCCGCTGACGGGCATAAGCGATTCGGATTCAGGGGATCTCATAACCTCAACCCGGCTGGGGGTGGACCTGCTGAGCCTCGGCGGTTGTGAAGCAGGACAGCCCACGGCCGATACTTTTACATCCTTCATTGAAGGAGCGGCCTATGAATACGTATTGGTACTTCCCGCCTCGTTGGAATCCTTAAAGCCGTTGACTGGTTTCCCATCCAAATTGGCGGTATGTACCGACCTCGAACATCCCGACGAGTTAGGCCAGATCCTGGCTCTGCAGCAAAGTCTGAGCGGCGGTATCGATGATCTGAGGCCGATTGATCTGATCATACCCAATAAGATAAATACCAAGGAGTGGGACCACAATAGCCAGCAGCTTTTTGCCTTGGGCGATCATTTCGGTTATGAGGTGCTGGCCGATCCCATCCCCCACTGCGAGAGAATCCATGACCTGCCCTTGACGGGGAGGACCGCCTGGGAACTGCAGCAGGAAAATCTGAAGTCGGCCTTTGCCCGGCTGGTGGAGACAGTCGAGGAATTGGAACCCATCGGGCTTCGTGCCTAATAGCAGCCGCGGGCCTAAGAGACGGTTTTGCACCAGGGAGGCAGGGAGATTAAAGAATATATGGAATCGAGTCAGTATTTTGCTTTGCAGGTGAATCTTCAAATCCATATCTTGCTTTGAAGAGGATTCCGGTGCAAATTACTGGTTGCCTTCCGTACCGGATTACCGCACTCCGTTGACCAGTAGGTATCGGGACGCCCGTCTGCAGCAGAATGGTTCCCGCCCGGATGGATAAGCCGGCGATGTGGTGAAAACATCGTCCGGTTTTATTTTTTTTGCCTGACCGCGTTTAGGTTATTGACATATGCCCAAAACCAAGTTACTGTGTAATTGTAAATGACATATGTCAGAAACCCAAGG
>JBEHWJ010000086.1:0-8855 GCA_040217755.1 Syntrophomonadaceae bacterium | reverse complement strand
TATTATTGTCCTTTATGTGTCACAAGATGCTTCGCTAGCGCTCAGCATGACACGTGTTGCGAGACTCTTCACTTCGTTCAGAGTGACCCTAACCGTCCCCCAATTTATAGGGTGGTTGGAGAATTGCATAGCGGAAAGTTATAATGGTTGCGACAGCAATATTTTACGCCGCAGCGGTGAATCCAGGCCGGTACGCACCGATCGGCAGCAGTAAATCCAGGCCGGTACTCCCCAGTTGAGAGAGGAGATGGTCCCGGTGCCAAAACAGTCCGTGAAAGCAGGCTTGCCACCCGGGAGTTTGGTTCACATCGGGGAACAAAAGTGTGAGAAAATCCAGGTCAGGCTGCTGAGCTATTCCGAATCCGCCTGGATGGAAAAAGAGCTGGAATTAAGCGAGGTCAGCCTGGCCGGCCTGGATAAATCGACCGTGCACTGGGTCAGGGTGGAAGGCATCCACGACGCGGACACCATCGGCAGATTGGGACGCGGCTTGGGGATTCACCCCCTGGTGTTGGAAGACATCCTGAATACCGGGCAGCGGCCTAAAATCGAGAATTATGTGGATTATGTCTATATGGCCGTAAAGACGGTCGTCTACGATAGTGAGGCCAGTAAATTCGACCTGGAGCAGGAAAGCTTTGTCCTGGGCGAAAATTACGTCATCTCTTTCAGTGAATGCAACACTGCCATATATGACCCGGTGCTGGAGCGGATCAAGGCCAAAGCTGGTCTAGTCAGGTCCTCGAGGTCCGACTACCTGCTCTACTGTCTACTGGATGTGATCGTCGACAACTATTTTGTCGCCCTGGAAGGGCTGGGGGAGGAGATCGACGGCATCCAGGATGAACTGGTCACCAATCCGGTCCCCGCCACCATGCAGTTCATCCATGAATTGAAGACCCAGATGCTGTATCTGCACCGGTCCGTCTGGCCGATGCGGGAGATAATCGGCTTCCTGACCCGGCGGGAGACGCCCCTGGTAAGAGAGGGCACGGAGTTATATATCCGCGATCTGTATGATCACATAATTCAAGTGATGGATACTACCGAAACCCTGCGGGATATCCTGACCAGCATGCTCGACATGTACCTTTCCAGCGTAAGCAACCGGATGAACGAGGTGATGAAGGTCCTGACCATCATAGCCACGGTTTTTATTCCGCTCACGTTTATCGTGGGGGTATATGGGATGAATATCGACAATATGCCGGAATTGCACTGGCGCTGGTGGTATCCGGCTTTATGGGCGATCATGCTGGCCATCGCGGGAGCGATGCTGGTCTTTTTTAAGAAGAAAAAATGGTGGTAGGAATTGTTTGCCCGCCAATATTCCAATCATGGTTTCCCCTTGACATGCTTGATCTAAACTTCCTCGCTGGGCCGGACCATTTTCTCTTCCATACTGACCAGTACCTTGGTCCGGGACAGCGAGAACAGCAGCAGACCGAGCCAGATGACCGCGAAAGACAGCAGGTGGCCTTGGGTGAAGGGCTCATGATAGACGAAAACCCCCAGGAGCAGGGCGATCGTGGGGCTGATATACTGTAAAAAGCCGACCACGAAGAGCGGCAGGCGTTTGGCGCCGGCGGCAAACAGGATCAAAGGTGTGGCGGTCACGACCCCGCCACCGATCAGTAACAGGCTGGTCGTGGATAGATTGAATCCAAACTGGCTGCTGCCGGAGTTGGCGGCGTAAGCCAAATAGGGCAGGGCGAACGAGCAGGTCAAGAGGGTTTCCAGGGTGAGACCGGTTATGGAACCGGCATTGGCCATCTTTTTAAACAGGCCATAGAGCCCGAATGTAGCAGCCAAAAGTATAGACAGCCAGGGAAATGCGCCATATTGCAGAGTCAGGCTGAAGACGCCCACCGCGGCTAGGATGAAGGCAGCCAGCTGCCATAACGACAGGCGCTCTTTCAGGAAAAGGATGCCTAACATGACGCTGATTAGGGGGTTGATATAATAGCCCAGGCTGGTTTGGATGATGTGGTTATTGTTTACCGCCCAGATATAGGTACCCCAGTTGATGTTGAGGGTTAAAGCAGCGACAAATACGGCTGCCACTTTACGGGGCTGCCGGGCGATCTGCCTGGTCTCGTTCCAGAAACCGTTGAATTTGCGGGTAATGAGCAGCAGGCTCAACAGGAAAACAAAAGCCCAGACTATCCTATGGGCCAGTATCTGCAGCGGGGAAACCTGCTGCAGCAGTTTCCAGTAGACGGGCAGGATGCCCCAAAGCAGGTATGCACCCGCCGCATAACCGATACCTGCTCCCCGCCGGTTGTCTTTCCCAGTCCCCATCTTTTCACCCTGCCATCGCTGATTTGGAATACAGCTAATTATAGTTTCCCGGCGATATTCTGGCAAGACCGGGAGGGTGGCCGAGAGACTCTTCGCTGCGCTCTGAGTGACACCCTAAAATAACTTGGGGACAGGCACCAAGTTATTGCTTCACTCCGTTCAGAGTGACACCCATTTGTCATCCTGAGGAGCCGAAGGCGACGAAGGATCTCATCGAGTAACACCACCCGTCCCCCCTGTTGCATAAACGGGGGGATTTTTATTTGGAAATCTGGCCAAAAATCTTGGCACAAAGTCAAAGGATTATTCAACAGGTTAGTTCATATATTGATTACAGAGCCAGATACTGGGGGCCGGCATTTTATCAGGTGATGGCACGTAAATTGCACCGTGTTTTTATGGGAGGGGGATTGTGAACAACAAAGCGGTACGGAATAACTGGAAGCGACCGGCACAATATCGGCTGGTCCTAAATTCGAAGGAGGGATAGTCTGGTGGAGTTAAAGACGTTATTATTCGATAAACAAGATGGGGTGGCCACCATAACGTTGAACAGACCCAAGACATTCAATGCCATAAATGATGAGTTGATGGTAGAATTAGACACAGTTGTGGACGCGATCATCGCTGATCCCGAGATCAAGGCAGTGATCATAACCGGGGGAGAAAGGGCTTTCGCAGCCGGAGGTGACATCCAGTTCATGTCGACCGCCGATATGCTGCAGGCCGAGAAATTCGTGGAAACCATCAAGGTAACCTTTGATAAGATACATAATCTCGACCGGCCGGTAATAGCCGCTATCAGCGGATTGGCCCTGGGCGGGGGCTGCGAGTTGGCCCTGGTCTGCGATATAAGGATTGCGGCCGAAGGCAGCCTGATAGGGCAACCCGAGATCAACCTGGGCATCATCCCCGGGGCGGGCGGGACCCAGCGGCTGGCCCGGGTAGTCGGACCGGGTTGGGCCCGGTACCTGGTGATGACCGGACGCAATATCGATGCCGACACCGCCTTACGGATCGGATTGGTCACCGCCGTGGTTCCCAAGGATCAGTTGATGAACGAGGCCCGCAAGATCGCCAGTGCCCTGGCCGCCAAATCGCCGGTCGCCCTAAAGGCCGCCAAGCGCTGCCTGAATTTGGGGCAAGACGTGGATCTGAACTCAGGGTTGAATTATGAATTGAAGACCTGGGCCGGTCTTTTTGCCACCGAGGATCAAAAAGAAGGGATGAAGGCTTTCCTGGAGAAACGCCAACCGGTTTACCAGGGAAAATAAAGCCGGCCCGCGGGTAACATAATCGTATCCCAGCCGGCGCAGCGGATAGGACGCAAAGGAGTCGGGCATGAAGAATGAATTGGTGCGGACGGAAACGCGGGATCAGGTCGTATTGCACGGGGCTTATTACGAGAGCGATGCCCGCCAGCCGGCAGTTTTGATCATGCACGGCGCGGCCATGAACTTCTACACCGGGGTCGGTCGTTTTTTACCGGAGATCCTGGCTTCCCGCGGCTATCCCGTGCTGAGCGTGAACAACCGCGGGCATGATTTCGGCACTGCTCCGGATGGGGATAGAAGCCCGGTGCTGGGATTGATGCGGGAAAAGTTCACCGATTGTGTGCTGGACCTTGAAGCCTGGATAGAGTTTCTGGCCGCACTTGGCCATCCCCGGGTAATCCTGGTGGGGCACAGCCAGGGGATCCCCAAGATACTGTATGCCCAGCAGCAAAAACGCTTCCCGGGCGTGGCCGGGATGGTGCTGATCAGTCCTCCGCCTTCCTTTGCGGCGATGCTGCGCTACCTGGTAAGCGACAATTATTATGAACGCGGTCTCTTTAAAGCCAGGGAGCTGGCGGAGCTGGGCATGAATGAGCAATTGATAGTGCTGCGCGGCCGCGGTACCATGCCCTGGATATTTATTCCCGCGGCTTTCTTAAGCTTTTACGGACCGGAGACCCCGGCCGATACGGCTGAGTTGATCAAGGACGTGCTGTGTCCGGTATTGCTGGTAAGAGGCTCGCAGGATTTCGAACCGGTCAGCCGGGAATTGCTGGAGCGGCTGCAAAGCAACGCCGGTTGCGGCAGTGCCGCCGAGATAGCCGAGATACCTGGCGCCAGTCATTTTTACACCCACCATGAAAAGGAGTTGGGGGCGACCATACTGCAGTGGTTGGATAAGATAAGCGGGTCAGCCGATGTCACTGCCCGGTAAGCCGCCCCCGCCCCGAAACTCTCAAAACATTTCATCGTCGACTCTTCTCCTAATATATTGGGTGATAGCTGCGACCACGGCTATCACCCTCTTTTTAAAAACATCCGGACCCTGCGGGGGGCCGTTTTCACCGGGATTATTCAAAAAGACGTATGTATATAAAATATCCGCCCGCCAAAATGAAAAATGTTAGAATGAACATGTCCAATAATTGTATAAATGTGCTTCACTCCTGGTTTACTGGTTGACGGTCTCGAGTAAAGGGGGTAGTAGTGCTTGAAACCTGAGTCTTTGCTGTATAGTTTCCTGTATGAAACTACGGCCATGGTTTCACACATCGTGGATGCTGATGGGATTGTTAAATTCGTAAGTAAAAAATATCTGGAGATACTTGGTAAGACGGAAGATGAAGTTATGGGGCATCCCATCGTGGAGATGACTCCCCACACCCGCACGGTGCAGGTACGCAAAACCGGTAAAGCCATAATCGGTTACAACTGGACCGTAAATGGCTATCGCATGATAGCCAGCTGCATACCTCTGTTCCAAGACGATGAATTAAAAGGATGCTTTTCCTACAGCATAGTGATGGATATATGGGATGCGAAGGACCTGGTCGATAACCTGATGACAGAACTCAATATGTACCGGGATGAAGTGTTAAGTATTTACTCGGCCCGCTATAGTTTTGCGGAAATAATCGGCGAAAGCGGAAAAATGCGGGCGGTCAAGGAGCTGGCCCATAAGGCGGCTCTCCATCCTACCATCACCGTGCTTATCAATGGGGAAAGCGGGACCGGCAAAGAACTGTTTGCCCATGCGATTCACCGGGCCAGCGGCCGCTCGAAGATGCCTTTCATCAGGGTGAATTGCGCCGCCATACCCGAACATCTTTTGGAAGCCGAACTCTTCGGTTATGAAGAAGGCGCCTTCACTGGTGCCCGGAAGGGTGGCAGCCGGGGCAAGTTTGAACTGGCCCACGGGGGGACTATTTTTCTCGATGAGATCGGCGAAATGTCGCCCGCCATGCAGAGTAAACTACTGGTATTTCTTCAGGAAAGGGAGTTCGAAAGGTTGGGAGGGCATAAACCGATCCGGGTCAATGTCAGGGTGATAGCCGCCACCAACCGAGATCTGAAGGAAATGATCAGGGAGAATAAATTCCGGGAGGACCTGTATTATCGGCTTGATGTCCTGAGTCTGGACATTCCGCCTTTACGGGAGAGACTCGATGATCTGCCGCAGTTGGTAGATTACGCCATCGCCTGCATCAATAACGAAATGAAAACCAGGGTCAGCGGTATCTCCGGGGAAGCCGGCCGGTTGCTCCGCAAACACAACTGGCCCGGTAACGTGCGGGAATTAAAGAATGTCCTGCAACGGGCCATGCTGCTGGCCGATATGAACGATGAGCAGATGATAACCGATAAGCACCTCGCATTTCTTTGTGCGCCCAGCAGCCGTGAGATTGCCGAGGGATCATTGCGGGAGCAGATAAAAGACTATGAGAAACAGGTGATCACCCGGGCCCTGGTCCAAACCGGGTTCAACAAAACCAAGACCGCCGAGATTCTGGACATGGACCTATCCTCTTTGTACAAAAAGATCAAACAGTACGGACTTATAGGGGATAATTGACTTGATAAATGGGACAGGGAGTTAATTGCTCCCAAGGGGTGTGTTGCAGTTAATTTTGGGGCATTGGATCGAAGCATAATCTAGTTGATCTCCGGACATTTTAGATTGGCTGTAACAACTGGGACTTGCACTCCAGTATGTTCTTCTTTATACTTTAATTACCATAAAGAGAAGGTTAGAGACAAGCTCGATGATCCTTCCGCAACCTGCTTCATAGTAAGGTGCGAATGCTTGAACGATGGGTCAATAGATATCAAGGCCCGTCAGTCGATGGGCCTTCTCTTTTTGAGTAAATCAAAAGGAGAAAAAGATATGCGTTTGTTTTTCAAAGATGAAAAACCCGATGCCAAGGAAATTCACGACGGGGTCAGTAAGGCCTATGGTGTAAAACATCCTGAACAAATCGGCGGATATGAGGGAATATTTTTATTCACCTTGCTTGATGTGTATATATCCGAACGAGTGGACGACGTCATTGCCCTATCGCCAGATTTTTCCGAAACCCTTAACACATTACTGGTGAGATTTAAAAAGGAGGATTATGGCGAGGTCACGAAAGACGAAGAATGGGACAACGGTGAAATACGTTACCTTTCATCTTCGCCCGGCGGGATGCTTGCTCGATATAATACGGATTTTGGGGTAATCATTTATGAATCGTTTTTTGATATGTCCTTATTGTATTTCGAGGATGAAGATGTCGCCAAAATCCGAGATGAACAAAATCTTAAAGAAAAAAGCACAGAAACGCTAAAGACCTCGCTGGAAAGACTTATAGAGATGGAAGATGAGCAACCCGGTATCATCGAACACATAATGTATTACGAGGATATGGAGCTGCCGCCATGTCCAAAGTGCGGTTCCGGGAATACCGCTGTCGTCAATGTAGGGATTGTTCGACGCACATTATATCTGGCCGCTGCGACCAGAAAGTTCCATTTGCGAGCTAACGGCAGGCCGGGTGATTATTATTGCAATGTCTGCAAGAGTTATTTTTAGGGTTATAGTGGACCATATTGAATTCATATTAGTTTCACCAGAAGATGAATTAGGTGAATTGTCATCCTGACAATAAATACATAAATACCAAGGAGGTGTGAAAATGAATCATATTAAGTACCCGGCGCCCAATCGATCAAGTTTCAAACCTTCCCGGATAAAAGGTGAAGATGGAGCTATAGATATAGGCTGGAACGAAGGAATGACTTCGGACGGACGGCCATATCGAGCTGAAATGTGGGCCTGCGACCAGATTTCTATGCTGACTATATTTATGTCCAACAGAAGTCTTGAGGAAGCTACCCGAGAAGATCTAATCGATTATTTGGAGAAGGAAGGCCTGGTCAAGTATCGGGGCACTAAAAAGTTCCTTCATCCTGTATTGGTTTATGACGATGCCAATAATCCGATGTGGTCGATAAACATTACAATCGGTGATGATGAAGAAACATTCGCTGATACGGGGTTCGATATAAAACCCTACTAATATTAGCAATTAGGATTGATAAGCGTGATTAAAATATCACCTGGACTTATGGGGGATAATTGACTTGATAGTTGGGACAGGGAGTTTCGTCCAAAATGGTTTGGACAATTTTCCAGGCCCCTGGCGACCGGCACACTGCGGACTGCCGGTTTGAAAGGGAATATCTTAAGGGTATTTGAATAAGAAACCAACTGAATAAGAAAAGGTTGCATTGCTGAGAGGCCCCGTTTTTAGGGATTGGGCCTCTCTTTTTGTTTCTGGCATAAAAGTTGCTAAATATATGAATCAGTCGAGAAGGTTTTAAGGGCTTGATAAAAGGAAGGAGGGATATCGGCATCCGGCACGACCATATTTTCGATTTAAAGGGAAGGAGCGTCTGTAAATGGGGTTTGGATTTACTTATAACGAAGATCAACTGGCATTGCAAAGAACCGTCAGGAAGTTCGTTGAAAACGAGATCGTTCCGGTGAGGGCGACCTACGATGAATCGGAGGATTTTCCCTGGCCGGAAGTCAAAAAGATGTTTGAGCTGGGCCTGAACTGTATGAACGCGCCGGAAAAATACAATGGCATGGTATTCGGCAACGTCGGCCTATGCATGGTGGTGGAGGAGCTATGCCGCGGGTGCCTGGGTATCGCCATCACCCCGCTGGCCAATATGCTGGCTTCGGAGCCGGTCCTGTATGGGGGGACCGAGGAACAGTGGGATTACTGGTATCCGGATCTGTGTGAAGAAGGCAAGCTGGCAGCCTATGCGGTGACCGAACCCGGGGCCGGGTCGGACGTCGCCGGGGTCAGGACCACCTGCAAGAAAGACGGCGATTATTATATCATCAACGGCACCAAGATCTTTATCACCAACGGCAAACACGCCAACAAGCTGACGGTTCTGGCCAGCCACGATACCAGCAAGGGCAGCAAGAGTCAATCATTCTTCATGGTTGACGCCAAGACCGAAGGCGTATCTTTTGGCAAGAGCGAGCACAAGATGGGCATGCGCTGCTCGGAGACCTCCGAAGTGATCTTCGACAATGTAAAGGTGCATAAGAAGTACCGTGTCGGTGAGGAGGGCGACGGCTTCAAACTGGCCATGAAAGCCTTCAATTCATCCCGCCCCTTCATCGCTTCGGCATCCACCGGGGTGGCTTCCGCGGCCTTCGAATACGCCCGCGATTACGCCAAGGAGCGCAAAGCTTTCGGCAGGACCATCGGCAATCATCAG
>JBEHWJ010000085.1:0-9364 GCA_040217755.1 Syntrophomonadaceae bacterium | reverse complement strand
GGCCACCGATGGATAGCCGCGGGTATTGCGTCCCCGCCGGGTGCAGCCTGTACAGCCAAGGGAGAGAAGGGAGCAGCGATGGGGGTGCAGGGGTCATGGTATATGTTATAATGCAGATGACAAAATAATAATGGCGGTCGCGATTACCCGCCTTAACAAAACAAGGAGGACCGATATCCATGCCGACCAGGTTCAGAACTGACATCTCCATCCCTTTTCTTGCCATCACCAGCCTCTTCATCACCTGTCTGTTGATAACCAACATAGTGGCGGGACGCTTGGTACAATTGGGTGGTATGACCCTTACCGCCGACCTGTTCCTGTTTCCGCTCACCTATATTTTCGGGGACGTACTTACCGAAGTATATGGGTTCAAGAGGGCCCGCCTCACTATATGGCTGGGTTTTGCCGCCAACCTGCTCATGGCTTTGGTGTTTATCCTGGTGGTATCTTTACCCAGCCCCTCCTTCTTTGAGCATGAAAGCGCTTACCGCACCGTATTGGGATTTGCCCCGCGGATAGTCGCCGCCTCCCTGCTGGCTTATTTTGCCGGTGAGTTCTCCAATTCCGTGATCCTGTCCCGTATGAAGCTGGCGACGCAGGGAAGATGGCTATGGACCAGGACCATTGGTTCCACTTTGGTGGGGGAGGGTATCGACACCACGGTATTTATGGCCATCGCTTTCTGGGGATTGTACTCCGCCGATATTTTCATGGGCATGGTCCTGGTGCAGTATGGCTGGAAAGTGGCCTATGAGGTGTTGGCCACCCCGATCACCTATGCGGTGGTCCGCTACCTCAAGCAGAGCGAGGGTGTCGACACCTACGATTATGGGGTTAAATACAACCCCTTCCGGTTAACCTAGATATGCGTCCGCGGCTGGGAAACACCGGCCCGGTGAAGGGTTTTGGGGCGGGTTATATGGTATGATGTAATAAGATTGGAATCGGTCTGCTCCAATTTAAAGAGAGAGAAAGACGGTTGGGAATAAGGAATTTGAGACAACTTGAGTATGGGCACTAAGATGTTTAATGGGGGCAGAAGGATAGTCGGGAGGTAAGTGATTTGACAGCTGAAGCCATTACCGGCGGCGACAGCCTGATAATCGTCGGCTCGGGCAATGTCGCCTGGAATGTCTATAAAATAGCCGCAATGCTGGGTTACCAGGTGACTGTCATCGATAACCGGGCAGATACCCTGACCGGGGAAAGGTTTCCGAATGCCAGCCAACTGCTACTGGGCGATGCTATCAGTCTTCTGGGGGGTTGCGAGATAACCGAAACGACCAGCATCGTACTGGCGAGCAGTCATCATGAATTTGACCTGGCCGCCTTATGTGAGTTGGCTGGCTCTCCGGCCAGGTATATCGGGGCGCTGGGCAATAAACGCAAGGTAACCGCTTATTTCGCGGCCTTGGAAGCAATGTCGGTCCCACCGGAATGGCTGGAGAGGCTTCATGTCCCCATCGGTCTGGATATTGGCGGACATAAAGCGGCGGAGATCGCCCTATCGATCATGGCCGAGATTCAATCGGTGAAGTATAACCGGCCCGGTGGATTCGTAGTGTTGCAGGAGAGAAGAAAGGGGATAGCCGAGCGCGATGAACTGTTCTGAGAATTACCCGATTCGAAGAGAGAGACTGATTGACAGTTTCCTGGAGATGGTGGCCATCGATTCCGTATCCGGTCACGAGGCATCCTTCCGGGACTATCTCAGCGCCAGGTTTGCCGAACTAGGGTTCATGGCCATGGAGGATAACGCCGGGCGAATACTCAATGGAGATTCCGGCAACCTATTGGTGAAGCTGCCCGGTACAATGGATCGGTCTCCTTTGTTGCTGGCGGCCCATATGGATACGGTCGTGCCGGGACATAACATCAGCGGCGTATTGGCCCAGCTCGATGGCCATCAAGTAATAAGGAGCGCCACCGCTACCATTCTGGGCGGTGATGATAAGGCCGGAGCCGCTGCCATCTTGGAAGCGGTCCGGGTAATACTGGAGAATGGTTTCGATTATCCGCCCCTGGAGATCCTGTTTACGGTGAGCGAGGAACAGGGACTGTTGGGTATAAAGAATTTCGATTTTTCCCAAGTCCGGTCGCCGATGGGTTTCGTGCTGGACAGCGGAGGGGATCCCGGCAGCATCGTGGGTAAATCCCCCTGTCAAAACGAGATAGAATACCGGGTCCGAGGAATTGCCGCCCATGCCGGTATGAATCCCGAAGCAGGCCGCAATGCCATCCAGATAATGGCCCGGGCTCTGGCCCAGATGCCGTGCGGGCGGATAGATTCGGAGACCACCTGCAACTTCGGTATAATCGAGGGGGGTCTGGCCCGTAATATCGTGGCCCCCTTCTGCCGGGTAAGAGGAGAGGCCCGCAGCCTGGACCGGGCCAAGCTCGATAAATTGACCATGGAGCTTGGCCGCCTATTTAAACAAGAGGTGGCCGCCAACGGTGGTCAGCCCGAGGTCGAGGTGGTCTTGCTGTACCCGGAAGCGGCCCTGCAGGCGGATGAAGAGGTGGTCAAACTGGCGGTCCGGGCGGCGGAAAAGATCGGGGTGGCGGCCCGCCTGGAGAGCACCGGCGGCGGGAGCGACGCCAGCATAATCAACGGCGCCGGCATCCGTTGCGCCAATCTCGGTATCGGTATGAAAAAGGTCCACACCGTGGAAGAATACATCCGCGTCGAGGACCTTATCACCGATGCGGCGTGGATCATCAGTATAGTCAGGGAAGCCGTAAGCCAATAACTTTGGAATCAGCCGATTGGCCTGCCTGTCCATGAATTACGGTTAACTTAGCCGACAGCGGACAAAATCGCGCAGGGTGGTTTCGGGAGGATAGTCAGCCAATAAGTCGAACAGGTCCTGCCACCCGCCCGCAAACGAGAAACCTTTTTCGTGCACCAATAGCTCCATTCATATCACCTCGTGCCAATTTTATGCAGGGGATCAACATAATATTCAGGGGGAATGCAAGCAAATGGATTTGGAAGAAAAAACGCTGCATAGCCGGGAGATATTCGCCGGCCGTATAGTACGCCTGCGGGTGGATACCGTCGAACTGCCCGATGGTAAGCATAGTACCCGCGAGGTAGTTGAACATGCCGGGGCGGTAGCGATAGTAGCACTGGACAAGGCAGGCCAGGTTGTATTGGTGAAGCAATACCGCCAACCGGTGGAACGGGTCCTGCTGGAGATCCCGGCCGGAACCCTGGAGAATGGAGAAGATCCGCTGGACTGTGCCCGCCGGGAGTTGGAGGAGGAGACCGGGCTGGTTGCCGCTGATTGGGAGAAAATCCTCACCTATTTCAGCGCCCCCGGGTTTACCAATGAATGCCTGCATATATTTATGGCCACCGGGCTGACCGACGGCACCGCCAAACCGGATTACGACGAGTTTATGGAAACAGTACGGGTGCCCCTGAGCGAAGCCTATCAGCATATCTTTACCGGGCAGATCGCCGACGGTAAAAGCATTATCGGGATCCAATATGCCTATTCGCAGCGATAGAGACCTTTTTGCCGATCTCCATATTCATATCGGCAGGGCAGGGGGGAGACCGGTAAAAATAACGGCCGCCCGGAGTCTGACCCTGCGTTCGATCATTTTTGAAGATGCTCCCCGCAAAGGCCTGGACATAGTAGGGGTAGTAGATGCCGGCAGCCCGCTGGTAACGACAGAGATTGAAGATATGCTGCAGGTGGGAGACCTCCGCCAGCTGGACAGGGGAGGTTTCCTAAGCCGGAACGGCATCCTCCTGATAACCGGATCGGAGGTGGAGACCAGGGAAGGAGTTCACGCCCTGGCTTATCTCCCCGATCTTGAATCCCTCTATAAGTGGCAGCGATTTTTAGTTCCTCATATCCGCAATATGAGCCTGTCCACCCAGAAGATGGACCTACCCATGGCCGATATCATCGGGCAATGCGTCTCATTAGAAGGCATCTTCTGCCTGGCTCATGCCTTTACCCCTCATAAAGGTGCATATGGTGCATGGACCGACCGGCTGTTCAAGGAACTGGGCCCGGTGACGGAAGATATAAAGGTGATCGAGTTGGGCTTGAGTTCGGACAGCTGCCTGGCCGACACCCTGGCAGAAACCCGCCGGTTCCAATATCTATCCAATTCCGATGCTCATTCGGCGGCCAACATAGCCCGCGAATATAACCGCCTGGCCATGGCGGAAAGAAATTTTACCGAATTGCGGCTGGCCCTGTGGGGCATACAGGGGCGGCGCATAACTGCCAATTACGGCCTTCACCCCCGCATGGGCAAATACCACCGCAGTTACTGTCCCTCCTGCGGCCGGATCGCGGTGGAGCCCCCACCGGTAACCCGCTGCCCCGCATGTGGGAACGGGCGCCTGGTGATGGGCGTGTATGATCGGATAGTGATGATCCAGGACACCCCCTGCCATCGCCACCCCCCAGACCGGCCCCCCTATCATTACCGTATCCCGCTCAAAGACCTGCCGGGTATCGGTCCGGTCACCTATCACCGTCTGCTGGAGGCCTTTGCCAACGAGATCGGGATTATGGAAATGGTCCCGGTCGAGGATATCCGCCGGACGGCCGGAGAACGTCCGGCTGCCGCGATACAAGCCATGCGCAGCGGTTCACTGGTCATCACCGATGGCGGCGGGGGCTATTACGGGCGGGTATCGATTCCGTCGGACATGATATAATCAAGCTGTGGCCACGGTCAGGAATTTCGGGAGGGATCAAGAATTGAAACCCGTTTATATAATAGGTCATAGGAACCCGGATGTTGATTCGATAGCCTCGGCTATCGCTTACCAAGCTTTCAAACAGAATACCGATCAAGGCATATTTGTGGCGGCCGCGGCTGGGCAACTGGGTGAGGAGCTGACCTGGTTGTTGGATTACCTGGGGATCGAGCATCCGCTGATCGTCCATGATGTCAGCACCCGGGTCGAGGATTTGCTGGATGAGGAACTGCCGCCGTGCGCCGGTCCTGAAACCACTTTATTGGATTTAGGTGGTTTCATGCGTTCCCGCGATATCAAGACCCTGCCGGTGGTGGATGAGCGGAAAGGTTTTCTGGGTCTGCTCACCCTGGGCGACGTTGCCATGTTGTTTCTGCAATCGCTGGGTTCGGCCGCGGACGTCGACCGCAGTCCGGAGATACTCAAGGAACTGCTGGCCAGACAAGCCGGCCAAATCATGAAGACCAGGGATCTGGTCCTGTTTGAACCGGACGAAAAAGTGGATGAGGCCCGGCGCAATATGTTGGCCAGCCGATTCCGCAACTATCCGGTGGTGGATGACGACAACCGGTTCATGGGCATGATTTCCCGTTACAATCTGCTGCAGATGAAACGGAAAAAGGTGATACTGGTCGACCACAACGAGAAGAAACAGGCTGTGGAAGGGATCGAGGAAGCTGAAATCCTGGAGATAGTCGACCACCATCGGGTCGGGGATCTGCAGACCTTGTGGCCCATATATTTCCACAACGAGCCGGTGGGATCTACCTCGACCCTGGTAGCCGAGATGTTTTTACACGACAAGGTCCAATTGGAGGGAGGATTGGCCGCCCTGTTGTTGTCCGGCATCATGTCTGACACCATGATCTTCGCTTCGCCGACTACTACCGAAAAAGACCGCGGCATAGCCCGGGAATTGGAGCGGCTATCCGGTTTCGACGCCATGACCTGGGGCAAGAAGCTCTATTCTGAAATCAATCAGGTGGACCGGCTTTCCGATGCAGAGCTGGTCAACGAAGACCTGAAGGAGTATGCCAGCGGCGACACCACCTTTGCCGTCAGCCAGGTGGAAACCGTAGACCTGAAGGCATTAGCCCAACGCCGTGACCATCTGGTCGCGCTCATGGAAGAGCTTTGCGTAAGACGGGGCTATGCATTGATGTGCCTGATGGTGACCAGCATTTTCGAAGCTGGCACCGAGATGATAGTAGCCGGGGCAAAAAAGGGCCTGGTCGAGGACGCCTTCCAACACGAATCGATCAACGGGGGTATTTTTCTCAAAGGGATTCTATCCCGTAAAAAGCAGGTGGTACCAGTGATTTATGAAGCCCTGCGCAAATCGGATAGGATATAATCAGGCCAACCCTAAATAACCGGCACCATGTTGCCGCGGGCTGAAATACAAGACAGCCGGCGGCAATCATTTTTTCTGAAATGGTTTGGCCATGTGATGGCCGGGGTGCCCCGCCAATAAAAGACGGTTTTGATGGCCGGATAAGCCTGCCGCCCCTGGATTACTTTAGGCATAAAGTGGGAAGGGACAAAATATGATTAGAGAGAGGTTCCTTGCCGCGAGACATATGCCAGGAAAGGGAAACAGATGAAATTGATGCAGAGGCTGAAACGGCATGTCAAGGAAAACAAATGGCAATATTTGCTTATCGTTATCGCATTCCTGGCCGGAATAGTTATGGGAGACTTCAAAGCCGGGGGCCTGACCAACGGGGTCAGGGACCATCTACTCGGTTTGATCGACGACTATTTGCAGGGAGGGACGGGAGCCGGGGTAGCCAAGCAGGTTATACTATGGAATTCATTCCTGAACCAGGCCAAAAGCATCATCGCCATATGGTTTCTGGGGTTGACCATCATCGGTATGCCATTGATATTGGTAGTCATATTTTTGAAAGGTTTCTCCCTCGGTTTTACCGTCTGTTTCCTGGTTTCGGAACGGGCCGTTTCAGGTATACTGATAAGCATCCTGTCGATACTTCCCCAAAACCTGATATACATACCGTTGCTGATAATATGGTCGGTGGTGGGGATAAACTTCTCCATCTATATAACCCGTTCTCACTATGGGGGTGGTGTGCCCCTCAGCCGGGGTTTCGCCGGTTATACCCTGATGATGCTGATATCATTGGTCATTGTATTGGTGGGAGCTCTGATCGAAGCTTATCTTTCACCATTATTCCTGGGTTTGTTTGTTTAATACGGAAAGGGAGGGATTAGGCATGGTCATTGTAGTAGGCAAGTGGAAGGGAAAACTTATCAGGGTGGCGGCTTTGATCGTGGTGGTGGTGCTGTTTGCAGCCGTCCTGCCCAGGGTGGCGGGGGTATTTTACGAAAAGGTGCCGGTTTTCAGCGGCTGGATGCAGGATGAGCATCCCACCGGCAACCCCGTACGGGTGGAGCAGACGCAAGATGTTCCCGGCACCGATTTCCACGATACCGTCGATCAATTCGTTATCAAGCTGCAGAACTTCTATTATCAGGAGCAGGAATAAGCTGCCGGGGCATGGAATAGAAGGGGCATATACAGAAATTGTTCCATGATTAGGGTGCCGGCTTTGCAAATATTTATTGAAAACTTTATGAATTATACCAAGTACGAAAAAGGCTTGTCGCCGAACACGATCGCAGCCTACCGGCGCGATCTGGCCAAATTTGCCCGGTATCTGCAGGATGAATGCCGGGTAACCGCTTGGGAGGAGGTCAGAAAAAAACACATCACCGGTTTCCTGGCTGGGGAGATGGACAATGAGGCTGCCAATGCCAGTGTGGCCCGCACCTTTTCCAGCATCAAAGGGCTGTTCAAGTTTTTGGTTGCCGAGGGGCTGGTAAACCTGAATCCCACCACCGACATGGAGACGCCTAAGATAAAGCGCAAGCTGCCGCAGGTTTTGACCATCCAGGAGGTGGACAAACTGATGGAACAGCCCAACGTCGCCAAGCCTCTGGGTTTAAGGGACCGTGCCATGCTGGAGTTGATTTACGGCACCGGGATACGGGTATCTGAGCTTCTGGCGGTCCAATTGGAAGACTTGAATGTGATGGCCGGCTTCCTGCGCTGTGTGGGCAAAGGGCGTAAAGAACGGATCATCCCGGTCAACCAGACCTCGATCAAGTGGGTGCAGCGGTACCTGGCCCGGTCCCGGTCCCTGCTGATAAGAGGGCAGGGTGAGCGCACCTTGTTTCTGAATGCTCATGGCCGTAAAATGAGCCGCCAGGGTTTCTTCAAGATTTTGGCCCAGTACGGCGGTCAGGCTGGGATAGCGAAGGATCTGACCCCTCATATGCTGCGCCATTCGTTTGCCACCCACCTCCTGGAGAACGGGGCCGACCTGCGGGCGGTGCAGGAGATGCTGGGTCATTCGGATATCTCTACCACGCAAATATACACTCATCTGACCAAGAGCCGCCTGCGCGAGGTCTATCACCAATGTCATCCCCGGGCTTGATATAATACACTTGTTGGGAAAGGAGGGACAAGCCGATGGGAAAGAGAGCCATTTTGATCGTATTGGACAGCGTTGGGATCGGGGCGGCCGAAGACAGTTATCAATATGGGGACGAAGGGTGCAATACTCTTAAACACATAGCCGAGTCGGGCGGACTCCACCTGCCCGTTATGCAGAGGTTAGGCCTTGGGCACCTGGAGGACCTGCCAGGAGTGGACCGGATCGAGCGGCCTCTGGGGGCGTATGGGAAAATGATCGAGAAATCCAAGGGTAAGGACACCACCACCGGTCACTGGGAGCTTATGGGGGTCTTGTTGGAGCATCCTTTCCCCACTTACCCCAATGGATTTCCACCCGACCTTATCCGAGAATTCGAAACCAGGATAGGCCGGAAAACCCTGGGCAATGTGGTGGCCTCCGGAACTGAGATCATCGCCCGGTTGGGACAACAGCACGTTGAGACCGGCTTTCCCATCGTTTACACCTCAGCGGACAGTGTTTTCCAGATAGCGGCCCATGAGCAAGTGGTAAGCCTGGAGGAACTCTATCGCATATGTGGAATAGCCCGTACCATGCTGCAGGGGGAACACGCGGTGGGGCGGGTCATTGCCCGTCCTTTCATCGGTACCGAGGGCAGCTTCATCCGCACTCCCCACCGTCACGATTTCTCCCTGGAACCGCCGGCCAATATCCTCGACTCCATCATCGCCGCCGGTCACCAGGTGGTGGGCATCGGCAAGATAAAAGACATATTCGCGGGCCGGGGCGTAAGTGAAAACCATCCCACCAGGAACAATGAAGACGGCATGGACTGGATACTGCGGGTCATGAGGGAAGATTTTTCCGGACTGGTTTTCGTGAACCTGGTCGATTTTGACCAGCTGTACGGGCATCGCAACGATGTGGACGGTTACCGGGATGCTTTGCAGGAGTTCGATGCCTGGCTGCCGCAATTGATGGAGAGCATGGGTAAGGATGATTTATTGATGATCACCGCCGATCATGGCTGTGACCCGACCACGGTTGGAACCGACCACACCCGGGAAATGGTGCCCTTATTGGTCTGGGGTGCGGGTATAAAGGCCGGAGTGGACCTGGGCCGGCGCGATACCTTTGCCGATGCGGGGCGTACTATTGCAGAATATTTGCAGGTCCCGGCCGGTACTGCGGT
>JBEHWJ010000084.1:0-9444 GCA_040217755.1 Syntrophomonadaceae bacterium | reverse complement strand
CTTGTGCTTCTACCTTGTTCGCGGCCATCGATGGATAATCCTTTTTTTCGCAGCCAGTTTATTCAGCCTGGAGTCGTCCTAATAAAAGGTAAGCTTG
Organism: Syntrophomonadaceae bacterium; assembly: GCA_040217755.1. GTDB lineage: Bacteria > Bacillota > Syntrophomonadia > Syntrophomonadales > Syntrophomonadaceae > PHAA01. Next base: position 9,347 of record JBEHWJ010000084.1, on the reverse strand, counting down.
CCAGGTGGTTGACACCGCCTGAATTGGATCGAATAATGAAATCAAGAGAAGCGTCCAACATCATCGAGGGAGGCGACCTATCATGAAGAAGATGCTCGTCATCGGGGCGGTGGCAGCTGGGACCAGTGCCGCATCCAAGGCCAGGCGGGTGGATCCTGAGATGGAAATCAAGGTGTTTGCTGAGGGTGAGAATATCTCTTACGGTGCCTGCGGTCTGCCCTATTTCATCGGCGGAACGATGGCCAAGGAAAAACTGCTGGTCCGCTCCATTGCGGATTTTGCCGGCCAGGGTATAGAGGTGAGGAACTTATGCCAGGCCACGGAAATCAAACCGGGTGAAAAGAAGGTAGTATTCAGGGATTTATCTGCCAACCGCTGGTTCGAGGAGCACTATGACCAACTGGTGGTCGCCACCGGGGCGCGCCCGATGGTATTGGACTGCCCCAACAATAACCTGCCGGGAATATTTACCCTGCGCACCGTAGCTGACGGGATGGCTGTAAAAGGATACCTGGAGCAGAGAAGGCCGGCCAACGTCCTTATCGCCGGGGCCGGTTACATCGGCTTAGAAATGGCTGAGGTCCTGTCCCACCTGGGATATTCCGTGACCCTGGCCGAACGCGGGCCGCAGGTGGCCCCCAACATGGACCCCGATATGGCGGCCAAAGTCCAGAAAGACCTGGAGCAGCAGGGGGTCAAGGTGCTGGTCGATACCGAAATCATAGGATTTGCAGGTAAAGAAACGGTACAGCGGGCCTTCACCCGCAGCGGCAGCTTCCCCGCCGATTTGGTGCTGGTAGCCATCGGCGTCCGCCCCAATACCGGATTGGCGTCTGCTGCTGGTATAGAGCTGGGTATCGCCAATGCCATCAAGGTGAACCCCCGTATGGAAACCAACCTGGAGGGAGTGTATGCGGCTGGAGACTGCGCCACCGCCCACCACCTGGTGACCGGCAAAGATGTTTACATCCCCATGGGGACTACCGCCAATAAACAGGGGAGGGTGGCCGGTGAAAATGCAGCCGGCGGCAATGAAATTTTCCGGGGAGTGCTGGGCACCGGCATCGCCCGGATTTTTGATTTGGAGATATCCCGTACCGGTTTCACCGACAAGGAATGCCAAGCCAACGGAATCGATTTTCGCAGTCATACGGTAGAGTGCCGGACGGCTGCCCTGCCTGCGCTGGCCGGGCCGATCTGGCTCAAGCTCACCGTCAGCCCGGCGGACGATCGCCTCCTGGGCGCCCAGATCGTCGGCCGGGGGGGCGCCGGCAAGCGCATCGACGTCATCGCCGCCGCTATAACCATGGGGGCCAGGCTGGAAGATATATATGATATGGACCTGGCCTACTCACCGCCCTTCAGCCCGGTATGGGACCCGGTCCTGGTGGCCCTCAATAAGTTCCGGTGAAATTACCGCAGAAATCGCGGTTATTTATTTGCATTTACAGGACCAATCTGTTATGCTTGTCACGCTCGGCAAATTAGGGATGAATAGACCTTCTGAATGCTTCTGAATTAAGGGGAATTACGGATTGCAGGCATTACCCTTGATTGCTGGCAGAAAATTTAGGAGGTTTTTTAATGTATTCAGACAAAACACTTACTTGCAGAAACTGTGGCAACGAGTTTACCTTTTCTGCTTCTGAGCAGGAGTTCTACGCGGAAAAGGGTTTCGCCAATGAGCCCGGCCGCTGCCCCGAATGCCGCGCGGCCCGCAAGGCCGAATCCAGGGGAGGCAATCGCGGTGGTTACGGTCAAGCCCGGCAGATGTACGAAGCCACTTGTGCTAACTGCGGCCAGATTGCTACCGTGCCTTTTCAGCCTACGGGCGAAAGACCGGTATATTGCCGGGACTGCTATACCCCGCAGCCGAGAAGAAATAGCTGGTAAAATAGTAACTTTGGTCCCTGGAATCGCTTGCGGTTCCAGGGATTTTTTATTGGTGTAAAACAATGCCTCCCGGCCCCTTACTGCCTCGATATTTTTATGGGCGCTTTTGTTTTAAAAACCTCTTCCCAGCGTCAGTAAGGGAAACCTGATAATCGCCCGCGAATTCAATCAGTTTATTCTTTTCCAGACCGAGCACCTGCTCGTTGGCCCGCGCCCAGTTACCGGCAAACAATCGATCGACGATAACCTCCATCGGCATATATAACCGGTATCTCATCATATTAAGGATCATCAGCCCTTCGTAATCGATGGTAATCCCCCCTCGGCCGCAATATTAATATCTATGCGGCCGTTGGGAGGATTATTAATCGAACTCCATGCCATGACCATCGCCGATGAACTACACTCCGGGTACTATCTCAGATTTACTGAAAATCGAGGGGCTGGCCGAAATAAACTCACGTTCAACTAATTGACCAACTATACTATTTATTAGTGTTGATACCCAAGGGAACGTAGAGCATGCAAGTGCCCAGATAAGCGGTTCCTGCAGCTATTATAGCCAGGATCCAGAACCACCAGGATACTTTGATCGCCAGGAATACAAAAACAACAGCGAGTACATAACGGATGATCTTGTCGGTACGGCCAACATTTTTAATCATGAATTCACTCTCCTTCCTGCCTGGTCGGCAAAAAATCACTGCCTGGTAACATTTTTGGGTATTATCCTGCTTCTTGAGCCACTTTATTTATGTTCCGAAAAAGGGGTCCCTCTTATTGCCCAGGTACGATTTTAAATCGTTTGATCTTCCTGGTGGTGGTCTTTTCGAACTCGGTCTCGCGGAACTGGATATTGCGTATCTTTTTATAGTAGGGAAGTGATTTGTTTAGAGCATCGATCGCTTTTTCCAGCCTCTCTTCGGGGTTCTTGATAAGATTGTCCCCGATATAGTCGGAATCCAGAAGCACCTCAGCGGTGAGCCGGGGTTCCATGTGCCCCGCTTCGGTATGTGCGTATACGAGCACGTCTTTTACATAGGGGATGTCTGCAATCAAGGCCTCCAGTTCCTCCGGATAGATGTTTATCCCGCTGCTCAGTTTGATAATGTTCTTGATGCGGCCGGTGATATATAGAAAGCCATCCTGGTCTATCTTACCGATATCGCCGGTCTTCAGCCATTCGCCCGCCATGGTATCGGTAGTGGCGGCGGGGTTTTTATAATAGCCCAGCATGACGTTGGGGCCTTTCACCCATATCTCGCCTTCCCCCTCGGAATCGGGGTCGTTTATCTTCACTTCCACCCCCGGCAGGGGCAGGCCGATGCTGTCGTCGCGGTAATACTCATTGCGGTTGCTGGTCACGCAAGGGGAGCATTCGGTCAACCCATAACCGTTGAGGATGGCAATGCCCAGCTCCCGGAATCCCTTGACATATTTTGGATCCAGGGGGGCCCCGCCGCATATCACCAGGCGCAGCCGGCCGCCGAAGTGGAACAGGACGCTGTCAAAGAAGCGTTCGCGCTTGTCTATGCCCAATTTCAACAGATCGTCGCTGAACCCGATGAGCAATTTTAGCAGTAGTTCCTTGCCTTGTTTATGGGCATTGGCCCAGACCCGCTTGTACATGGTCTCCAGGTAAAGCGGCACCAGGCACATCTGGGTGGGTTGGAACAGCAGCATGTCCCGGGTTAGATTTTTCAGGCTGTTGTTTATGCATATCCTGGCACCGATATGCAGCATGCACAGGACGCCGGCGGTCCAGCCGAAAGTGTGGTGCAGCGGCAGTACCAGCAGGGAAGATTCGCCGGCGGTGAGATGCTGGGCGGAGGCCACCACGTTGCTGGCCATATTGTACTGGGACAGCATAACCCCTTTGCTGACCCCGGTGGTGCCGGAGGTATAGATGATGGCGGCCAGCCCGTGATTGTCGATGGGATTGTCGGTAAAGGAGCGATCGCCCTGCTCGAGCAACTGCCGGCCTAGTTCCAGCAGGCGGGGATAGGACTTGACCGTGTTTGTATCTGCTGCGGCCTCCATGCTTATCAGGCATTCGAGCTTATCGACCTGCCGGACCAGATCGGGAATAAACCCGGCAAAGCGGAGTGAATAAACCAGGACGGTGGAATCGCTGCCCTGCAGGATGTTTTTCATCTCCTGGGGCGGCAGTTCCGGGTCGACCGGGACGATCACGTTGGAGCTCCCGGTGGCGGCAAAATAAGTGGTTATCCATTCATAGCTATTCTCGCCCAGCACTGCGATATGGCGGTTGCGCAAGCCCAACTGCAGGAATGCGGTACCCAGGCCTTCGACGTCCTGTTTGAATTGCTGAAAGGAAACTTGGGCGATGCCGCTGCCGTGGCGGTATTGGAAGGCGATCCTGTCTGTATACCGGGCAGCACAGTTGGAGAGCAGTTCTTTGAGATTGTCTACCCGGTCAGTCTCATACAGGGGATAATTGCTCCTCCGCATAGTGATTTCACTCCTTCGTTAATTCACTATGGATATCTACTGGGCACCCGATTGAAAAATCCCCAAGGAAAGACGATAGATTACAGAAGGTTTTTCTATATATTAGCATCTTATTTGTTGCTTGTCGGGATATTTTGCCAATTTTGTGCCTGCAATCGAAATTCTGCCGGTCCTGCCACCATTTACCACATCGATTTTCCATCTGCTGTAAGTGCAGGGGGCTCCGGCATTTTTAGCCTCTAATCACCTAACTCAGATGTCAATACCCATATTTACCAAAAGGTAGCGCCAAGCCCGTGTCGAATGTTGGAATCAGGAGGCGCAGTTAGAATTTTATGGAGGATTTATATGAAGATTAGCAACCGAGTAAAAAACAGAATATCGGCCTTATTCCTGGCGCTCAGCCTGATCCTGACCATGGGCGTATGCGCAGCTCCGCCGGCCACGGCGGCGACCGCCACCAGCATCAGCAAATACAACACTGTAGCCAAACCGGTGGTGGATGCTTTTCGCAGCGACTATGACGGCAGCCCGGCCGACAAGATAGTGGGGCGGGCCATCTGGTACATGGAATACGGCTTCATGAAATACGGGCATTACAAATATCCCGCTACCGGGTACATAGACTGTTCCAATTTTGTTTCCCTGGTCTACAAGGACTTCGGCTATCCGGTGACCTCGGCCTGCCGCAACTACAACCAGGTAGGGACCAAGGTGAGCGGGGTCTATGTAAAGAACGGGGTCATGTACGGGACGGGCAACCTCAAACCGGGGGACATCTTCACCTTCCAACGCACCACCTACATCAGCCATGTGGCCATGTACGTAGGGATGTACAAAGGTGAGCCCTGTTTCATCGGCACCACCAAGGGTTTCCCAACCTGTATCGGCATCGTGCGCGGGTTCAAAAACTGGTACGGGGACCAATTCCACAGTGTGCGGCGGGTGCTGCCCGCCAGCGCGTTCAAGACCACCACCAAGGTCACCGACCGGGGGCCGGTGATCCCCGCCAAATATCAGATAAAGCCCACCAAGACTATCGTGATGCCGAGCAAACTGACCGCCGGCTTCTGATGCGCAACGGATTGAACTGATCGGCGCCTCCACAGCCAAGCCCTTCCCGGTAGCGGGAAGGGCTTTCATTGCCATGCGAACAGGCGGCGGCATTTTACTTCTATTATTATTCTATTTCCTGGTGGTATACTCTCAGGCCACGCTCTCCCGTCGGTACCAGGTCCAGGTGAGGTAGAACATGGGGATGGCCAACAGCTGCATGGTGACCGAGAAGACCACCAGCCACAGCGGGGCGATGTCGTAGAGGGCTCCCATCAGCCAGCTGCCCAGGAACCAGCAGATGCCAAAGGCGGTCTCAAACACCCCGAACCCAGTGGCCCGGCTGTCTTTGGGGACGATGGTGCTCACTACTGATTTCAGGACGGATTCCTGGGCCCCCATGCCGATGCCCCACATGATGATGCCGATTATGGCCGCATATAGGGCATTGGCGCTGAAGATGAATACTGCGAAGGTGGCCGATATAGCTGTGGAGATCATCAATACCCGTATGCCCCACTTGTCAAACAGCCAGCCGAACAACAGGGCGGCTAGTGCGTCGGCCAGCATGGCCCCCGAATACAGGAGGGGCAGCAGATCGGAGGCGACCAGTTGCTGGCGGAAGACGTGCATAGTTATCAGGGGGAAGTCGGCAAAGCCGAGGGCCAGCAGGCTGGCCGCGGCCATGTAGATGATGAAGGTGGTGCGCAGCCTTTTGCCACCCCCGTCTTCCGGGCCGGTATCGAAGCTCTCCGGGGTGGGAAACTTCGATTTGGCCAGCAATAGAGCGACCATGGTCAGCAGGGCGGGGATACCCAGGATGGCGAAGCACAGGGCATAGTCGGCGAAGGTGTTTTCCCCTTTATTTAGGTAAAGGGTGATGAAAAGGATGACCGGCCCCAGAAAGGCGCCCAATTGGTCCAAAAACTCCTGGATGGCGAAGCTTTTACCGTGGCCCACTTGGGTGGCGGCGAACGAGACCAGGGTGTTCTTGGCCGGGTAACGGATGGCCTTGCCCATCCGTTCGATGATGATCAGGGCGCAGGCCAGCACCCAGCCGTTTTCCGGGACAAGGGCCAGGGCCGGGATGGCGGCCATATTGAAAAGGTAGCCGAGGATGGTCATGAACCAGTAATTCTTTTTGCGGTCGGTTATGTAACCGGCCACCAGCCGAAAGGCATAGCCCACGCACTCCCCGAATCCGCTGGCGAAACCGATAGCGGCCGCCGAAGCCCCCGCCAGGGAGAGATAGACCCCGTAGATACTCTTGGCCCCTTCATGAGTCATGTCGGAGAACATGCTCACGATGCCCATCAGGAAGATGAAGGCCAGGGCTGGTTTGATTTGCTGGTTGAGCCTGTTCTTCAGGCTGAATTTATCCTGTTTCACTCAGATTCGTCACCTTATGCTGATTGCGTCCGCACGTTTTATTGTTATCAAGCATTGTAACACTTTAGCCAGGCAAATGGCTTATGTTTTAAGTATCGTTATGCACAGCCTGGACCGCACCGGCCAGCCGAAAGGACCGTATCAATTGGCGCTCATCTTTGACACCCGGCGCCGCAGGCCAGCAACCCGGGTGATTTGCTGACGCTTGCGCAGGGCCCCCGTGCCGGTAAGTTTTATATACTATCGGAGTCATGGTAAAATTTAACCATAACTTTATGGGTGCCGTTAGGTTCGGACGAAGGAAGGATGGGAAGGTAAGTGTTTTCCATCTACATCTACCGCATATATGAGACCGGCCAGGAATTCGACCTGGACCGGCTGGAGAAGGTGCTTCCCGGTGAGCGCATGCCAGCACGGGCACGCTTTTTCAGGGTCAGCCCCAAATCGATCCAGATTCCGGCCCAGCCCCTGGCTATAAAGCTGGGGAGTTTCCTCCACGAGAGCGATTGGGGAACCGTATCTTTTGGAGCCCAGGCCAAGATCTATGATTTAGGCGCCATCAGTCTTTGCCTGAACCATGATGTCAGCCCGGACCAGTCGATCGAACCGGAAACAATCGCATTGCGCTTTGCCGGACAAAAAGGTTTGGACTATATTTTTTCCCGCTGCCTGCAATCTTTACGGCAATTGTTGCAGCCTGCCCCGGATAAATGCGAGATCGACCCCGATTTCTACGAGGACTACACCATCTATACCATAACTCAATCCGCCGAGGTGCAGGATCCGGTGCCCTTGCTGATGGGTGAACGGCTGGATTTCAGCCAGTCGATGCGGGCCCAGGTCCTGCGTAATCGCTTGAGTTACAGCGAGGCTGATTTCGCCATCGTGACATGGGACACGGCCTTGCTCTGCGATCCTGAGGATACCGGTGACCTGCGCGACCTGATCGAGTTCGCCAATGTCCAGCTGTTGGAACTCCGCTATTATGACAACCAGCTCAACCGGGAGATGGAGGTGATGTATGGCGATATCGATGCGGCGGCCGCCAAGCCCAGCTATCGGAAAATGGGCTATTATCGTCAGATCATAGGCAACCGCATGCAGATGATCGCCAATATCACCGAGACCCGCGAGAGGATCGAAAACCTGATTAAGATCACCGAAGATATTTACTACGCCCGGGTTTACCAGGCCACCCTGGAGGTGCTGCGCAGCGACCAGTGGACCGCCAGCCTGAACCGCAAATTACAGGTCATCCAGCAAAACTACAACCTGCTCCTCAACCAGGTCAATATCCAGCATTCCAACTTCCTGGAATGGATCATCATCATCCTGATCGCCCTGGAATTTGGCTTTGCGATATTGAGCCAGCTATTATAAGCGGGGCCAGGTTCGCAATCTCCGGCCGCCGATGGTCATAACTCATGACGGCCCAGCATAGATATAGTGATTAGATGAGTTTGTGTTGGCAAAATTATAACTTGGCCAGGGTCGGCGGATTTTCCGCCGATTCTGCTTTGAAAAGCATGCTTGAGTTGTGTTATCGTATATGATAACATGATGATGAGGTGGAGCATACATTAAAATTAGAGGGGTATCATGGATTGGCAAGTAGAATACTATAAAAAGGAAAACGGAGATATTCCTGTGCTGGATTTTCTGCTGTCGTTGGAGGCGAAAATGCGGGCGAAAGCCTTTAGCGAAATAGAACTGCTTGAAAAGCATGGGCCGGAATTAAGGGAACCATACGTAAAGCCCATAAAAGGTAAAGGTCTTTTTGAGTTAAGAATCAAGTTCGCCTCGGATATCAGCAGGATATTTTATTTCACCTACCGCAAGAAGACTTTTGTATTGCTTCATGGTTTCACCAAAAAAACCCCAAAAACTCCGCAAAAAGAGATTGAACGGGCACTGCGTTATAAAGAAGATTATGAAAGAAGGTGTGACAATGAGTAAAGCAGGAGCAAAGTTTTCCGAAGTGAAAGAGCTTTTGCTGAAGGACGTAGAATTCAAAGCTGAATACGAAAAGCTGAAACCGCGCTATGATGTGATTTCGCAAATCATTGAAGCGCGAACCAGCCAAAATATTACCCAGGAAGAATTGGCGCTTCGAGTTGGGACCCAGAAATCCAACATCAGCCGTTTGGAGAGCGGGACGTACAATCCATCCCTGGACTTTCTGTCTAAGGTTGCCCGCTCCCTCGGCAAAGAGGTACAGGTTACGTTGAAATAACTAATGTTGAGAAGCTATAAAGAAGTCGTGACACCACAGATGACATGTGGCTGCCGCAGCGGGATAGCCCAGGGAATCCCCGGCTACCCAATTTGATTGAAAAATAAGACATAGCGGTTGACAAAAATCGGCCCAGTCGATTATATTATTCTGTAATTCCAAATCACAAAGGCCTTGACGGAGAGAGTAGGTTTCAGCTGAACGTCGCAGCGAGCCGGGGAGGGTGCAAGCCTGGTACCAGTAGTCTGAAATTCGAAAATCACTCCCGAGCTGCGGACCGAACGAGAAATCCAGTAGGCTCCGACGG
>JBEHWJ010000083.1:0-9515 GCA_040217755.1 Syntrophomonadaceae bacterium | reverse complement strand
TGGTGATGCCGGGCGACAACATCCAGATGGCGATCAGCCTGATCACCCCGATCGCGATAGAAGAGGGTCTGAGATTCGCTATCCGTGAAGGAGGCCGCACGGTCGGTTCCGGAGTCGTAACCAGCATCGAATCCTAATCCACCCCAAACCAGGTGTAGCAGCTGGGGGTAATGATGTCTTCAGCTGCCAAACGCCAGGATGCGTGTAATAAACTCGACCCATTCTAAGGAGGTTAAACTAGAGTGAATGGCCAGAAAGTTAGAATCAGATTGAAAGCATTTGACCACAAACTGCTTGATCAATCATCCCAGAAGATAGTGGAAACTGCCAGGAAGAATGGTGCCAGCGTATCCGGACCGGTACCGCTGCCGACGGAAAAGAAAACCTACACCATTTTACGGTCACCGCATGTGAACAAGGATTCACGTGAGCAATTTGAGATGAGAACCCATAAACGCTTAATCGATATACTGGACCCTAACCCTCGGACTATAGATGCCCTGATGCACCTGGATCTGCCTTCAGGAGTGGATATAGAGATCAAGTTATAGCTGAGGAACCGGTACTGCGAGACCAGTGGGTGAAGGTGGTCTCAAGGTGGAAAATCCGGATTAGAAAATAGGCGAAGTTGGATTACTCACTTCCAACCGCTCGCCAGAGAATTCTCAACTAGGAGGTAGAATAGGTGGCAAACAAGACGCAGAAATCAATTATGGGAATAAAAGTAGGGATGACGCAGGTTTTCGATGATACCGGCAAGGCTATTCCGGTGACAGTGGTACAGGCCGATCCCAATGTGGTACTGCAGAAGAAGAAGGCAGCCACCGATGGTTATGATGCCATCCAGGTGGGCTTTATGAATGTGCGGGAGAAATTGGTGAATAAACCCAAGATGGGTATATTCGCAAAGGCTCGCTTGAAACCGTGCCGTCATATCAAGGAATTCAAGGTTAACAATGTAGATGATTATGAAGTAGGTTCTGAGATCAAAACAGACATATTTTCCGCCGGTGAGGTGGTAGACGTAGTCGGCACCTCCAAAGGCAAAGGTTTTTCCGGTGCAGTCAAGAGGCATAACATGGCCCGCGGATCCATGGGACACGGTTCCAAATACCATCGGCGGCCCGGCTCGTTGGCAGCCAAAGGTCCGGCTCGAGTATTCAAGGGCCGCAAACTGCCTGGTCAATATGGCGGAGACCGGATTACTATCCAGGGTCTTAAGATAGTTAAAGTCTATCCCGAGAAAAATCTAATCCTTATCAAAGGGGCGATTCCCGGACCCAGAAAAGGTCTGGTGCTGATTAAGAATTCAGTTAAGGCATAATCGGGGTTTGAACGAAGGAGGTAAAAAAAGATGCCTAAAGTTGCAGTATATGATATGCGCGGCACCCAGGTCGGGGAGATAGACTTAAACGATAAGGTTTTTGGCATAGAGCCCAACGAAGCGGTGATGCAGCAATTTGTGAAGATGCAGTTGGCCAATAAGCGGCAAGGAACCGCTTCTACCAAGACCAGGGCTGAAGTCAGCGGCGGAGGCAGGAAACCCTGGAAGCAAAAAGGGACCGGACGGGCCCGGGTGGGCAGCACCCGCAACCCCATTTGGAGAGGCGGAGGAATCGTATTTGGGCCTAAACCCAGAGACTATTCTTATACCCTTCCCCGCAAGGTTAGACGGTTGGCACTAAGATCCGCCCTTTCCAGCAAGGTGAAGGAAAGCAACATAATAGTGGTTGATCTCCTTACATTCGAGGAACCGAAAACCAAACTTATGCTGGAAACCCTCGGATTATTGAATGCAGCGGAAAAGACTTTGGTCGTAACTGCTGACGGCGATGTCAATGTCTATAAGTCGGCTCGCAATATTCCCGGAGTTAAATCACTCAGAGCCGATTATATAAATGTCTTTGATATCCTCAAATATGATACTCTGCTCATGACCAGGGATGCAGTTACCAGAGTAGAGGAGGTATTTGCCTAAAATGAAAGATTATCGGGATATTATTATCAAGCCGGTAGTAACTGAAAAGTCGATGAATCTGCTGGCCGATAACAAATATACATTCATAGTGGACAAAAGATCCAACAAGACCGAGATCAAAAACGCTATCGAAAACATTTTCAAGGTTAAGGTCGACCAGGTGAGCACTATGGTGGTCAAGGGCAAACCCAAGCGGATGGGAAGGTTTGAGGGACGCACTTCGGACCGCAAGAAGGCTATCATTAGCCTGAAACCGGGACACAAGATTAAATTGTTCGAAGGTATGTAATAAACCGTCATTCGGTGTGTTGTAAGGAGTGAGCAAGCAAATGGGCATAAAGAAATTTAGGCCTACGACCCCCAGCAGAAGACATATGACAATTATGAGCTTCGAAGAAATCACCAAGACTGAACCCGAAAAAAGCCTTACGGTTGCCCTCAAAAGCAAGGGCGGCAGAAACGCCCAGGGGCGTTTAACCGTTAGACATAGGGGAGGCGGCCACAAACGTCTTTACCGGGTGATCGATTTCAAGCGCATCAAAGATGAGGTACCGGCCACGGTGGCAGCGATAGAATACGATCCCAATCGTTCCGCCAACATCGCTTTGCTCCATTATGCAGATGGTGCCAAAGCTTACATTCTAGCCCCTAATAATCTTAAGGTGGGCGACAAGGTGGTTTCGGGATCCAAGGCCGACATCAAAACCGGCAATACCCTGGCCCTCAAGGACATCCCGGTGGGATCTTTAATCCATAATATAGAACTTCGCCCTGGTAAAGGCGGACAGATGGTGCGTTCCGCTGGAACGGTAGCCCAGCTCATGGCCAAGGAAGGAGCCTATGCCCATGTAAGGTTACCGTCCGGTGAAGTGAGGTTGGTACACATCAATTGCCGGGCCACCCTGGGGCAGGTAGGCAACCTGGAGTATGAAAATCAGAAGATAGGTAAAGCGGGCAGATCTCGTTGGATGGGAATAAGGCCGACAGTTAGAGGGTCGGTGATGAACCCGGTCGACCATCCCCACGGCGGCGGCGAAGGCCGAGCCCCCATCGGGAGGCAGTATCCCGTATCACCTTGGGGCAAGATTGCTATCGGAGGCCGCACCCGCAAGAAAAAGCCTTCCGACAAGATGATAGTCAGGAAGAGAAACAAGTAAAATTAATTTGTGTACGAAGCTAAGGAGGTCTTTCAATGGGCAGGTCATTAAAAAAAGGGCCTTATTGTGAAGAGAAGCTTTTAAAGAAGATCGAAGATATGAACGAAAGCGGCCAGAACAAGGTTATCAAAACCTGGTCCCGCCGTTCGACCATCATGCCCCAGATGTTGGGACATACGATAGCTGTTCACGATGGGCGCAGACACATTCCCGTCTATATCACCGAAGATATGGTGGGTCTGAAGTTAGGTGAATTCGCTCCTACCCGGACATTTCGGAGCCATGCCGGCAAATCCGAGAAGTCCAGCAGAAGTAGATAGGAAGGAGGAGATATACAAATGGAATCCAGAGCAATAGCTCGCTATATACGGATATCTCCCTTAAAAGCCCGCCAAGTAGCCGATTTGGTCAGAGGCAAGGAGATCAAGGAAGCTTTGGGAATATTGAGATACACCAATAAGAAATCGGCACCTTTGATTGATAAGGTGGTTAAATCGGCGGTAGCCAATGCCGAACACAATTTTGACATGGATTCCGATGCACTTTATATATCGGAGATTATGATCGATGAGGGGCCGACCCTTAAGCGTATGCGGCCCCGGGCTTATGGAAGAGCTGATGTCAAACGGCATAGGACCAGCCATATTACGGTAGTTCTCAAGGAAAAGGAGGTTAGATAGTGGGTCAAAAGGTTCATCCGAAAGGATTCAGGCTCGGTGTCATCAGGACTTGGGATTCCAACTGGTACGCCGATAAAGATTATTCCGATCTGCTGCACGAAGACTATAAGGTCAGGGAAATGGTCAAAGAACGGTTTTACACTGCCGGTATCTCCAAGGTTGAGATCCACCGCACCGGGAATCGGGTTAGAGTGACCATTCACACCGCCAAGCCTGGTATCGTCATTGGACGGGGCGGAACTGAAGTTGAGAACCTCAAAGTGAAGTTAAGTCTGTTGACTGGTAAGAATGTCAACGTCAACATCCAGGAGATCAAGCGGCCGGAGTTGGATGCCCAGATTGTGGCTGAAAATGTCGCCCAGCAGTTGGAAAAACGAATATCCTTTCGTCGGGCAATGAAGCAGACAGTGCAGAGGACAATGCGGATAGGAGGCCTGGGCATAAAGATAGCTATATCCGGCCGTTTGGGTGGTGCCGAGATAGCCAGAACAGAATGGTATGCTGAAGGCAAGGTACCTCTGCACACTCTAAGAGCCGATATCGATTATGGTTTCGCTGAGGCCAACACCACGTATGGGAAGATCGGCATCAAGGTGTGGATCAATCGCGGTGAAGTTGCGCCCGAAGCCAAACAAAGACCGAAGCAGAAAGCAGTGGAGGAGGCAGGGCAATAATGCTTACCCCTAAAAGAACCAAGTATAGAAAACAGCACCGTCCCAGTCTCAAAGGTAAAGCCCATAAGGGTAACACCGTGACGTACGGTGAATACGGATTGCAGGCCTTGGAACCGGCCTGGATTACCAATCGGCAGATCGAAGCGGCGCGTATAGCTATCAACCGTCATGTCAAAAGAGGCGGACAGTTATGGATTAAAATATTTCCGGACCGGCCCATAACCGCTAAACCGGCGGAGACCCGCATGGGGAAGGGCAAGGGCTCACCCGAACATTGGGTAGCAGTTGTAAAACCGGGTCGGGTCATGTTCGAACTTTCCGGGGTTCCAGAAGAAGTAGCCCGGGAAGCCATGCGCCTGGCTGCAAATAAACTCCCCATCAAGTGCAGCTTTGTAAAGAGGGAAGAAATGGGTGGTGAGGTTAGTGAAAGTTGATAAGATGAGAGAGCTAACCGACGAGGAATTGGTTAGAAAGGTCTCTGATTATAAAGAAGAGTTATTCAACCTCAGATTTCAAATTGCCACCGGGCAGCTGGATAATCCCATGAGAATCAGAGATGTACGTAAGAATATTGCAAGGTGTAAAACGATACTGAGACAACGGGAAATTTCCAGATTAAGCAACTAAGAAGGAGGTCTAACAGGTGGCTGACAACCAAAGCAACCGTAAAAGCATGATAGGAACGGTCACCAGCGACAAGATGGAAAAAACCATCACCGTCAGGGTGGAAACCGTCAAGCAGCATCCACTATATAAAAAGACCATTAGGACCAACAAGAAATATAAAGCCCACGACGAGAGCAATGAAGCCAGGAGCGGCGATGTGGTTAGAATCATGGAGACCCGACCCTTAAGCAAGGATAAAAGATGGAAACTGGTAGAAATTGTACAAAAAGCCAAGACTCTTGGATAGTCGGGGTATTTGAAGGGAGGTTCATTCCGTGATTCAGCAGGAAACGGTTTTACAGGTTGGTGATAATACCGGCGCCAAGAAGGTCTTATGTATTAAGGTCCTGGGAGGATCGACCAGAAGATATGCGACTGTGGGCGACGTAATCGTGGTCAGTGTCAAAGAGGCCAGTCCTGGCGGAGTAGTAAAGAAGGGTGATGTGGTCAAAGCAGTCGTGGTCCGCACCAAAAAGGAAATCAGGCGGCCCGACGGTTCCCATATAGCATTTTCGGAGAATGCGGCCGTCATCATCGATGATAATAATAATCCCAAGGGTACCCGCATATTTGGCCCGGTGGCCAGAGAACTGAGGGACCGGAACTTCATGAAAATTGTCTCTTTGGCTCCGGAAGTCCTTTAGTCGGTGGAGGTGTGAAAGATGAACATAAAAAAAGGTGATATGGTTACCGTCATAACCGGTAAGGACTCAGGGAAAAGAGGTAAGGTGCTGAGAGTTATCCCCGCCGATAATCGGGTGGTTGTCGAAGGCATCAACAAGGCCAAGAAGCATCAGAAGCCTACCAGGAGTCTGCCTCAGGGAGGCATTCTGCAGGTGGAAACGCCACTTAATGCTTCCAACGTAATGCTGCTGTGCACCAAGTGCAACAAACCGACCCGGGGGGCGAGCAAGGTTTTGGACAACGGGCAGAAGGCCAGGATTTGTAAGCAGTGCGGTGAGGTATTAGACTAAAACTCCAGGAAGGGAGGCCAACTTTACAATGGCCAGGTTGTTGGAACTGTACAAGCAAGATATAACCCCGAAGCTAATGGACAAATTCAGCTACAAAAACATAATGCAGGTTCCCAAAATAGAGAAGATCATCATCAACGTCGGGGTTGGGGAAGCCATCCAGAATCCAAAAGCTATGGATGGGGCCGTAAATGATCTTAGGGCTATTTCCGGTCAGAAACCGGTAATTACCAAGGCTAAGAAATCCATTGCCGGATTCAAACTGCGTGAGGGTATGCCGATTGGGTGCAAGGTGACCCTGCGGGGCGAGCGTATGTATGACTTTTTGTACCGACTGATAAACGTAGTCCTGCCCCGGGTGCGTGATTTCAGGGGAGTCTCACCTCAGGCATTTGACGGACGTGGGAATTATTCACTCGGTATTAAAGAACAGACCATCTTCCCCGAAATCGACTATGACAAGATAGACAAGATCAGGGGATTGGAAGTAGTCATCGTGACTACGGCCAAAACCGATGAAGAAGCCCGTGAGTTGCTTAAGAGTATGGGAATGCCATTCAGATAAGAGGGGGTGTTCGTGAAGTGGCTAAGAAATCACTGATTGCTAAGCAGAAGCGCCCACATAAGTACCAGGTGCAGGCATATAACCGCTGCAAGATTTGTGGACGACCCAGAGCATATATGCGTAAATTTGGATTATGCCGGGTTTGTTTCAGAGAAATGGCCCATAAGGGAGAATTACCAGGAGTCACCAAGGCAAGTTGGTAGCTTGTATTAAGGAGGTATAAGACATGGTCGTTACTGATCCCGTAGCTGATTTCCTGACCAGGATTAGAAACGGTAATATGGTCATGCATCAAACGGTTGAGATACCGAGTTCCAAAATGAAACTGGCGTTGGCCGGAATCCTTAAGGATGAAGGCTATATCAAGGATTATGAATTCATTGCGGACGGCAAGCAGGGGATAATCAGAGTATATTTGAAATACGGTCCGAACAAAGAGAGAGTAATTACCGGTATCAAGAGAATCAGTAAACCGGGCCTGAAGGTTTATGTCAAGAAGGATGAGGTACCCAAGGTTCTGGCTGGACTGGGGACTGCAGTCGTATCTACCTCGAAAGGGGTAATGACTGACAAAAACGCTCGCAAGGCAGGTCTGGGCGGAGAAGTCATCTGTTATATATGGTAGCTTTAAGGAGGAGTGAACTGTGTCCAGAATAGGTAGGAAGCCTATCAGTCTACCCGCGGGCGTAGAGGTGAAAATAGAGGATAACATCATAACAGTAAAGGGCCCTAAGGGACTACTATCTCAGTCTATTCCTGAGGATATCATTATAGAGCAACAGGAAAATGAGCTTCTGGTAACCCGCCCTAGTGATGCCAAAAGACATCGTGCCATGCACGGATTGACCAGGGCATTGGTAGCCAACATGGTCACCGGGGTCACCACTGGATTTGAGAAAAAGCTGGAAATGGTTGGGGTTGGGTACCGGGCGCAAATGCAGGGCAGTAAATTGGTTATGAATATCGGTTATTCCCATCCCATCGAGATAGACCCGCCCCAGGGAGTCGAATTCGAGGTGCCGGCGGTTACCAGGATAACGGTCAAAGGTATCGACAAACAACTGGTGGGTAATACCGCCGCTGACATCCGTGCGCTTAGAAAACCCGAGCCCTATAAGGGTAAAGGTGTTCGCTATGAGAACGAAGTTGTAAGACGTAAAGCAGGAAAATCAGGCGCTAAATAAATAGGAAGGGAGTGACTGCGTTGATCAAGAAGACCAGCAAAAAGGAACTGCGACAAGGGCGACATAAGAGAATAAGAGTAAAGTTGGCGGGAACTGCAGAAACACCCAGACTGTGTATTTACCGCAGCCTTAACCATATTTATGCCCAGTTGATCGATGATGAGAAAGGTATTACCCTGGCGGCCGCCTCCACCCTCGATAAGGACATGGGCGATCTTGGCAGCCGCAGCAACATCGAGGCGGCTAAACGTGTCGGCGGCAGCATCGCACAAAAGGCCAAAGATAAGGGTATTACGACCGTGGTGTTCGATCGTAATGGCCGTAAGTATCACGGTTGTGTATCTGCTTTGGCAGAAGCAGCTCGTGAAAACGGTCTCGTATTTTAATCTGATCGCTTATGGATAGGAGGGAAATGATGATAGAAAAGGAACAGGCGGCACCGGAGTTTATTGAGACAGTAGTCAACATCAACCGGGTTGCCAAGGTTGTGAAAGGCGGACGCAGGTTCAGCTTCAGCGCCCTGGTAGTGGTGGGAGACGGTGAAGGACGGGTTGGCGCCGGCAAAGGAAAAGCCGCTGAAGTCCCCGAGGCCATCCGCAAGGGTGTCGAGAGCGCGAAAAGAAACATGATTGAGATTCCGTTAATTGATGGCAGGACAATTCCCCATCAGATAATTGGCAGGTTCGGCGCCGGGCAGGTCTTGTTGAAACCGGCGGCAGCTGGAACCGGTGTGATAGCAGGAGGTCCGGTAAGAGCTGTCCTGGAGGCGGCCGGTCTGAAAGACATCCTTACCAAGTGTATCGGCACCTCAAATGCCAACAATGTTGTGCGGGCCACCATGGAGGGTCTTAAGGGCTTGAAAAAGGCCGACCGGGTAGCGCAGCTAAGAGGAAAGTCGATAGACGAGATATTGAACTAGGGAGGTAAACCACTTGGCAAAGCAGTTGAAAATTACCTGGACCAAAAGCTTTATTGGTTATCCCCGCACCCAGCGTTTGACCATTAAGAGTTTGGGCTTGAGGAAATTGAACCATTCCGTAATAAAGGACGATTGCGCCCAGATCAGAGGGCAGATTGATAAAGTCAAACATATGGTTCGCGTAGAAGAAGTAGATGAGGCATAGGGAGGTTTTAGAGTGAAACTGCAGGAACTGCAATCTCCACCCGGTGCAAATAAGCGGATAAAAAGGGTGGGCCGAGGCATAGGTTCCGGTCATGGCAAGACTTCAACCCGAGGGCATAAAGGCCAGAAGGCTCGTTCCGGCGGAGGCATCAGACCCGGATTCGAAGGTGGGCAGATGCCTTTACAGAGGCGTTTGCCGAAGAGGGGATTCAATAACATATTCAAGAAGGAATATGCCGTAGTCAACGTGAAGGATCTTAATTGCTTTGAGGACGGAACGGTTGTGACCATTGCACTGCTGCGTGAAGCAGGGTTGGTAAACAAGATTCCGGCCGGAGTAAAATTGTTGGGTGATGGTGAGTTGGAAAAGAAGCTCACCGTTCAGGTGCATAAGTGCAGCCGGCAGGCCGAGGAGAAGATTGCGGCTAAAGGCGGCAAATTTGAGGTGGTTTAATTGCTTAGCTCGTTTCAGCAAGCTTTAAAGATAGGTGATTTAAGGAGTAAATTGCTCTTT
>JBEHWJ010000082.1:0-9602 GCA_040217755.1 Syntrophomonadaceae bacterium | reverse complement strand
GTGGTCAGGTAGGCTATCTTGTTCCTGATGGCCGCTTTGCGGATGTAGGAATCATCGTACTGGCTGCGTTTACCCGACGGGGTGTTGATTATCAAATGCAACTCCTGGTTGGAGATGGCAT
This sequence comes from Syntrophomonadaceae bacterium, assembly GCA_040217755.1. Taxonomy (GTDB): domain Bacteria; phylum Bacillota; class Syntrophomonadia; order Syntrophomonadales; family Syntrophomonadaceae; genus PHAA01. Next base: position 9,481 of record JBEHWJ010000082.1, on the reverse strand, counting down.
CCAGGATATTGGGCCGGCCTTCGAACAGCTTTCTTATCTCTTCGGAATTCACCCCGTTATCGCGCAGATACTGGTTGGTCCCGGCGGTCGCCCTTATCCGGAAACCGATCCGTTCGAATTGCCGGGCTGTTTCCAGGGCGGCCGGCTTATCTTCGTTGGTCACGCTTATCAGTACCGTGCCGGTGGTAGGCAGGGGAGACTGGGTGGCCTCCTGCGATTTGAAGTAGGCCAGCCCAAATGAATCGGCAATCCCCAGTACCTCGCCGGTGGAACGCATCTCGGGACCCAGGAGGGGGTCGACTTCCGGGAACATATTAAAGGGGAAGACCGCTTCTTTGACACCAAAGTGGGGGATACTTTTTCGGACCAGCCGGCTCATGTCGTATTCCCGGCCTTCGTTATGGGCCATCATTATCTCCGTGGCGATACGGGCCATTTGGATGTTGCAGACCTTGGAAACCAGGGGAACGGTGCGCGAGGCGCGGGGATTGGCCTCCAGGACATAGACCTTGTCATCGGCGATGGCATACTGCATATTCATCAACCCGACCACATTCAGTTCCCGGGCGATCTTGCGGGTGTATTCCTCTATGGTGGCGATATGCCGGTCAGAGATGCTGATCGGCGGGATTACGCACGCGGAATCGCCGGAATGGATGCCGGCCAATTCTATATGTTCCATGACGGTGGGCACGAAGGCATCCTGGCCGTTGGCGATGGCATCCGCTTCTGCTTCGATGGCATTACTAAGGAACCGGTCTATCAATATCGGCCTTTCCGGGGTCACCCCGACCGCGGCGGCCAGATATTGCCGCAGCATCTCTTCATCGTGGACCACTTCCATGCCCCGCCCGCCCAGTACATAGGAGGGCCGGACCATCAGCGGGTAACCGATCCGGTTGGCGATGGCCAGTGCTTCATCCAGGTTTACCGCCATGCCTGATTCCGGCATGGGGATATCGAGTTTCTCCATTATCTGCCGGAACCGGTCGCGGTCCTCGGCCAGGTCGATGGTATCCGGGGTGGTGCCCAGGATTTTTACCCCCGCTTTGGTCAGCTCGCCGGCGATGTTAAGAGGCGTCTGCCCCCCGAACTGGACGATGACCCCCAGCGGCCTCTCTTTCTCGTAAATGCTTAAGACATCCTCGACGGTAAGCGGCTCGAAGTAGAGCTTATCGGAGGTATCGTAGTCGGTGGAGACCGTCTCCGGATTACAGTTGACGATAACTGTCTCATAGCCGAGGTCGCGCAGGGCGAAAGCGGTATGCACGCAGCAGTAGTCGAATTCTATACCCTGGCCGATACGGTTGGGACCGCCCCCCAGTATCATCACTTTGGGACGGTCGCTGCTGCTGGTTTGGTCGGGGGCATTATAGGTCGAGAAATAATAAGCGGCATCGACCACCCCGCTGACCGGAACCGCCTCCCAGCCCTCGACAACGCCTAGGGCGATGCGGTGTTCGCGGATTTCGGATTCGCTTACCCCCAGCAGCGAGGCCAGGTAGCCATCGGCAAAACCGTCTTTTTTAGCCTGGCTCAACAGTTGATCGGGCAGCTGCCCGCCTTTAAAGCTTAGGATTTCTTCTTCCAGCTGAACCAACTGCTGCATCTGTTCTATAAACCAGGGTTTGATATGGGTCAGTTTGTTGAGGTAGGTTACCGGCGCCCCCTTGCGCAGGGCTTCATACATGATGAACTGGCGCTCGCTGGAAGGTTCGGCCAGCAAGGCCAGCAGTTCATCCAGGGAACGCTGGTGGAAGTCCTTGGCGAAACCCAGGCCCAGGCGTCCTATCTCCAGGGAGCGGATGGCCTTCTGAAATGCTTCCTTGTAATTCTTGCCGATGCTCATCACTTCGCCTATGGCCCGCATCTGGGTGCCTAGTTTATCGATGGAACCGGGGAATTTCTCAAACGCCCAGCGGGCGAACTTGATGACCACGTAATCTCCCGAAGGGGTGTATTTATCCAGGGTGCCTTCCCTCCAGTAGGGGATCTCGTCCAGGGTCATACCGGCGGCCAGCATGGCGGAGACCATGGCGATGGGGAAACCGGTGGCCTTGGAAGCCAAGGCCGAGGAACGGGAGGTACGGGGATTTATCTCTATTATGACCACCCGGCCGGTACGCGGGTCGTGGGCGAACTGCACATTGGTGCCTCCCACTACTTCGATGGCGTCGACCACGTTATAGGCGTAGCGCTGCAGCCGTTTCTGCAGTTCGGGGCTGATGGTCAACATGGGTGCCGAGCAAAACGAGTCGCCGGTATGGACGCCCATGGGGTCGATGTTCTCGATGAAACAGACGGTTATCTTCTGGTTCTTGGCGTCGCGGACCACTTCCAGTTCCAGCTCTTCCCAGCCCAGCACCGATTCCTCCACCAGTACCTGGCCGACCAGGCTGGCAGCGATGCCGCGGGAAGCGATGGTCCTCAGCTCATCCACGTTGTAGACCAGGCCGCCGCCGGTCCCGCCCATGGTATATGCGGGACGGATGACCACCGGGAAGCCCATCTCCAAGGCGATGGCCTCGGCCTCTATCACCGAGTAGGCCGGCTTGCTGCGCGGCATCTCAATCCCCAGGCGGTTCATGGTTGCTTTGAAAGCGATCCGGTCTTCGCCGCGTTCGATGGCATCCATCTGCACCCCGATGACCTGGACCCCGTACTTCTCCAGCACCCCGGCCTGGTATAATTCTGAACTCAGATTAAGACCTGACTGGCCGCCCAGGTTGGGGAGCAATGCGTCAGGTCTTTCTTTGGCGATTATGTCGGTGAGGCTTTTCAGGTTGAGTGGTTCGATGTAGGTGACGTCGGCAATCCCGGGATCGGTCATTATGGTGGCTGGATTGGAGTTAACCAGCACTATCTCATATCCCAGTTTGCGCAGGGCCTTGCAAGCCTGGGTCCCCGAGTAGTCGAATTCACAGGCCTGCCCGATGATGATCGGGCCCGACCCTATTATCAGGATCTTGTTGATATCGGTTCTTTTCGGCATAGGTATCCTCCCAACGATTAGGCTCTTATTTCGACTGTTGATCTTGACGTCCTCTTATCAAAGCTTAATTTTAGCAGATTATGCCGAGCTCCGGAAACAAGTTTAATTTGAATACAGTATATCCCTTGGGGCGGACAGGAAATCATCAGTCTTGATGCGGTGAAGTGCCGGCCCGGCCGTAGACGGACCAGATCGTCTCTGTTCCGGGGGCAACCGGAGGTCGGCTATCGGGCCGGCCTGGTGTCATTGTGAGCGGGCCGAGCGCAGCAGTTTTATCTCCGCCGCGTAGCCCTCCACCTCATTGGGTGTTTCCAGGTAAAAAGGCAGATCACGTAGGCGGGGGTGGTTGATCAATTTGATGATGGCCTCCAATCCCAGGGTCCCCTCGCCGATTTTGGCGTGGCGATCCTTGCGGGCGGCAAAAGGGGCCAGGCTGTCATTGAGATGGATGGCCTTGAGCCGCTGGAAGCCGATGATGCGGTCAAACTGGTCCAGGACCCCGTCCAGGTCGTTGACTATATCATAACCGGCCGCGTAAACGTGGCAGGTATCCAGGCATACGCCCAGCTTATCGCTCCGGTCGGTGTTCTCGATGATAAATCGGAGTTCCTCGAAAGTACTGCCCACTTCACTGCCTTTGCCGGACATGGTCTCCAACAGGACGGTGGTGGTCTGTTCGGGACGCAGGATGCGGTTAAGGAGCGCGGTTATCAGCTCCAGACCGGCCTCTATCCCCTGGCCGACGTGGCTGCCGGGGTGGAAGGTGTAATAGTTATGGGGCAGGTTCTCCATTATCACCATATCATCGGCCATGACCATATCGGCGAAATCCCGGACCTTCGGGTCGGCGGAACAGGGATTCAAAGTGTAGGGGGCATGGGCCAGCAGGGGAGCGAAGCCGTGGGCCGCCGCCAGGCTCAGCAGGGCGGCGGTATCTTTCTTATCCAGCGGTTTGGCCTTACTGCCGCGGGGATTGCGGGTGAAAAACTGGAAGGTGTTGGCCCCGATAGTCAGGGCCTGTTCTCCCATGTGCCGGTATCCTTTGGCAGCAGATAGATGACATCCCAGGTAAAACACTGCTGGCGTCCTCCTCAATAACCATGATGGTCAGGGCATGATCTTTCCGCCCGCCGCCGGGCCTGGGGGTGTGTCCACACTCTCGTCGGACGATGGAGCCTCTTGACGGTCGGTGGTTACTTGCGCAGAAATGAACCCAGCAGCCCGCGTACCAACTGCCGGGACAACTGGGTGCCCAGGGTATTTATCGCGGTCTTGCCCATTTTCTCCAGGGTGGTATCCGGTGGGCGGCCCCTCCGGACCGGTCTCCGGTCATCGTCGCGATCCCGGGATTCTGCCGGGCGAGCTTTTTTCTCCTGCGCCGCCTCCAATGCTTCCTGGGCATCAGCCTTTTCCCGGGCGTATTTCTGCTGCAGCAATTCATAAGCCGACTCCCGGTCCACGCTCTGCTCATATTTGCCCTTAAGGGCCGAACCGTTTAGAAGGCCCTGGCGGGTGGCGGGGTCGATCGGGCCCATCAGGCTGCGCGGGGGGAGGATAAATGCCCGCTCCACCACCGAGGGGCGGCCTTTCTCATCCAGGAAGGACACCAGGGCCTCGCCCACCGCCAGTTCGGTGATTACCTGGTCGACGGTGTAGTTGGGATTCTGGCGGAAGGTTTCCGCTGCGGCCTTGATGGCCTTCTGGTCCCGGGGGGTGTAGGCGCGCAGGGCGTGCTGGACCCGGTTGCCCAGCTGCCCCAGTATTTTATCGGGGATATCGACCGGATTCTGGGTTACGAAATAAACCCCCACCCCCTTGGAGCGCACCAACCGCACCACCTGTTCGATCCGGTCCATCAGTACGCCGGGGGCGTCATCGAACAACAGGTGGGCCTCGTCGAAGAAGAAGACGATTTCAGGCTGCTCGGGGTCGCCGATCTCGGGGAGCTCCTCGAACAGTTCGGAGAGCAGCCACAGCAGGAAGGTGGAGTAAAGGGCAGGCGATTGGAACAGCCGGTCACAGGCCAGGATATTTATCATACCCATCCCGTTGGGATCGGTGCGCATGAAATCACGCACGTCCAGGGCCGGCTCGCCGAAGAAAAGGTTGCCGCCCTGGTCCTCCAGCACCAAGAGGGCCCTCTGGATGGCGCCGATCGATTGCTTGGAGATGGTACCGTATTGGATGGTATAATCGGCGGCATGTTCCGCCACATAAACCAGCATGGAGCGCAGATCCTTCAGGTCCAGCAGCAGCATGCGGGTATCGTCGGCGATGCGGAAGACCAGGTTAAGCACCCCGGTCTGGACATCATTGAGGTTCAACAGGCGCGACAGCAGGAGCGGTCCCATCTCGGAGATGGTGGTACGCACTGGCAGACCCTGTTGGGCGAAGACATCCCAGTAATTGACCGGGAAAGCCCGGTAACTGAAATCGCTCAGTCCCAGGTTGTTGATCCGCTCCTCCATCTTGGGATTACTGGCCCCGGGGGCACACAGGCCGGCCAGGTCGCCTTTGATATCGGTGAGAAACACCGGGGTGCCGATAGCGCTGAAAGCTTCGGCCATAACCTTCAGGGTGACGGTCTTGCCGGTTCCGGTGGCCCCGGTGATGAGACCATGGCGGTTGGCCATCTGGGGGAGCAGGTACAATTGGGTCTCGCCTTTGGCTATGTACAGCTTGCTATCCATATCGGAATCACTCCTATTTCTGATTGCGCATGGCGGTGGGGGATGCGCTCCCGCCGATTGCTATAATTATAGCAGACTATAATGTAATATTAAGCCAGGACCGGCGACGCCGTCGGCATAACGGTTACAGGAGGATATTATCAACCAGGCAGCCTGAAGACCAATCCCGGCTATCAGGCTTCTCTCTCCGGGACAGCCAGAATTATCTCCGTCAGGCTGCGCTTGGGGACATGATGGACACCCAGTTCATCGCGCCAATAACGCACATCCCCATCCAGGCCCATCTCCTCCAGGACGATTTGTTCCTTGGGATGGCCGAGGGCGATGACCGCTTCTATCTCGTAACCGTCCCCCAGGGCCAGCACCGCGCTGAGCCGTTTTTTATCCACCGCCATCAGGAAACACCCGGCCAGCCCTTTCTCCACCGCCCCCAGCAGGATGCTCATACCGGCAAATCCCTGGTCCTGAGCCAGCATGGAGCCCAGTCCCACATCCCGTATCATCACAATGAAAGCAGATGGCTTTTCCCCTTCCGGGGGGCTTTTCCAGCCTTTTATATAGCCCGCCCAGGTCAGGCAATCATTGATGCGGTCATTCAATCCCGGATTATTGGAGAGGAGGTATTTCAGACCCTGGCGGTTGTAGCCGGAAGGCGCCAGGCGGGCCAGGTCGACCAGTTCCTGCAAGGTATCCAGGGACACCGGCCGCTCCTGGTGAAAGCGGCGGCAGGTGCGGTTGCGGACCACCAAATCCTTGAGCAATCTTCTCACCTCTATTTTTTCCTATCATTATGCCGCAAGCGGCGGCCAAATAGAAACAAATTAAGGGGTTGCATTCAGTGCCGAAAATAAGGGATTATATATGTGAGTGTGGCTACGGGTGTCCGCAGGATGCCCAACCGACATTTAAGGGGCGTAGTTCTATGTGGAAAAGATGGAGCGCGGTGGTGGTGATTTTGCTGGGGGCAGCCCTGGCCTGGTGGTATTATCCCACCGATTTTGGAACCGACCTGCCACCCAAACTGCCGCCTACCGTGCCGATAGTGGATGGCGAGATAGTCAAAAGCACTGAAGGACTGTTCGCGTCCGGCAAAGGTTACATCATCGTGATCAGGACTTCCGACCTGTTTGCCGACGTGGTCGCCTATTACCAGGAGGCATTCGACCGCAACGGATACCAGACTACCGTGACCGACGCCGTACCTGGCCAGGGCGCTAAAGATGATCTGGTCACCTTCGAGGCCCGCCAAGGGTCGCATACGGTACTGGCCGAGATAAAATGGAATGGTAAGCTGACTTACGTCACCACCGCGGTAAATATGCACAAATGGATCCTGCCCTAAGACCGCCGGTCGGAGAGGGGACCGACCGCACACTGATGCGCCAGGGGTGGCCATCCAGCCGGAGGTTATTATGGTTGACGGTTTAATCGTGGCGGCCGGCCGCTCGCGAAGGACCGGGGAACAATGCAAGATGCTGCTCGACCTGGAGGGACTGACCCTTATCGAAAGGGCAGTCGCGGCCATGGAACCGTGGTGCGCGCGCATCATCGTGGTGACAGGGCATCGGGGCCACCTTATCCGCCCGGTCCTGGAGGGCTGCGCCAAGGTCGAGGTAGTGGACAATCCTGATTATGATGAAGGCATGTTCTCCTCCCTAAAAACCGGCCTGCCACTGATCAAAGCGGAACGTTTCTTCTTCTCACCCGGGGATTATCCCCTGGTGAGCAGTGACGTTTACGAAGCCATGCTGGAGGTCGATGCCACCGTAGTGGTGCCATCCCACCGAGGCCGAACCGGTCATCCGGTCCTCTTGCAAAGCAGGGTTATCGACGCCATTTCAGCGATGCCCAACTCCGCCAGCCTAAGGGATTTTATCACCGGACAGAAGCCTTATATATTGGAAGTGGATTGCCCCGGGATACTGTTCGATATCGACACCATGGACGATTATCAGCAGGCCAGGGCCTTGATAGCCGCGCCGGGGGGATAGTGAGGGATTATGTAGTGGATGTCCCAGGGTGCTGACGCGGTACTGACCCGGCCTGGGCTGGACATATTTGCTGGACTAAAGCTGGCAGGAGAGGGTAAAATAACTAAATGTTATAACTATGGAAAGGAAGAAAAGCATGAGCCAATTGCCTGTAGTGACTATCGAGATGGAAGACGGCCAGACCATCACCGCCGAACTATATCCCGAGATCGCACCCAACACGGTCAACAACTTCATCAGCCTGGTCAGGAAGGGCTTCTATGATGGGGTCATCTTCCACCGGGTGATACCGGGTTTCATGATCCAGGGCGGGGACCCGCAGGGGACCGGCATGGGAGGTCCCGGTTATTCGATCAAAGGGGAATTCAGCCAGAACGCTTTCAAAAATGACCTCAGACATGCCCGGGGCGTCCTGTCGATGGCCCGGTCCATGATGCCCAACTCGGCTGGCTCCCAGTTCTTCATAATGCATGCCGATTCTCCTCACCTGGACGGACAGTACGCCGCTTTTGGCAAGGTGACCGCCGGGCTCGAAGCGGTGGACGCCATCGCCAGTGTTCCCCGCGATAGGAACGACCGGCCCCGCCAGGAACAGCGCATCAAGAAGATGGCGGTCGATACCCGGGGCCAGGAATATCCCGAACCCCAAAAGGCCTAGCCCCAATCTGCAGCGGGTAAACAGCCGGGACAACCCCAGCCCATATTCCGATTCGGGCCGGCTTGTCTGCAGTTGTATTCGCAGCCCGGCCTTGGTATGATGAATTATGGCAGATGGAAATACATCTAGGAGGAATATAAATATGGCAGAGCAAGACAAAATCCTGGTAGAGGTGCTGCAGGGCACCCAGGTCTCCAGCGGCGGTTGAAGCTGTACCAGCGACTGCGCCTCAGCAGCTAGTTGTGGTACAACTATCGATTATACTGAAGCTACGGCCAAACTATCCGACGACCTCAAGCAGGCATTCGGGGACAAAGTGGAAGTCAAATATGTGGATGTGGATAAAGAAGGCCTGGGCAATTACCCGACCATGAACCAGGTGCTGCAGATGGGTTATCCCTATCCGATCACCCTTATCAACGGGGCCCCCAAATTCGCCGGCGGGATAATGGTCAACGAGATCAAACAGATCATCGATGAGGCCATAAAGGGTCAGGCGAACTAAGTCCAAGACCAGCATTGACGCAAAATGTCGTTAATGCTAATATGAATGAAATTTCATAGCAGAATTTCCTTTCTTCGGGGTTGGGTGAAATTCCCGATCGGCGGTAAAGCCCGCGAGCCTTAGGGCAGGATCCGGTGAGATTCCGGGGCCGACAGTTACAGTCTGGATGGGAGAAGAAGGGCTGATAGCGGGCGGTTGCGTTTAGGCGGCCAGACCGGTTATGGATGCTCGTACTTTACTGTCCGACAAACCCTGATATTGTGATCAGGGTTTTCTTTTTGGTGTGGTTGTTGTACCTGCGGCCGAGGATTATTTAAATAGGGGAAAGAATATGACCGACACAGATGAAAAATATATGCAGCAGGCCCTGGAACTGGCGGCATTGGCCCGGGGCCGGACCAGCCCCAACCCCATGGTGGGGGCGGTGCTGGTTAAAGACGGCCAGGTGATCGGGACCGGTTACCACCACCAGGCCGGTACCCCCCATGCCGAGATCCATGCCTTGAAACAGGCGGGCGAGACGGCCCGGGGAGCCACCCTTTACGTGACCCTGGAACCCTGCAGCCATTTCGGCCGCACCCCGCCCTGTGCCGACGCGGTCATGGCGGCCGGGGTGGCCCGGGTAGTCATCGCCGCCCTGGATCC
>JBEHWJ010000081.1:0-10004 GCA_040217755.1 Syntrophomonadaceae bacterium | reverse complement strand
TATGGACTCAATGAAATGCTCCCCGTCAAAGCAGGACGCTTTGGGGGAGCATTTCTATGGTGAACGACCTTGGAGTCCGCCCGGAGAGTTGTTGTTCATGTGATGGCAGCTGCCAGGTTTATGCGAATTCCCTGGCGGTTCGAATCTTACCAGATTACAACAGTGACCGGTGGAAGAAACATTAGCTATAATTAGTTCATTTAGAAAGCATGGTGGACAACTCCCATGGGGTGTAATATAAAAGATACGGGGATAACTACTATTTCGCAGTTGTGATTCCGATATGAGGCTATTGATTCTGCCCGGCAAGACTGCCAAAAGTATGCCGGTAAACAGGACTTGAGGTGAAGTACATGAACGATATGTGGATTAGCGACCCGAAGGTCGCGGAAACGATGACTGTCGATTACGGTAGTGTAGACCAGACGATGCCAGTCCAGGACGTCATTGATACAATGCTTCAGAACAGCTGGGATGAGGTGATCGTCCGTGATGAGCAAGGTGAGTTGACCGGCCTGGTAACCAAAGAACATCTGGTCAGCCAGATTTCCCGTGGTTTTGACTGCAGATTGCCGATTAAAGATATAAGCCGCAAGAAACTAGTTACTACCAATCCGCGGGAGAATCTGTCCAAAGCCCGTGACATTATGCGGGATCTCCATATCGGGCGTTTGCCGGTGATCGACGATAATGGCCAAATAGTCGGGCTATTGACCGCCAAGGATGTGTGCAACGGGTTTTCCAGTAAGCTGTGGAGACAAGGTGAACAACTCAGTGCGGTCATAGAAAACATCACCGAAGCGATCCAGGTCATTGACTGTGATGGGATGGTCAGCTTCTGGAACAGCGAAGCAGAAAGACTGTTTGGCATCAAGGGGGCAGACATAGTCGGCCGTAAGCTGGGCGATTTTATGCCGGGTGATCTACCCCTGCAAGCAATAGAGACCCTGCAAACCTATCGTAATGTTGTCGGTGAACTGGGCTGCGGCATCCCGGTGGTCCGTAATGCCGCCCCAGTCATTAACCCCGACGGGGTGGCTATTGGGGCAGTATGCACTACCACTGATGTCAGTCACCTTAAATCCCTAATGGACAAACTAAACCAGGCCAACCGGCGAGTCAGGACCCTGGAAAGATTCATGATCGAGAAGGATACCCAGGAAGATGTCAGCTTTTATACTACCGATCCACATACCCAGAGGCTGCTGGAACAAGCCCGGCGGGTCGCCAAGACGGATGCTACGGTGCTGATACAAGGACCCAGCGGTACCGGCAAAGAACTACTGGCCCGACTGATCCATACCCATAGCAAACGAGCTGATAAACCGTTAATCGAGGTCAACTGCAGCGCTATCCCCGAAAGCCTTTTTGAAAGCGAGATGTTTGGTTACGAGGCCGGTGCTTTTACCGGAGGAAGCCGGACCGGCAAAGCGGGCAAGTTCGAGCTGGCCAACGGCGCCGCCATATTTCTGGATGAAATAGGGGAACTGCCTTTGGACATGCAGGCCAAACTGCTGCGGGTTATCCAGGAACGCCGCTTCTACCGGGTAGGGGGGATAAAGCCGATCGATGTTGACGTAAGGCTTATAGCCGCAACCAACCGGGATATTGCCCAGTTGGTTAGGGGGGGCAAGTTCCGGGAGGATCTATTTTATCGCTTAAACGTAATTACTTTCGAGATACCTTCCCTGGAGGCCCGCAAATGCGATATACCGGGGCTGGTGGGGAAGTATCTGCAGAAACTGAGTCGCTTGTATGACCGGGATATCGAGAGAATCGGGCAGGAGGTCATGGATCTCTTCATGAGATTCGATTGGCCGGGTAATGTTCGCCAATTACAGAATGTGCTGGAGAGCATCGTTATCCTAATGGAAGGCAACGTCATTTCCATGAAGACCCTGGAGGAAGTCCGGGTCTTGGACGTATTGACCGGGCACAAGGGCTCTTCTGCCGGGGAAGCAGATACGGGTTATACGATGTATGATGATAACCTCAAGCAAAGCATCGACCAACGGGAGCGGGAGATGATCATCAAGGCCCTGCGCGACTGCGCCCATAACAAATCCAGTGCGGCCAAGATGCTTAGTATACCCCGCAGTACCCTCTATTACAAAATGAAGGCGCTGGGGATAGAAGATGATCACATAAATCTTTATTAGGGTGGGGATCGACAATTCAATAAGTATGTGACGGGGTGTCAGTTTTTCGACGGATGTGATTCGGGAAACTGACACTTTCTTTTTGGCCGGGATGGCTATTAACAAGGGGGAATCGGCAAAATAGGCTTTTTACTGAACTCAATCAATTGGCACGTAGTTTGCGTTTAACTGGGTTGGGGCAATCAATAGCAATTAATCATCGTTTATATGTACTAATAGTCACAATTTTGCCCCGTAAAGTATTTAGAACCTCTAATGGGGAGATGTTATAGACATGCCAAGAGAGAAATACAGGGATCATGACGAAAAATCGCGGGCCAAAGTCGATCCCTACAAGCTGGTCGAAAACCTGGAAACATGCCTGGCCTGCGGAAAATGTGTGGGCAACTGCCCGGTGGCCAGTCTTACTCCTTCATACAATCCCCGCCAGGTGATCAGTGATGTGTTGAACGGCTATACCGAACGGTGGCTGAACAGCGAGGAGATCTGGCGCTGCTTCTGGTGTGCCAATTGCGCCACCAATTGTCCTAACGACATCATGTTCCCGTTACTGATGATACAGCTCCGCTACCTGGCTACGGAAAATAAATACGGGCTTAAATATATTATGCCATTTAAACGGTTTGCCCTACGTGCCCGGGAAGACGGTCTGACCTTTGCCCCCTCTGAAAAAGGCCGGGAGAAGATAAAACGGCTGCGCCGCAACCTGGGAGCCACTTCCTGGCCGGATATATCGGAACGGGCCAAAACCGAGTACAAGGAATTATTCGATTTGACCGGCGCGACCGCCTATCTGGAGAGCCTCAGCGATGAGGATGAAAGGCCGGTGGAGCTGCGCTACACCGAGGGGAGGATCACCAATGAATAAAGAACGGGTGGTTGCACCAGAAAAACTATTCCCGGAAGTACCTGAATCGATATTTCTTTTTCGCAGTTGTACCGGCAGCATGGAGTACCCGGGGACCGAAAATGCTATCAAAGAAGTAATGAAAATACTGGGCATCAATATAGTCATGGACCCGGACCAGACCTGCTGCTCGGGATACCTTTTGACCTGTTCCGCCTATAAGCCGGAATTATCCCTGGCAGTGACCGCGCGCAATTTGGCCATAGTGGAAAAGAAAAATCTCGACACCTATATGTTCTGCAATGGCTGTTACGGATATAATCGGGAGCTGGCCCATATCATGCACGAACATCCTGACTACAAGCAGATGGCCAATGATGTCATCGCCAAACAGGGTTATCACTATGAAGGCAAAACCGAGATCCACCATGTGCAGGAGCTTTGGTACCGGCTCAAAGACCAGATTGCGGCCAAGGTGGTACAGCCGCTCAACGGGTTGAGGGTCGCGGTCCATTACGGCTGCCACTATTTGGCCCAGCAGTACAACATCCTTGACGATGGGGGCTACCCAACCTTCCATGAGGAGATAATCGGAGTCCTGGGCGGCACCACGGTGTTCTATAAAGAAAGGCAGATGTGCTGCGGATATTCGGTAGGCCGGGGCTTTACCCATAAAGAAACCACGGTGCAGCCGCACCTTTATAAAAAATTCAAGAGCGCCAAAGAAGCAGGGGTCGAATTGATGACTACCTGCTGCCCGGGGTGTAACGTTGGCCTGGACCGGGAACAGCCCAACCTGACCGAACGCTACGAAGAGGAGTTCAATATTCCGGTTATCGACATTTCCCAGCTTATCGGCCTGGCCTTTGGGGTGCCGCTGGCCAAACTGGGATTTGAAGCCAATACGGTGAAACTGGATAGGGTGCTGGAAAAGTTGGGGATAGGGAAGGGAGATAGCCATGACCACTGATTTAAACAAAAGGGCTCTGGTAGTTGGGGCAGGGCTGGCCGGGATGGAGGGTGCCTTGAAGATTGGCTCGGCCGGTTATGAAGTGTACCTGGTAGAAAAAGAAGACACTATGGGCGGGGTGACCAACAAATTATACTGCAGTTTCCCGCGCTGGGAGAATCCCCGCCAACTGCTGGACGATAGGATCACCCAGATCAATAATACTGAAGAAATTAGAGTGATGACCGGAACTGTCATAAAATCAGCCCGCCGGGATGGGGACCGCTTTGTAGTCGACCTGCAGAAGGCGGGCAACCAGACCGAACAGGTGGCGGTCGATGCGGTGGTCCTGGCGACCGGGTTCGAACTAATGGATGCCTCGGTCTATGGCGAATACGGCTACGGGATCTATCCAAATGTGCTGAACTCCCTGGAGTTTGAAGCCAGGCTGAAAGAATGGAGCTCAGGCAGCCGGGTGGATACACCCAAATCGGTTGCTTTTTTCAAGTGCGTGGGGTCGAGAGACCGTTCCAAAGGCTACCCCTATTGTTCCAAGATTTGCTGTATGTACACCGCCAAGCAAGCTGGACTCACGCGGGAATTGCTGCCGGAGACCAAGGCTTATGTTTTCTATATGGATTACCGGGCGGCTGGCAAGGAATACGAAGAGTTCGTACGTTCCGTAATCGAAACCAAACATGTCCGTTATGTCCGGGGCCGTCCCGCCAAGGTGCTGCCGGAGAATGGCAGATTGCTGGTGCGGGCCGAAGACACCCTGATGGGAGTGCCCATAGAAGTAGAGGTGGACATGGTGGTGCTGGCGTCGGCTGCCGTACCGCGTAAGGAAACCAAAGCACTGGCCGAGATGTTCGGCGCCAAAACCGACCAGTACGGATTCCTGGAAAATGAGTCCTTCAACCCCTGCCAAACCGGGGATAGAGTATTTTTTGCTGGGGCTTGCGGCTTTGCCATAGAGACGGCCGGGGCCCAGACACAAGGTGCGGCAGCCGCTGCCGAGGTAGTAGCCTTGTTCAACCGCGCAGGACAGGAGGCGTGCTAATGGCTATGGTTGACTATTACCGGCCGCTGCGTCTCAACGAGGTAAATACTTGCCTGCAGGAGGAGATAGAGGAAGCCTGCGGGGTTGACATAGAGATGTGCATGGAATGCGGTAAATGCAGCGGCGGATGTTCCAATGCCCATATATTCGATTTCACTCCTCGCAAGATTATCCAGCTGGTCAAGCTGGGTGACGAAGAGCGGCTCCTGAATATGGACTCCCTGTGGACCTGTGTCGGCTGCCAGCTATGCGTCGACCGCTGTCCGTCGCATATAGATATTCCCAATATAATGGACCACCTGCGGGAGAAAGCTAGACGCAGGAATATCAAAGCCAGGCGGGACAGCATCGAGATCTTCTACGACCTGATGCTGGATTCAATCAGGAAGACCGGCCGGGTAGCCGAGGCGCCCCTGACCATCAAGCACAACCTGCGCACCCGGCAGTACCTTAAAGATGCCGATCTGGGCCGCCGGATGTTATTCAAAGGCAAACTAAAACCGTTTTCACCCAAGGTCAAAGACGTCAAGCAGGTTAGGAATTTGTTTACCACGACCATCGATCAAAAGGAGGGATAGCTGTGGGTATCGCCTACTACCCGGGATGCTCCTTGCATGCCCTGGCCCGTGAATATGATATTTCTACCCGGTTGGTGAGTGAACGCCTCGGTTTAGACCTCCGGGAAGTTACCGACTGGAATTGCTGCGGAGCCACTGCCGCCCACAGCTTGGACCATAAACTGGCGATAGGATTGAGCAGCCGCAACCTGGCCCTGGTGAAGGATATGAAGCTGGATCGGGTAACTACCCCTTGTGCTGGTTGCTTTAGCCGCCTGAAGACTGCCTCCCTGGAATTGAAGGATCCGGGCAAGAAGTCATCCATCCAGGATTTAGGTATCCCCTGCGAGGGAGCCGGAGCGGTTCATGTCTCTCACCTGCTGCAGACCATAGTAGAAGAGGTCGGTCTGGACAAGATCAGGGAAGAGGTGGTCAGGCCCTTGCAGGGTTTTAAGCTGGCCGCTTATTACGGGTGCCTTATTACCAGACCGAAAGCCATTGCACAATTTGATGATCCCGAGCAGCCCATGTCCCTGGATAATCTGCTGCAGGCGCTGGGCGCCGAGGCGGTGCAGTGGTCCCATAAGGCGGAATGTTGCGGCGGCGGATTTGCTGCTTCCGATACCACTATCGTGATTGATTTGGGCGGACAGGTGCTGGAGGCCGCCAAACAGGCCGGGGCCCAGGCCTTGGTAGTTGCCTGCCCCATGTGCCAGACTAACCTCGATACCCGGCAAAAAGCCATCGAGAAAGAACGCGGCAAGAAATACGAGTTGCCTATCATCTATTTCACCCAGCTGATGGGGCTGGCCTTCGGCTTTTCGGCTCGGCAGATGGGTATGCGGAAATTGCTGGTGAAACCTGATCAGCTATTAGCCTCCCATGGTTAATATAAAGTTCCCATAATTGAATATTCGATTTATATGGCATCAGACAGCAGACCAGCCGGGGTCGTGCTGAAGGGCAAGTCAAGTATAGGAGGTGAAAAAAAGAGACTGTTTGCGGGCAACAAACTGTCGAAAACGTAAAAAATCATACACATTGATGTTACCTTTACAGCCTGGGTTCGGACAAGTGACAAAAGCTTACATTAAAGAGGAGGGAAATCCAATTGCGTAACAAGCTTATATCGATGCAGGAAGCGGTTGCCAAATATACCTGGGACGGAATGCAATATGCTCACGGTGGAGCACTGCCGGTGGGAACCGATTCCATCGCATTCGGAAGAGAAATGCTCAAGCAGGGAAGAAAAGACCTGAATGTAGTATCCAACTGCAATACCCAGCAGACCAACCTGCTGGCCGCTGCCGGGGCTATCAAAAGGATGGAGGTAGGGTTTGCCGGCCTTGAGGTATACGGATTCGCCAATGGTTTGAAGCGAGCGGTGGAAACCGGCAAGACCATCCTGGAAGACTACTCCAACGGCTCCATCCCTCTGCGGCTGCTGGGTGGAGCCCTGAACTGGCCCTTCGTTCCGGCTACTGTCAATATTGGCTGCGATCAGGAATGGTGCTGCGCGGACCGGCCTGATGAATACCCCTGCCAAACCAAGATTCCCAAGATCAAAGACCCCTTCACTGGCAAAGAGTATGGTGCCTTCACGGTTTTAAAACCTGACCTGGCCGCGATCCATGTCACCATGGCCGATGCATACGGTAATGCCATCATGCTGGGCACCGAGTGGAGCCGCTATGAGCTATCCCGGGCCGCCAAAAAAGTAGTATTACAGGCTGACTTCATCGTTGACACCGACTGCATGCGCCAGTTCCCCAACCTGGTGAGGATACCCGACGTGGTAGTCGACGCCGTCGTGTATTGGCCGCTGGGCGCCTGGCCGCATTGTTCCACCGGGGTCTATGACAGCGATGAGAAAGAGATGTTTGCCATGAACGCCGCCCTAAAAACTGATGAGGGCTACCAGGAATACCGGAAGAAATACGTGGACAGCTACAACACCTGGGAGGAATACCTGGACATGATTGGCCAGGAGAAGATCGCCCAGCTGACCAATAATCCCACCACTTTCTTAATGGATCCCTACCGTAAATGGATCAAGTCTGATGATGCAATCAAACGGTTAATGTCAGAGGGGAGGCAGTAAGATGGATTACACAAGACAGGAAATGATGGCCATTGCCACCGGCCGGGAGTTCTCGGATGGCGAGTTGGCGATATTCGGGGTGGGCTTGAGTATGCTAGCCGGCTTCTGGGCCCAGAAGAATCATGCCCCCAATCTGGTTGCCTTCACTGAAGGCGGGGTATTCGGTTCCACCCCGGTAGGCGGCCTTCCCTGGGGAATAGAAGATAACCGTATTTCGGCCAATGCCACCAGTTTTACCAATGCTGTAGACGCCCTGGGCTGCCTGGTCGCCTCCGGCCGGGTGGACAACGCGGTCATCGGAGCGGCCCAGATCGATAAATTCGGTAATGTTAATACCACCGGGATCTGGCCCGCAGAAACCCCCTGGTCGGCGGGCCGCTACGTACTGCCTAAAGTTCGGCTTAACGGCAGCGGCGGTGCCAATGAAATAGCGGTGGGCGCCAAGAAATATGTAATAATGGTCACCCATGAGAAGAAAAGATTTGCCGACAAAGTGGACTACATCTCTTCACCCGGTTACTTGAACGGCGGTAATGACCGCCAGAAATACAACTTCGTAGGCGGCGGGCCTTCCGCCATCATAACCACCCTGGGGATCCTGCGGCCGGATCCAATCACCAAGGAGTTCTACCTGGACGCCTATTTCCCATTCTCCAGCATCGAAGAGATCAAGGAAAACACCGGTTGGGACCTCAAGGTATCCCCCGATGTCAAGGTGGTGCCCGAACCGACCGAGGAGGAACTGGCTAACCTGAGAGAGATCGACGTCACCGGCTCATTACGCAAAAAATAGTCGTCCGGAGGGGAGATGCCCTCATCTCCCCCCAATCACAAAAACGGGAGGAAAAATACAATGAGCGAGGCAAGACAGGTCACCAAGGATATGATTCAGAAGACCATCTCCTATCGTTACTATATCTATTTCGCCGTAGCCCTTGCCTATTTCCTGGTATATTTCCATCGCACTTCGACAGCGGTCATGGCTACCGATCTGACCGCGGCTTTCAATATTGCCCCCACCGCTATCGGTTTGTTCGGGTCCATGTACTTCTACGCCTATGCGATCGGCCAGCTGCCCGCCGGTATACTGGCTGACAAATGGGGGATCCGCAACACTATGTCGGTATTCGTGCTGTTGGCTGGCATCGGGGCTATCATGTTCGGGATGTCTCAGACCTTTAGTATGGCTTTGGTCGCCCGCTTCCTGGTGGGACTGGGGGTAGGTTTCATCTATGTCCCGGCCATGAAGTTCCTGGCTGACTGGTTCAGGAAAAACGAGTTCGCCACCTATTCCGGCGTACTGCTGGCGGTGGGCAACATCGGGTCATTGGCCTCAACCGCTCCGCTGGTAGCCTTGATAGCCGCCATCGGCTGGAGAAATTCCATGACCTCAGTCGGTATCGCCTCCCTGGTTGTATGTGTACTGCTCTTCCTGGTGGTCCGCAACAAGCCGGTAGACGTGGGCGGCGCCACTGTAGAAGAGATTCAGGATCTTCCCCCGGCCAATCCTCATCCCATCGGTATCGCTGCCAGCGTCGGCGCGTTGGTGAAAAGTTATACCTTTTGGACGGTGGCGGTCATGTTCTTCGTACTATATGGCACCATTATGGGATTCCAGGGGCTGTGGGCCAGTCCCTACCTGATGAATGTATACGGTCTCACCAAGGCCGAGGCCGGCAAGATCCTCATGATGATCCCCATCGGCATGATCTTCGGATGTCCTATCTCCGGGATTATCGCCGATAAGGTTATACGTTCCAAGAAGAAGGTGGTCATGCTTGGAGTAACTCTTAACATCCTGACCTGGATTCCCTTGGTGTTCATGATCGACTCCATGTCCCTGGGATTAATCCGCGTCCTGATGTTCATCTACGGATTCTTCGGCGGATGGTTTGTGGTTATGTATGCAAACCTGAAGGAACATATCGATCTTAGGATGTCAGGGACCGCCACCGGATTCTTGAACTTCTTCGTATTCGCCGGCGGAGCAGTATACCAACAAGTCATGGGAGTGATCGTCGAGGCCGCCCCGGTAGCCAACAAGATCATCGCTACCTCGGGATTCAAGAACGCGTTCCTGCTGTGCCTGGTGACTTTGATCGCCGCCCTGCTGTTTTACGCCACCCAGAAAGAGCACCAGGACAAGGTCTTAATATAATCGAATCGTAGGTAGTACAATGTTAGGTAGCTGAATCTTAGTATAAGGAGGATAAGAAGATGAAGAACAAGCTAATGTCTTTGCAGCAAGCCACCGGTTTGATCAAAGACGATATGATGCTCGCCATCGGCGGCAATGCCATGCATCGCACTCCCGTTTTGTTTACCCTGGCC
>JBEHWJ010000080.1:0-10110 GCA_040217755.1 Syntrophomonadaceae bacterium | reverse complement strand
ACATAATCAATGCTTTTCGAAAGGGGAATCAAGGTGGAAGAACTCGCAAAACAAGTTAAACACGAGATGGTGCGGACGGCAATATGGTTTGCTGTCGCTATGGGTATCGGGATAGGAATATTTATGATACTGTGGAGATAAATTATTAATGGAATCCAGTAAAGGGAGCGGTTGACCACAACTGCTCCTTATTTGTTAATCGGAAAGCCAGCGGGGGCTCTTTAAGGATTGACATATGGGGCGACCCTGCCTATAATAAAAATAAACATACCCATCTGGGGTATACAGAGGGTGGCCAGATGCAAACAGATAATAGAAAAAAGGTCATATCCCGGCTGAGACGGATCGAAGGCCAGGTCCGCGGGGTGCAGCGTATGATTGCTGAGGAGGCGGACTGCGGCGAGATACTCACTCAAATAGCGGCTATAAAGTCGGCTGTTCACCAGGCTGGGGTAATCATATTCGAGAGTCACGCCCAAGAATGCATCGCCAGATCGCTCCAACAGGGTGAGAGCGAAGAGGCCTTCGAAGAGATGGTGAAAGTGATGAGCAGATTTATAAAATAGTCTATTAAGGAGGAATTAAAATGTCCAATGTCAAGACAATTACCGCCGATAATTTTGAAAGCGAAGTATTGAAGGCCGAAAAACCGGTCCTGGTGGACTTCTGGGCTCCCTGGTGCGGCCCCTGCAAAATGATCGGGCCGATCGTCGAGGTCCTGGCCGAGGAAAACGCCGCCAAACTGGCCGTTGGTAAATTGAATGTGGATGAAAATCCATCACTGGCAGCGCAGTATGGGGTCCGGGGAATTCCCACCCTATTGTTTTTCAAGGCCGGCCAGGAAGTCAAGCGCATAGTGGGAGGACAGAACAAAAATCAACTCCAGAAAACCATCGATGAAGTCACGGCTTAACGAGCTGAAAAGAATACGAAATCAATTGACAGGATGGCCATCATAGTGATGGTCATCTTTTATTTTGCCGGCAGAGGGCCTGAAGATAATCCCGGATATCCAGTTCGTAACCAGCCTCGCCCGGTTGATAAAAGGAAACCGGTCCCAATTCCGGGGGCAGGTAATCCTGCGGTACATACCCCCCGAAGTCATGAGGATAGAGGTATCCTTCCCCCTTGCCCAGCAGAGGTCCGGCCAGCCGATGAGAGGTGTCGCCCAAATGAGCGGGTACCTTGACCCGGTTGCCCGAACGCACTTTGGCCAGGGCGTTGTCGATGGCCGTTTTGGCGCTGTTGCTCTTGGGGGCGGTGGCCAGGTATATGACTGCTTCCGCCAGGGGGATGCGGGCTTCGGGCAGACCGACATAATCCACTGCGGCGGCGGCGGCGGTAGCGATGGAAAGAGCCCGGGGGTCGGCCAGCCCGATATCCTCAGCGGCATGAACTATCAGGCGGCGGGCTATATAACGCGGATCTTCTCCGCCTTCCAGCATTACCGCCATCCAGTACAGGGCGGCGTCCGGATCCGAGCCGCGGATGCTCTTGATGAAGGCCGATATGGTGTCATAGTGATAATCGCCGCGGCGATCATATTTCAGAACGAGTTTACCGGTCACCTTTTGTACCATGGCCGCGGTAACCATCAGGGGCTGGTCGGCTGACCCAAAGGAGTTATTGATAGTATCCAATATATTAAGCGCCATGCGGGCATCGCCCTGGGCCGCCTGAACCAGATAGCGGAGGGCGTCCGCCTCGACGGTGATGCCAAGCCCTCCCAGTCCGCGCTCCCGGTCCTGCAGGGCATGGTCGATGATAGCAGCAACGGCATCAGTATCAAGGGCTTCCAGGATATACAGCTTCAAACGGGATAGCAGGGCGGTATTAAGTTCGTAGAGGGGGTTTTCGGTGGTAGCCCCCACCAGGGTCAAGGTCCCATCCTCGACGAAGGGCAGCAGGACATCCTGCTGGCTCTTGTTGAAGCGGTGGATTTCATCGACAAACAGAATGGTAGGTTGCTGGTAGAACTTAAGCCGTTCGGCGGCGTCCCGGGCGATCTTGCGGATGTCGGCCACCCCGGCGGTGACCGCTTGCATGTATTCGAAATGGGCCTTGGTCATCCGGGCGATTATCCGGGCGATACTGGTTTTGCCGGTCCCCGGCGGCCCATAGAGGATAAAGGAATGGAGTTGGTCCCTTTCGATAGCTTGGCGCAGCGGTGCTCCGGGGCCAACCACATGCCCCTGGCCCACGACTTCATCCAAGGTCTTGGGCCTCATCCTCCACGCCAGGGGAGCATTTATTTGCCGGCGCCGCTCGTCACTGGCTGAAAACAGATCCATTGCCGGACCAACCTCCTATGCAGATATGCAACCGTTATTGGCATCAATTATAAATCAACCGATCGGCCGCCGCCACTCATGAACCAGATAGCCAGGCGGCGTGGGTAATCCCCGCCTTGCATTGCGTAACATCAGCCGGCCAACGGCTGCCTGCCCAAAAGCTTCTTATATCCGTTTCACATTATTGTCAGGAAAATGGAGATAATATCGCGGAAAGGCTGCCCATGGATTAAACGAATACCAGAGGAGATAACATGAAACTGCGCTCACTGGAAGACATGCCGGTCCTGCTCGAGGATACGGCGGAAATAGTAGGAACCATAAAAAAAGGCGTCATCGGCGATGACTTCCGGTTGGCCTACCTGGTCATAGAAACCCAAGATGGTGCGGCCGGTATCATCAAGGCCGTCGATGTGAGACTGGGGCCGGCCGCGGCCATGATTTTTGATAGGGCCAGTATTAAATCATACGCCCATGGGGAAGAATTATCCATATATGACCGGAAGTGCGGTGACACCTTGTTCAATGCGGCCGGTGAGGAATTGGGCATACTCAGTGATTTTGTGATCGATCTGGAGGAGAAGAGGATTAAGGGGGTAGAAGTATCGGCCGGGGTTTTCAAGGATATGCTGGACGGGCGGCATGAACTCCCCTTGCAGGCGATACGCTGGGTGAGCCAGGAGAACGCCATAATCTCTCAGGAAGGAAGCGAACTTAAATGACCTTGAAATGTCCTGTTTGCAGAGGATTGCAGGTCGGCAAGGTAGGCAGCGACCAGTACTATTGCTGGAACTGTTTCCTGGAATTCAATTACGCCCGGGGCCGCTTGAACCTCTTTGAAGTCGGTGAAGACGGGGTTTTGACAGCAATCGACGAGTTTCCGGGGATGGTCTAGCACCTGAAGTTGCGGGGATCTGGGCCTGAAATCCGAAAGTAGGGGAGATAAGGTGGCTTTGTTTCAGAACCGAGGATTCCGTTATATGCTTCTGATGGGGGTGGTGGGCGCCACCCTTTATTTTTTGTTCCTGGTCCGGGATATAGTTTACAGTTTTCTGGCGGCCGGACTTTTGGCTTATTTTCTCTATCGCCCGGTTTTGTGGCTGGAGAGAAAGGGATTCAAGCGGGTATGGGCAATTCTGCTGATATACATAATCCTGATTTTCACCATCGGGTCGATGCTGTGGTTTACCATCCCGAATCTGATGGCAGAATTGAGCGGCCTGGCCGCCTTGTTGCCGGAATACCAGCTCCACCTGGAAAACCTGGCCGATCATTTCAACGGGGTGCAGCTGCCGGGCCGCTTGGGTGAGGTCACCGCCCAGTTTACCGGGCGCCTGGAAAACGGTATCTATTTAGCCCTGGAGAGGATGGCCGCTTCGTTGTATAACCTCCTGGGCAAGGCGGTATTGATCGTATTCGCGCCCATAATGGCATTTTACATGATAAAAGACTGGGACCATATCAAACAGGGTGTGGCGGGATTCTTTCCCCCTGTAACCCGCCGCGAGCTGGGGGGTCTGATAGTTAAGATCGATATGGTGATAATCGAGTTCTGCAAGGGGTATCTTATGATCAGCGGCCTGGTGGGATTGATGATCGGCGCCGCCGCATATTCGATCGGGGTACCCTATCCTTTCCTGATCGGCGTGATCGGCGGCCTGGGTGAACTGATACCCTTTTTCGGGCCTTTCCTGGGAGGAATCCCGGCGCTGGGGCTGGCTCTTACTCATTCCCTGACCGATGCCCTGTACATGTTGGTGGCTCTGGTAGTAATACAGCAAGTGGAGAGCAATATCATCACTCCCCGGATAATCGGCGAGAGAGTGGGGATCCACCCCCTGTTGTTGGTTTTCGCTTTGCTGGCTGGAGGCAAACTGATGGGATTGTGGGGGATGCTGGCAGCGGTGCCCCTGGCTGCCTCCCTGAAGATCGTCGGCACCTATCTGTATCTGAAGCTGGTCCAGTCTTAGGCCATCCCTTTATTGACAGGGACTCATTAATAAAAGAAAATAGTCTAATAAAGTATTATTTGGAATAGAGGAGGACTGTTTTGTGTGGACCAGCAGCGAGATTCGTAAAACATTCCTAGAATATTTTGAGGAACGCCAGCACACCATAGTGGACAGTTCTTCATTAGTTCCGTTCAACGACCCCACCCTGCTTTTTTCCAATGCCGGTATGAATCAATTCAAAGACGTGTTCCTGGGAGTCGATAAACGACCTTACACCCGGGCCACCACGTCCCAGAAATGTGTGCGGGCCGGCGGTAAACACAACGATCTGGATACCGTCGGGCGGACCCCGCGGCACCATACGTTTTTCGAAATGTTGGGCAACTTTTCATTCGGTGATTACTTCAAAGAGGATGCCATCAAGTATGCCTGGGAGTTTCTGACCGAAGTGGTGCGCCTGCCCGCTGACCGCTTGTGGGCGACCATATACCAGGATGATGACGACGCTTACAACCTGTGGCGTGATATGATTGGGCTGCCCCCTCATATGATCGTGCGGCTGGGAGAAAAGGACAACTTCTGGAGCATGGGCGATACCGGACCATGCGGTCCCTGCAGTGAAATCCTGTATGACCGTGGTGAAGAGTATTCTTGTGGTCATCCCCAGTGCGGCATCGGCATATGTGACTGCGATCGATGGCTGGAGATATGGAACCTGGTATTCATGCAGTTCAATCGCAGTGAGGACGGGGAGATGGTCCCGCTGCCCCGGCCCAGTATCGATACCGGGATGGGGCTGGAGCGGCTGACCTCCATCCTGCAGAGGGTGGACAGCAATTTTGAGACCGATCTGTTCACACCCATCATAAGGAACATCGAGGTCATCACCAACCGTAAATATGACCCCGGCGAAGGGGGATTCCCTTTCCGGGTGATCGCCGACCATAGCCGGGCCTGCACCTTCCTGATCTCCGATGGGGTTCTCCCCAGTAATGACGGGCGGGGTTATGTACTGCGCCGCATCCTGCGCCGGGCGGTCAGGTTCGGGCATTTCCTGGGGCTGGAGGAGCCTTTCCTGTATAAGAATGTAGAGGTGGTTTGCAACCTCATGAAAGATGCTTATCCCGATCTGCTGGAAAGGGAGAGTTTTGTCCAGGAGGTCATTAAGCTAGAGGAAGAGCGCTTTTCCGTTACCCTCAAGGAAGGCGTCAAGAAGGTGGAAGAGATTATCCAGGCCGCCAGCCTTGAAGGCCGTCAGGTAATAACGGGCGAGGAGGCCTTTACCCTGTACGATACCTATGGGTTCCCGCTGGACCTGACCGAGGACATGGCTGAAGAGAACAAGTTCACCGTCGATACCGCCGGCTTCAACCGCATGATGGAAGAACAGCGCAACCGGGCCCGCCAGGCCCAGAAAAGCGAGGGGGCCTTTGCCAACGAGCAGATACTGGCCCATATCTTGGAGGGCTTGCCGGAGACGGGCTTTACCGGGTACGAACGTTTTGAGGATGAATCGGTCGTATTGGCTATAATCCGGGAGGGGGTCCGGGAAGATTTTGCGGCTGACACCGAAGTGACCGTTATAACTTCCAGCACTCCCTTCTACGCCGAAAGCGGGGGCCAGGTGGCCGACACCGGCTTCATCCACGGCGACACCGGCTCGGTCCGGGTAGTTGACGTACAGAAGGTCTCCGGCTGGATAACCCATCGCGGCATACTATCGGGCAGCCTGCGCACTGGCGATTTGGTCCGCTTGCAGTTGGACACCCCATTGCGGCTTGATACATCACGCAATCACACCGCTACCCATCTTCTCCATAAGGCCCTGCGGATGGTCCTGGGGGAAAATGCCCAGCAAAAGGGTTCGCTGGTGGAACCGGCCCGCCTGCGTTTCGATTTTTCCCAGCTATCGGCCCTGACTCCCGAACAGTTGGATGAAATAGAAGCGACCGTCAACCAGGCCATACTCAGCAGCCGCCCGGTGCGGACCACCGTGACCGATATCAATAAGGCGCGTGAAATAGGTGCTACCGCCTTGTTTGGAGAGAAATACGGCGACGAAGTCCGGGTGGTCGAAGTCGACAACTTCAGCATGGAGCTGTGCGGAGGGGCGCACGTGAGAAATACCGGGGAGATAGGATTATTCAAGATAGTCAGTGAAGGCAGCATCGGCTCAGGGCTGCGCCGTATCGAAGCCTTGACAGGTCGTGGGGCACGGGAATATTTGAACGATATCGAACGGGAGGTCAAGGCGGCAGCCAGCATTCTCAAAACCAACCCATCCGATATTGTCAGGCGCATCGATGCCCTAAACCGGGCCCTCAAGGAAAAGGATAAAGAGATAATGCAGTTGAAGGGGCGCCTCTCCAAGGCGGCCAGCGAAGATATAATCGGGCAGGCAACGGAAATGGATGGCGCCAGGGTGTTGATTGCTGAGGTGCAAAGCCCGGACGCCAATAACCTCAGGCAAAATGCCGAGCGGCTCAAGGATAAGCTGGGCAGCGCGGTGGTGTTGCTGGGTGCGGTCATAGATGACAGGGTAGCCCTGGTCTGCTTCGTCAGCAAGGATCTTATCGAGCGGGGCATAAACGCCGGCAAGATAGTCGGGGCAGCCGCCCGGATAGCGGGAGGAGGCGGCGGCGGCAGGGCGGATATGGCCCAGGCCGGCGGCAAGGATGTGGATCAATTGTCTAATGCCCTGGCTGCAGCCCGTGAAATGGTAGAGAAATCCCTGGTATAGGCAGCAGGAAATGAGGGTATCAAGCTAGAATATATTAAGGTTGAAAGGGGGGTGGTTTGTATGCCTCAGGATCATGGTGATCATACGGTCAGTTTCAGGTGGGAGAAGGAAGAGCCCGATCAGGTCTACAGTATTCTGAAAGCCGTTTACGAGGCTTTGGAAGAGAAGGGATATAATCCTTTGAACCAGTTGGTAGGTTATATGATATCAGGCGAGCCGGCTTACATAACCAGCCACAAACAGGCCCGCAACCTGATTGGCAAGATAGACCGTGATGAGATAATGGAAGTTCTCCTCAAGAAATACCTGGAGTAAGTGGTCTTAAGGCCCCCGTGCAGAGGCACGGGGGTTTTGTCATGGTATCGCGGGGTTCCGCGGGCTCCCTGCCTTTATTACGTCGGTGGTAGATTTTGTATAGGGACAGGTCTTTATGAGAATAATGGGTTTAGATGTGGGCGAAAAAAGAATCGGTATCGCTTTGAGCGACCAACTGGGTTGGACGGCCCAGGGGCATTCGGTTTTGGTCAGGAGAAACCTGCAGCAGGACTTGAAATACCTGGCCGACCTGTGTGCGGCCAATGAGGTGGCCACTATAGTCATCGGTTTTCCCCGCAATATGAACGGCACCATAGGTCCCAAGGGTCAAGAAATGTTGGAATTTGGAAGCTTGCTGCAGGAACATCTCGGTTTGCCGGTAGAGTACTGGGATGAGCGATTGACAACCGTAGCGGCCGAAAGGGTATTACTGGAAGCCAATCTGTCCAGGCGCAAGCGCAAGCAGGTGATCGATAAACTGGCAGCCGTGAATATCCTGCAAGGTTACCTGGACCGGCAGGCACACAAGTAGTTTGACAAAGGACCGCCCATAATATTAGAATGACGTTAGTTTGATTAGGAGGTTAATTAATGGATAACGAAGAAATATTTGACGATGAAGAGTTTCCGATATTGGTACTGGTCGATGAGGATGGCGAGGAGCATGAGTTTGAGCTGCTGGCCGAATTGGAAGTGGATGACCAGAACTATCGGGTATTGATTCCTTACAGTGAAGAAGAACCCAGTGAAGATGAGGATGAAGAGGTAGAGGTAGTAATACTCAAGGTAGTCTATGACG
Source organism: Syntrophomonadaceae bacterium (assembly GCA_040217755.1). Classification (GTDB taxonomy): domain Bacteria; phylum Bacillota; class Syntrophomonadia; order Syntrophomonadales; family Syntrophomonadaceae; genus PHAA01. The sequence continues at coordinate 2,013 of JBEHWJ010000080.1, read as the reverse complement.
AGGAAGGCAATGAGTATCTGGGTGACATCGAGGATGACGAAGAGTGGGAAAAGGTAGCCGATGCCTGGCAGGAGCTGGCCGACAGCGAAGAAGATATTTAGGCGTGGAAGTCATCTGTTGAATATCCCCGACCGGCTATAAACCAATACTTGAAAGAAGGGACAGCCCATGATTGAGACGCATCGCGTGCGTCGATCGAATGGGCTTTTCAAATATGGGCATTTTGGGGGGCCAATGTCAGTTTTTATCATAATCCCGATAAGCTTCATATAAAAAGTCAGCTGTAATATAATTAGGGGAACGGATTTTGTTATGGTAGTGGGGGATCAAGAATTGGAACAGGAAAAGGTACAAGCCCCAAGGGAACACCAGCCGCCATCGAGGTTGATCCAGGGCTTACTGGCCGTGGCGGTGATAATCATGGTAACTTGTTTCGGCATATATTACCGGTTTACCAACAGCACCACATTCGCATCCGGGGTGGAGATTGGCGGCGTATCGGTAGAGGGTCTCAACCAGGAACAGGCCATGGCCGCGGTTGGGCAGAGGCTGGAGGATTTCTTCGGCACACCAGTGGTATTCTACAAAGACGATTACACCCACGAGGCGACACTGGGCGAATTGAGCCAGCAGATTACCGGGGCGGAGGCAGTAAACCAGGTATGGGAGCAGGAAAACTCCCGCAGTTGGCAGGCCAAGGCAGCCAACCTGGTCGGCGGCAATATTGTGGATTACCCGATCGATATTACCATGGATACCGATAAGAAGGCCAAGCAGGTATCGGAATGGAACGAAAGATGGGGCAAAGCAGCCGTGAACGCTGACCTGGAGGTCGATAGCCAGAATGGGTTGGTGGTTTTACCCGGCAGCCCCGGTTACAGGGTGGATGTCGAGCAGACCTTTGCCGGTCTGCCGAAAACGGTTAGCAAGGCTGAACCGCTTCGTCTGCCCATAATTATGGAACCGATCCAACCCGAGGTTACCCCCGATATGCTGAAGAATATGGGTGAGTTGTCCAGTTTTTTCACCTATTTCAATACCGGGGAGATAAACCGCTCCCACAACCTGAGGAAAGCCGCTGCCAGTATAAACAAGAAGGTATTGCAGCCCAACGCAGTCTTTTCGTTCAACGAGACCGTCGGCCAACGTACCATGGAGAAAGGCTACCTGGATGCCATGGTGATCGTGGGCAATAAATTCGAGCCCGGATTGGGCGGGGGGATATGCCAGGTATCATCGACCTTATACAATGCCTGCCTGCTGGCCGGGTTGGAAATAGTAGAGCGCCATAATCACAATCTGGCGGTGGCCTACGTCCAGGTAGGACGTGACGCTACCGTCAACTGGGGACTGCAGGACCTCAAATTCCGGAACAACACGGACCGGCCTATCTATATCCGGTCTGTTACCTCGGGTGGCCAACTGCTGATAAACATCTACGGGGATACTCAGTATAAGAAAAGGATCGAAATCTCCAGTATAGTGGATAAGACTCTTGATTTTACCACGGTAACTGAAGTCGACAATACCCTGGCTCCGGGGCAGCAGGTAGTCAACAACAAAGGACAGCTGGGCTACGTAGTAAGGTCTTTCCGCACTTTCTACGGCCAGGACGGTAAAATCATCAAAAGCGAGCAGTTGGACACCGACACCTACAAACCATTAAATCGGCTGATCTTGAAGGGCCCGGACCTGGTGCCGACGATGCCGGAGCAACCGGTGGAAGGGGATGACGAGCAGAGCCGTCCGGCCCAGCCGCGTAAACCTACCCCCAATAATCCCCGGGGGGCTGTTGATTCGGATGAAGATGACCAGACAGCGTTAAACTACCCCACTATCCAACCGTAAAGCCGGGCTTGCCGTCGGGGCGATGCCTGGGCAATAGGCCACGCTGTCCCCGGTTTAGGTATGGGCATTTAATTGGTAAAAGGTGCGTAGAGATGATTGAGACCGAAATGAAAACCGCCAAACCCCTAATAACTCTCTTCTTGTTGGTCCTGGTGGCAGCCGCTT
>JBEHWJ010000079.1:0-10119 GCA_040217755.1 Syntrophomonadaceae bacterium | reverse complement strand
GAGGTGACTAATCTGCGAAGCTGATTCGGTCAATGTATAAAGAAAACTCTTCATTAAGGCAGCCCCCAATTCATCACTGCCCTCGCCTAAATATTGTGATTTGATCAAGACCACTGTATTTCGGGTGGAAACTTGGGCTGCATTTACCATGACTGATTCTTTTAACATGTGGATATGGTGTTCTGAACCCAATTCCTCAACCGTAAAGTTGTAACCTTGGCTTTTTGCCAGTTTGCATACATTTTCCAGCGAGGTAGGATTATCTACCATGGTTATGATTTCATCACCGGCGTTTTCATCCATCACCCGTTTAGTCAGAATAACGGGCTGCGGGCAAGAAAGCCCCCGGGCGTCGACTGTTCTACCCAAACTTATCACCCTTCCGTTGTTAGATCCAATGTCTTTAATTTCGCTAGTATTTGATTTAAGTTCAGCGAATAAGTCCTGGCGACGTCTTCCAATGAATCAAACAGGTTGCTGCATAGCAGGCAACAGCCCGCTTCTCCATCGTACTGACGGATGATTTCTTCCAAACGCGGGCTAGTCTCTACAATCTCTAATAAACTCATTTTGGCGGTTATTGCAGTCACTATTGCTCCTCCGTTTATTTGATCAGCACAACGTTAATGGCTTTGATCAGGGCGGTGGCTTTGTTTCCCACTTTGAAACCAGCTTCTTTAAGCGAGTCCGTCGTCATCACTGACGTAATCTGGCTCTCTCCTGTTTGAATGACTACCTCTGACATAATGTCACCTTCTTTAATTTCCAGGATGGTTCCTGTCAATTTGTTTCGAACTCCTGCTTTCATCCTCGTAGACCCCCTTCTTTATCAACAATTAAATATTGTTATCAGATTCCATCTATTCTGCACTTTAATTTCGTGCCGTTGAAGTTCTTAGATGAAGCCGCATGGCAGACTTCGCAACCAAATATTATAGCTCAGATGATTCCCTCTTATTCACGTCATGCGGTTGATAGCCACATTGGCGTTATCGGATTCTTGGGCTTGTCACCTTCATAATCAAAGGCCGCGAAATTGCCATTTTTTCCTCGGCAGAGACACAATCTTGAGAATCTGGATATTATTTTCGGAAATCACCTGATTAATCAGCGGCAGATCGACTTCATCCACGATCAAGGAAATGCCGCAGCTCGCACTGGCCTCTCGCGGTGTCGGAGAAATCATAGTTTTGATTTCTAACTTGTCCAGTTCTCTCTTCAGATGCAAACCTTCATGATGATTGGGGAATAGTACATACCAGACATAACCACTACTATCCAGTTGAAAAACCTACTTTCTCAGTATCTCCAGAAAAGCTTCTACTCTGGTGCGGAGTTGTTCAAAATCCTGCTCGCTGTAATCAGTTTCAATGTGCATAAATGGCAGATTACGTTCATTCATAGATTGTTTGACCAAGTGACTCTCCGTAGAGTATAGGTTGCAGAACTGCAGATTGGTATCAATGATTCCGTCCACCTTGTATTCATCGGCCAGGCGGATGATATCTTCAACCCTGGCGGAATTCGGGGTAAAACAAGCGCAATTGGTCTTCATATATCTCTCGGCCAGCGCCCTGATCTGTTCCTCTAACGTACTTGCTGACTCATCGACCAGGTTTTCGAAATAGCGGGTGCCGGTACAGGATTCTTCCACTACGACAGCTGCACCAAGACTCTCGATAATATGATGCAGCTTCCAATTGGGTATAGCCATAGGAGTACCACTTACCATTATACGCACGGCTTTATCAGGGAAAACTCCCAATCCATTCTCGATCCGCTGCTCCAATTCTTCAGCCAGATTATTCGCCATCTGGGCTGCCCGCGCGGGATCATCGTAGAAGTTGATCTGGGTAACCAATAGGGCGTCTAAACCGCTGATAGGCACCGGTGAAGCTTTTCTGGCATTGTAAACCCGCTGCAAAGCCCTGCGCTTATTGTTTATTAGTTTAATGGCTGCTCCCAGCGATTCGGCGGTAATCTTGTTGCCGGTAACCTTTTCTACCGTTGCAATAAAATCTCTAATTTCAGCTTCATACGCGGCAATATCCCGCTCTCTTTTCATCTGCGGAATATCAATGATGTGTATAGGCACCTCACCTGCCAGTATCTCCCATGCTTTCTTTTTTCCATCACAGGTATTTTCACCCACGTACATATCAGGAATCAAAAAGAAGGGACAGGTTTTATCCAGTCTTGCTCCTACGGAAGCTTTGATAAGCGAACAGGTATTGGCTGGCAATACTTTTTCTCCGCCGGATACCCAAAACTGTGATCCCCCGCAAAGCCCCGCTGCTATTCCGCCCGCCGCAAAGACCACCTCATCCGGGACATACACGCAGAAAGTTCCGAACACCTTACCGCCCTCTTTTTGATGCTGAAGCATCTCTGCCGGCCTGACTCCGTGAATTTCCGATACCACAAAATCGTAGAAATCCATACCCTTTGGGCGATCTTGCTGAGTAAGGTAAATTCCTCCAAAGGCTTCAGGTAAAACCTCGCAAAGAACGTCATGTTTTTCCAGATCCATCCCTAGATCAGTCCACATTTGCTTATAATCAGCCATTAATAATTCCTCCTCTTCAATCTTCATATTACTTGCACAAAACAACTTACCTGTCTCAGCAGTCTTTTGCCCAGCCCCTTTCTAGCTGTTTTCCAGGGCTAATAAAGCAGCCCCAAGAGCACCGGTGTATTGGCAAGCTTCGGGCACAATAATCCTGGTCCCGAGTTCTGCTTCGAGAGCCCGCTTGACCCCCTGATTGATGGCCACCCCACCGGTGAAAGCCACCTGTTCCCTAATACCCATGCGCCGAGCCATAGCTGCTACTCGTTTGCCTACCGATTGGTGCAGCCCGGCGATAATTCCACCTATAGGATTGCCCCGCGCCAGGGAACCGATTATTTCCGATTCCGCAAAAACCGTACACATGCTGCTGATCGTCTGCATCTGGCCCGGCTGCTCTGCATCTCCCAGTTCACTGACATCTAATCCCAGGGCGGTCGCCATAACCTGAAGGAAGCGGCCGGTTCCGGCAGCGCATTTATCATTCATGGCGAAATCCAGGACCTGACCTCTTTCGCCGATGCGTATAACCTTACTGTCCTGGCCGCCGATATCTATGATGGTGCGGACCTCAGGATAGAGTTCGGCTATCCCCCGTGCGTGGCACTTGATCTCGGTGATGGTTTTATCGGCCTGTTCAAAAGCTACCCGACCATAACCTGTGACATATATCCTTTCTACCTGGTCTCGCTCAATTCGCGACACGTCAAGGAGTTGGTCGATTATGGCCTGTCCTGCCTCACGAGGGCTCCATCCAGTGGGAATGATGGTCCGATGATGTTTGCCGCTGCTGATGATGTAACCCTTGGCGGCTACCGAACCTATATCTATGCCTATTACAATCATTTTTCCACCATCTCCAGCATAGCTTCGATGCGGACTTTAAGACTCTCTAAATCCGAATTGGAGTAGTCGCTTTCAAGATGCAGGTAGGGAAGCCCCTTTGACTTCACTAGTTTTCCTACTTCAAAGGCTTCAATATTATAGGTGTGGCAGGCCTGCCAGGTAAGATCGATGACCGCATCCGCCCTGAAATCATCGAGCATGCTGTTTAACAGTTCCATCCGGTAGGGATTGGGACTCATACAGGAGCACGGGATGGCCATGTAAGTTTTAGCCAGTTCAACAATAGGATCCGTACCCTGGATGTCAGTCTGCAGTTCCAGTGTCTTATAGCCGGAGCAGTTTTCCATGGCCACGATATTTGCTCCCAGTTCCTCGGTCAACCGGATAACCTTTTCCGTACCCAAACCTACCGGACAGCCGGTCAGCAGCACCCGTGACGCTTTAGTTCTCCCGTTCTTAGGTTGATTGGCAGCCTCTCGGACCAGACCGTTCAGGTTGTCAACCATCTCAACTTTATTGCTGCTGAAACTGCGTGACCAGGCAGCAGTGAGCATATCCATCCCGCTTAGGGGTGGCGGGTCAACCCGGTTCAAGTCGAACATTGCTTTGATTGCCTTTTTTTCCTTGTTGATCATCTCTGCCGCCGCCCATATATCTTGGTCGCTGATGGTAACCTGTAGTTCTTGTTCCAAGCGACTTCTCAAACACCGAATTTCTTCCACCCACAGATCAAATGATGCCTTTGTGTTGCTAAGGTGGGGGAGCTGCATAACATGCACCGGTTTCAGATCCCGCATGATTTCAAACATTTTCTTTTTACCGTCGCAGGTAGTCTCGCCGATGATTAAGTCGGAAAAATGGAAGAACGGGCAGGTATCCGAGACTGCAAATCCATAAGAGGACTTAACCAATGGGCATAAATTTCTTGGCAAGGTTTCCTCCGCAATCGCAATCGGGTTCTCACTCATTCCGCAAAGCCCCACGGGAATCGCTCCAGCTGCCAGAATCAGTTCCTGCGGGCAGTATGTGCAATAAATACCGACCACCTTGAGACCATTGTCCTTAGCCTCTTTTATCCGCATCAGGTTCACTTCCCTGGCGCTGGCAAACCCTTCCATGAACTCGTCTAGCATAAAACTGACTTCCCCCTTCTGCAGACGCGGTCTGCGGTACTGCTATGTCATCTCTATTTTTTATCCATCCTCAAAGCACGGCTTCCCATAGTCCGTTCGTCTGCCAAATGGACACACCGCAACACACATCCCGCAGACACTTCGCTCGATTTCAAGGCCCCACTCTTTTTTGCGATTCTCCATAAAAGCGAAGCACTTGGTCGGGTCTAGCCGCTCACAATCAGCTTCGCTTTCATTAAATGCGCGTCCCTTTATCGCCCCGGCAGGGCAAGCCAACTGGCATATTTGACAATTGTGGCAAGCCGATTCCATAGGTTGCCCGGTTTTCAAAGGAGCATCGGTAAGAATGGATGCTAGTCTGACTCTTGGTCCTTCATGCGGAGTAAGGAATAGACCATTCTTGCCTATCCACCCCAATCCAGCTGCTCTCGCTACTAATTTATGAGATACAAGTGCAGCCAGACGTTCCTGATATACACCGTAGGAAGCCGGGACCGGATAAGCCCTCCAGCCACTGCGCTCTATATAATTAGCCATTTTCGCAGCCCCGGTATCCTGTAGGTAGTCGATTGCATAATAGTTGTAATTATGAAAAGACAATATTTTGTCACGCTCTTGCTCCTCGATGTTATCGACAACTGCATTTGAAAGCCTAATGACCAATGAGACTGCCCTGGGAAATTGTTTGATAAAGGGGCCACAAAAACTACTCATATAATTATGAAAGGGCTTTAAATCTGCAAATCCACAATAATCCCAACCGTGGGCAAGAGCCATATCTGTTAATCTTTTTTCTAAATGCATTACACTTTCCTCAATGCCAGTATTTTCGGCAAAGACGCTCTAAGTCTAAAAGAGTCGGCCATTTGCACAACAGCCGACTCTTTAGGTTACCTTAATTAATGCCAGGTTTCGTATTCCTTTATGTTCTCCTTGGTGACTACCGCCAAGGGACTGTTGACCTGTTTGGGAACTTCCATGCCCTGAATTGTTTTCAGCGCCAAAATAATGCCCGCTTTGGCATAGGCGTCCATAGAATAGGCGATGCTTCCGTCCAATTTACCGATCTTGATTGCTTCTTTAGCCTCATTAGTAAAATCTACCCCAAAAACAAACCGGCCTTCCCGCTTACCTGCTGCTACTAGCGCGTCAGTTGCCGCTAAGGCCATTACGTCATTACAGCAAAAAATCCCTTTTATATCCGGATTTGACTGCAATAGGTTGGTAGTTATATTATAGGCGGTATTCCTATCCCAATTAGCCGGCTGGATGGAAACTAGATTAATCCCCGGAGTGCTTTCGAATACCTTTTTAGCCCCGGTGGTTCTACCTTCACTCTGTCCTGCTCCCGGTATTCCTTGGATAATAGCTACTTTCCCACCCTCTTTGCCAATTTTGTCAACAATGTACTGGGCGGCCTTTTCGCCTTGCTCTTCAAAATTCACTGTGATGCGGCCATCCAAATGTCCGCCTGCTTGGGTAAGCGAATCCACATTAATGCCAGGCCCCAAGTTAACCACTTTAATCCCCTTATTATTGGCGGCTACTACACCAGGTACCAGATTGAAGGGCTCGATGGGAGAGACAATCAGACCCTTGTAGTCCTTGGCAACCATAGCTTGCAAGGTTTCCAATTGAGATTTAGTGTCATTTTCGGTAGGTGCCGCCATAACTTCAACCGTAACACCCAATTCCTTGGCTGCCCGCTCATAAGAATCTTTGAGTGAAACCCAATAAGGATTGGCCAGCGTGATAACCAATATGCCGATTTTTTCGCCCTGCTGAAGTTTAGGCAGTGGCTGCAACTGATCCATCAATATTTTTTCATTTTCCGCCACCTTGGCATCAGAGACAGGAGCGTTAGAGGTGGGAGCGGGAGTTTGCGCCTCGTTGGTCGTCTTGCTCCCACATCCCACTATGGATAACACAAAGGCACCTAATAAGAATAATGCAATTATTTTTTTACTACGTTTCATCCTAATCCTCCTTCATCATATTTCCGTGTCCCGGGGCATTTCTGAGCCGCAACTCAGAAATGACAATAGCCACCAAGATTATTAGACCAATGGTAAGCTGCTGATAATAAGATGGTATGTTTAAAATTGTCAACCCATTACGTAACATTCCTAATAGCAAACACGCCATCACAGTTCCGGTAATGCTTCCTCTCCCTCCCTTCATGTCCGTACCACCTAAAACAACTGCTGCAATGGCATCCAGTTCTAACATCCAGCCAGCCAGTGGCTCAGCTGTGTTTAAGCGTGCAGTCACCACCAATCCACCAATTGCTGCAGTTAACCCCGAAATAGTGTATACAACTGTTTTGTAGGCTTTGTTAGCTATGCCAGAACGCCGCAGGGCTTCCTCATTTCCGCCCAGAGCCAAGGTATAATAACCCAGTTTGGTCCTATTGAGAACTAAGGCGCCCATTAAAGCGAGCATTAAAGCCAACAGGATAGGTGGATTGACCGGGCCGATATGACCACTGCCCCACCAAGTAAAACTCTTGGAAAATCCGTAAATCGGGATGCCTTTGGTGAGGATTAAGGCAATGCCCCTGGTTACCGACATGGCGGCCAGGGTTACGATAAAGGGGCTAATATTCAGCCGGGAAATAAGCAAGCCATTGAACAGACCTACCGCAGCCCCAGCGGCGAGACCTAATAGTATGGATACTTCGACCGTTAACCCCGCATGCAGAGCCAGGGCCATGCAGACTCCACTAAGGGCCGTAATGGCTCCGACCGATAAATCAATACCGCCGGTGCAGATGACAAACGTCATTCCAACCGAAATTATGACGAGTAACGCACTCTGGTCTAAAATATTACGCCAATTATCCCAGGTCAAAAAAAACGGCGATGCTTGATCTAACAGAACAGCTAAAACAATTATGGTCATTCCGAGTAAAATTTGGGAAAACTGCTCGTTCCATGACAATAACAACCTTCTAATTTGCGGCATCGCTTTGCACTCCATTGAAATTGACATCCCTGGTGATCTGGGGAGCCCCCATAATCAGCTCAACAATCTGGCTGGGTTGACTGTCCTTGGTGCTGCATTCTGCTGCTATCTGGCCATGGCGCAACACACAGATGCGCTTGGCTATCTCAAACACATGATGGAGATTATGGCTTATGACTACTACCGCCATTCCTGCCCGGGCTAACTCCTGCATCAGTCTGATCACTTTGGCCGACTCCTGAACACCCAAAGCCGCGGTTGGCTCGTCAAAAATAATGACGTTTCCTCCCTGAATGATGGCTCTGGCCACTGCTACTCCTTGCCTTTGCCCGCCGGATAAAAGGCCCACTGGGGTTTTCAAGGAAGGAATGCTGACTTGCAGGCTATCCAGGACCCGACGAACCTCCTTTTCCATTTGACGCCGGTCGATCAGGATGCCGGCCTTTACTATTTCACGGCCCAGAAATATGTTGCTCACTACATCCCGGCAGTCAACCAAGGCCAGATCCTGGTATACTGTGGATATGCCCAGCCGGATGGCCTTAGTGGGCGATAAGGACTGATAGGAATGCTGTCCCACTTTTATGTATCCTGAATCTGGTTTAACCACTCCGGACATGATTTTGATTAGGGTGCTTTTTCCGGCACCGTTATCACCCACAATGGCTAATATTTCACCTGGGTAAATATCCAGGCTGACATCGCGCAGGGCACTTATGTTTCCATAGGATTTGCTCAGGTGCGAAATCCTTATGACGGAACCATTGGATTTAGTGGTCATAATTATCTCTTTTCAGCATAATCGGGTTAATGTATAATAACATTTAGGAATACATCATATGTTAGTTTAGAATACCGCAATTATAGCCTAAAATCATTTTTGTCGTCAATGCCTATCGTTAGATACCGGGTTCGGTGGAGTTTTTTGGCATTATTGTCATGCAGGAGAGGATATTATGGCCACACAGAACGCTACAAATTTTATCGTTGAAACAGCCTTGTTGGGCCAAGGTCTGGTTTCGGTCAACAGCAACCAGATAAAAAAGCTATGGCCAAACTGCGCCCCCTTAGCCTGGCTACAAAAAGGACGCATAGTTTTAGGCTCAATTGATGAATTTCTTATTTACAGGAATCAAACCGAATCCTGGCAAAGACTCGATGGCCTGACCCTTTACGAAGGAATTAAAGACGGGGTTGATGGGTTTCTCACTGCCTCAGCAACCATAGCTGCTGCACGCGATTTGGGACACCCAATAGTTGTAAGCGCAGGGTTGGGTGGAATTGGAGATATTATTGAGGAGCGACTTTGCTTTGACCTTCCTGCTTTGGCAGAGACCGGAATAACCCTGGTAGCTACCTCACCCAAAGATATGCTGGATATCACCGGAACTATAGACTGGTTGCACAAAAACGGTGTGAAAACATTCGGTGTCGGCACTGAATATTGTGATGGTTACGTGTTTGTAGGCGCAAAAACGCAACTTATTCAGGGGCTAAGCCATGATGAGTTGGGCTTGATAGTTCGGGGGCATAATCTGATTTTGAATCCGATTCCCCATGAAAAAAGACTCCAAAATAATGACTATTTGCGCGAAGCCATTACCGCGGGGAAGCTTGCGGAGCAAAACGGTGAACCTTACCATCCAGCTGCTAATCGTCGCCTGGATGAACTGAGTCAGGGGTGGTCCTCGATTATCCAATTGGAATCACTTATCGCCAACATCTTAGTTGCACGTAATATTAAACTATATCCGAATCGATAGATTGATTGGCAGGTGACTTCGGTGATGTTTCTCATTTTGATTCCAGTCTCCAGGGTAATTCGGTTCCGTCTTTAAACTGAAATACTACCTCCTGCTCTGATTTTACTACCATGGCAGTAAGTGTGGCCGACCACAGCCCCTCGTCAAACTCAGTTAGCATCTGGTCCTGCTTGGTCAATTGTTTAATAAAGGCTTTCATTTGGCTGCGTCGGGCCTGGCGCATGGTTATATCAGTGTTTAATTTCTGCCGCCTGGTTTGCAGTTCATTGTACCTTGTCACATATCCGCTGTATTTGCGGTTGTATTCGCTTTGCTCTAAGACTGAGCGCGCATTCTCGGCAATGAGCTTTTGTATCAACACTTCAATGGATGCACAATCTTCGTCGATCTTGGCAATTTCTCTTTCCTGCCGCCGGCAGTCAGTTATCTGGGCTATAATTTCATCGTAGTTCGCCAGTATCTCATCTTTGTTATCTATAAGGCTGTTGAATGCCTCCATAAATGCTTTCTTTATATTTTCTTCTTTCAGGTGGGGAGTGGAGCAGAATTCTTGTTCTTTGAATTTCCGGTTGCACTGCCAGACGGTGCGAGCATATTTGCTGTTTGACTGCCATACTTTACGGCCGTAAAAACTGCCGCAGTCTCCACATACAATACGGCTGGCAAAGCAGCTTATACCGCTGATATATCTCCCTCCGGCTTTGCGTCTCCGAAACTCATCCTGCACCAGTTCGAAAGTCTCCGGCGGTATAATGGCGGGGTGGCTGTTCTCCACATAATATTGAGGTATTTCACCCTCGTTGATTTTCATCTTCTTGGTAAGAAAATCCACAGTAAATCGTTTCTG
>JBEHWJ010000078.1:0-10183 GCA_040217755.1 Syntrophomonadaceae bacterium | reverse complement strand
TCACTTCAGGGTTCGATCCAGGAAATCAAGGACCTTGGCGACATTTTGCCGGTTGTTGAAAGGCACCCCGCCATGGCCGGCCCCTTCTTTGATCTCCAGATATACCTTGTCATTCCCCAGTATCGGCTTTAGCTTGGCGGCGTAGTCGATGGATTGCTGTACCGGGACCCAATTATCCAGAGTCCCATGCTGTATGAATACGGGAGGGTCGTCCGGGGTGATGTAGGTCTCTGGATCGGATTTCATCGCCTGTTCGGGAACCTCGGTCAACAACCGTCCAAAATACTGTGAACCCCAGGAAGTCGGATTATTGTTGAGTATCCCATTTATCCCGCTCTGCTGGAACTGCCCATCCATGACCAGCAGATTCATTGGCCCGCACCAATCCACTACGGCCTGCACCCGTTCCGATTGGTCCTCATTGCCCAGATTAGGATCGGACAATTCCCCAACATCGGCGGCAGCACCGGCCAAGGCGGCAAGAGTACCACCCGCAGATGCACCCCATACCGCTATCTTGTCGGCCTGCAGGTCATATTCCTGGGCATGGGCTCTGACAAACCGGATGGCCGCTTTCACGTCATTTATCTGGGCCGGGAATACTGCCTCCGAACTCAGCCGGTAATTTACCGATACCACTGCGTAACCTCTTTGCAGGCCTTCCCATGCCACCAGGGCATCGGGGCCCAATTTATCACCGGATAGATAGGCGCCCCCATGGATAGATATGATGACCGGATAAGGACCGTCGAATTTGTTAGGCCAGTAAATATCCAGCTTCTGGGCCTCCGAAATATTGGCATAAGGGATGTCGGTTTCTTTATAAAGGTTGGAATAGAATTCATTGAATGCGGTAGTGACTACCCGGGGCGGGAAGATCAATACCATCCCCAGCAGCACTGCCAATATTATGGCGACACGTTTCATAAATTCCTCCGGATCAAGATTTGCAGTGTTTATTTTATCATAAATATGTTGACCCGTTTCAACAGAAAATTATCCCCCCAGAAAATTCATTGGCGAAGCGGTATTCTGCCCCCATCGAATCCTGGCTCAGGTTAGTTCCTGTTCGCTCCCAACGGGGGATTTGGGTGGGGACCCCCAACTCTTTCTTTTCTAGGCGGCGCCCATTCGTTTACCCTCGAAAGCGACCCGCTTCTTTATATCTGCCATGAGATTTTCAAACTGTATAAGGTCCAGCGACTGGGCCCCGTCACATAAAGCCCGGGCCGGGTCGTTATGGGTCTCGACCATCAGGCCGTCCGCTCCTACCGCCACCGCCGCCCGGGCCAGCGGTGCCACCAATCCCCGCAAACCCGCAGCGTGGCTGGGGTCAACCATGACCGGCAGGTGTGATTTTTGTTTCAGCAGGGGGATGGCTGATATATCAAGGGTGTTGCGGGTAGCGGTCTCGAAGGTGCGGATGCCCCGCTCACAAAGGATGACCTGGCTGTTGCCCTCAGACAGGATGTATTCAGCGCTCATGAGCAATTCTTCCAGAGTGTTGGCCAACCCTCTTTTGAGCAACACTGGTTTATTGAAGCGGCCCACTTCCCGCAGCAGATCAAAGTTCTGCATATTGCGCGCTCCCACCTGGATCACGTCTATGTCTTCAAACAAAGGCAGCTGGGTCTGATTCATAATCTCGGTGACCACCGGCAGGCCGGTTTCCTTTTTGGCCAGCAGGAGCAAGCGCAGGCCCTCTCCCTGCAATCCCATGAAGGAGTAGGGGGAGGTGCGCGGCTTGAAGGCTCCGCCTCGAAGCAGGGTAGCCCCACTGGCTTTGACCGAGTTGGCCACCTCGATTATCTGGGCTTCGCTTTCCACTGAACAAGGGCCGGATATTACCTGGAAAGTCCCGGGACCGATGGGTACCCCGCCGGCATTGACGACCGTATCTTCAGGATGAACAGTGCGGTTGACCGCCTTGTAGGGTTCGGTCACCCTCCGTCCATACTCTATAATATCGTTGTTCTGGACCACCGAATCTATGTCGATGACAGCGGTGTTGCCTATCAGGCAGACCACCGTGTGCTCGGTGCCGGTGCTTAGGAACGTTTTGAATCCGAGTGATTCTATCTGGTAGGTAAATGCATCTATCTTTTCCCGGGGGACGGCTGGTTTCAGCACGAAAATCATATGGCATCGAACCCCCCTTGATCATATGTTTTCCCGATGGTTCTTATCATGGTGATTATTTCCCGAATCTTGCCTTCATCCTTATGCCCATTGGTTTCCACCCCGCTGCTGATGTCCACGGCGTAGGGAGCGACCGTCTGGATAGCTGCCCTGATGTTGTTGATATTCAAGCCACCGGCCAGGAAAAACGGTTTGCCCGGGGCAGGGATAAGGTTCCAATCGAATGACTGCCCGCTTCCCCCGTACTGTCCCTGATCGTAAGTATCCAGCAGCAGCAGGTCGGCCGGCAGTTTCTGGGCCTCAGCAATCTGTCTCCGGTTTTGCACCCGGATAGCCTTGATGATTGGACATGGGACCGCCTGCTTCAGACTTTGCATATAATCGTCGTCTTCATCGCCATGCAATTGTACGGTATCGATTATGCCGGCGCTGTACAGGTCGGCGATCAGACCAATATCCTCGTTTACAAAAACGCCTACCGCCGTGATGCCCGGGTCCAATAGTCTTTTCAGCCGCTTCGCCATCTCCGCAGATACGCGGCGGCGGCTTTCCGCCATGACGAACCCTACATAATCGGGCCGGCAGCGGTTGACGGTCTCGATATCTCCTTCTTTGCTTAAGCCGCAGATTTTAATCTTGGTCATGGCTTCAACCTCGCAGTTCCTGTAACATTACATTTTTATCCGGGGCCAGCATCAGCGCCTCCCCGATGAGAATTCCATCGACCCCATGCCGGCGCAGCGTCCGGACTTGGTCCGCGGTGCTGATCCCGCTTTCGGCTACAAAGATAATTTCTTTCGGCACCAACCGGCGCAGCCGCAGGCTGTTGCCAAGGTCCACCGAAAAATCCTTGAGATTACGGTTGTTGACACCGATTACCCGGGCGCCGGCGCTTAAAGCGTCCTCTATCTCCCCTTCGTCGTGAGTTTCCACCAGGGCGGAAACCCCCAGTCCATCACATATGTCTATATAGTCCCGCACGATTACGGCATCCAGCAGGGCGGAGATGAGCAGCACCGCTGAGGCGCCCAGTAATTTAGCCTCAAAAAGCTGATATTCGGATATGATGAAATCCTTGCGTAAAACCGGGATACGGACCGCCTGGCTTATCTCGGCCAAGTACTCATCCCGGCCCCGGAAATATACCGGTTCAGTCAGCACCGAGATAGCGGCTGCCCCCGCCTGCTCATAGTCAAGGGCGATTTGCAGGTAAGGGAACTCCGATACTATTAAACCCCGCGAGGGCGAAGCCTTTTTTACCTCACAGATGAAGTTGGTACCAGGCCTGCTCAGGGCCTGCTCAAACCGAAAACCAGCAGGGACGGGAGTCTCCAGCGCATTCTTTTTCAATCGGGCCAACGGCAGCCGGGCTTCGTTTCGCTGTACCCGCTGGCGGGCAGCTTCAGCCAGCATATCCAAAATCATAGCTTCGCCTCATGGGTAAGTTGACGGAATTCTTCCAATTTGGCGGCAGCGCGGCCTGAATCCAGGATATCCCGGGCTAATTCAATACAGTCGCTGACGCTGCAGTCATCTATGCCCAGGTAAAGAGCCATGGCCGCGTTCAGCAGCACTACCTCCCGTTTGGGCCCCAACTCCCGGCCGGATAGAATGTCTTGGGTTATCCGGGCATTCTCCAGGGGTGTGCCGCCGACCAGATCACTTAATTGGCAAGTGCGCAAGCCGAATTGCTCCGGGGTTATGTCATAGCTGGTAAGTTCGCCGAAGCGGATTTCACATACATGGGTGGGTCCGGTCAGGGTGACTTCATCCATCCCATCCGCACCGCTCACTGCCAGCCCCCTTACTACCCCCAGGTTGGCCAGGACTTGGGCCAGCGGTTCCACCAACTTGCGGTCGTAAACACCCATCAACTGCATGGTAGCCCCGGCTGGATTGGCCAGAGGCCCAAGGATGTTGAAGATGGTCCGTACCCCCATTTCCCGGCGAACCGGGGCGGCGTATTTCATGGACGAATGGTAAACTGGGGCGAACATAAAGCATATCCCGCTTTTGTTCAGGATCTCCTCGCTCTGCTGCGGGGAAAGGTCCAGATTGATCCCGAGGTTTTCCAAAACGTCGGCGGCCCCACTTTTGCTGGATACACTGCGGTTACCGTGTTTGGCCACCGGCACCCCGCCGGCCGCTACAATGAAGGCGGCGGTAGTGGAGATGTTGAAGGTGAACAGCTCGTCACCGCCGGTACCGACGATATCGATCACGTTGCGAACCGGATTGATCTTAAGACCCATCTCCCGCATGACCTCGGCGCAGGCCGTAATTTCATCGACGGTTTCACCTTTCATGCGCAAGCCGGTTAAGAGCGCCCCTATCTGGGCCGGTGTAGCGGTCCCGTCCATCATCTGCCGCATAACATTTTTGGTAGTCTGGAGGTCCAGGTCTTTGCCGCTTATCACATCTTTGATCGCCTTCTGAATCATCTATTTTTCCTCCTTAATATTTAAAAAGTTTTGCAATATTACCGAACCCAACGGCGTCAATATCGATTCGGGATGGAACTGCACCCCGTAAACCGGGAATCGTTTGTGCTGGACCGCCATGACTTCCCCCAGTTCATCCCGGGCCACGATACGGAGTTCGTCGGGGATGGATTCAGGACTGGCGGCCAGGGAGTGATAGCGGCCGGCCTCGATTGAAGCGGGCAGGCCCCTGAATACGGGGCATCCGGTATCGATCTGGAGACGGCTCTGTTTCCCGTGCATAAGCTTCCGGGCATGGGTTATCCGCCCGCCATAGACTTCGCAAATCCCCTGATGGCCCAGGCAGACTCCCAGGATAGGGATACTTTCGCCCAAGCAGCGCACTACTGCTTCACATACCCCCGCATCCTTGGGGTAGCCAGGACCGGGTGAGAGGATAATATGGTCGGGATGTAGGGCGGCAATTTCTTCTACCGACAGTTCATCATTGCGGACCACCTTGATATCGCCGGTCATGCCGCCGGCCAACTGCACCAGGTTATAAGTGAAACTATCGTAATTATCGATCAGTAACATCATCGGTCATCCACCTCGCTGGCATTACATATGGCATTCATTACCGCTTGCGCTTTGTAAGCGGATTCCTGGTATTCGAGCTCGGGTACGCTGTCGGCCACTATACCCCCACCGGCCTGCACATAGACTTTTTCACCTTGCTTCACCGCCATGCGGATGGCTATGCAGGTATCCATATTGCCGGTAAAATCGAGGTATCCCAGGGCTCCCCCGTAAATTCCGCGCGGTTGGTTCTCGATTTCCTCGATGATCTGGCAGGCTCTGATCTTGGGAGCCCCGGAAAGGGTACCCGCCGGCAGGACCGCGCTGATGGCGCTGCAGCAGTCGTGCTCCGGGAGTATGTCGCTTTCGACCTGGGAGCAGATGTGCATTATGGTTGAATAACGGTGGATATTCATGTATTCGCTAACCTTCACGGAACCATACCGGGATATCTTGCCCAGGTCATTCCGCCCCAGGTCCACCAGCATGTTATGCTCCGCCAATTCTTTTTCATCGGCCAGCAACTCCTTCTCCAGTTGTTGGTCTTCTGATTCGGTTTTGCCCCGCGGGCGGGACCCGGCTACCGGGAAGGTAGTCAATCGACCCTGGTGCAAACGTACCAGGGTCTCCGGGGACGTACTCATGATTTCAGTTCCGTCGATGTGTAGGTAGACCATGTAGGGAGACGGGTTGGTGGTCCGCAGCACCCGGTAAGGGTCGATAAGGCTGCCGTGGTACGGGGCGCTGAACCGGCGGGATATGACCGCCTGGAAGATATCTCCTTCAGAGATGTATTTTTTAGTGTGTTCCACCATGGCACAGTATTCTTCCATAGTGACATTGCTGGTAAACTCCACGCCCGGGTCGCTCTTAAAGACTGGCAGCGGAACGGCATCCCGGATGAGAGCGGCGACCGCCTCCAGCTGGGCGGCAGCCTGATTGTAGTTCTCCATCACCCGGTCGGTACGCATATTCGCTATTATACAGATCTTCTGGCGGAGATGGTCGAAGGCTATAACCCGGTCGAACAGCATGAGGTCGAAATCATGCTGGTCGCCCCGTTTGATCTTCAGATGAGGTTCGGCGTAGCTGAACATGGCATACCCGAAATAACCCACCAGACCACCGGTGAAAGGCGGCAGGCCAGGTAATTGCGGCGCTTTACGGGCGGCCAGGATCTCCCGCAAAACCTCCAGTGGATCCTTGGTTGGCCGGCAGGTGATGACGCCATCGCTCTCGGTCGTTACCTGGCCGGGTCGGCCATACACCCGCAACACCGGGTCGAAGCCCAGGAAAGAATAACGTCCCCATTTTTCTCCTCCTTCTACACTTTCCAATAGAAAATAGCGCTGGCTGATGGCGGCCAGGCGGCGCAGCAAACTGATGGTGGTGACGGAGTCGGCATATATCTCCCGGTATACCGGGACGAGATCGTAATGGGTACTGAGCCTGGCGATAGTATCCAGATCCGGTAGAGTCAGCGGCTTATCGGTGCTTGTTCGGGTCATGTGATTGCTCCTCCTTGAAATATCTCCTGATGGTCAATAAAAAAAGCTTTCGTCCATATATAGGACAAAAGCTCATAGCTCCTGCGGTACCACCCAAATTGGCGACATAGTCACCCACTCATTTTATGCACCATCATGCATACCCCACTGATAACGGACAGGGTTCCCGTCGACGTCTAATCCCATTCGGTTTCGAGCCGCCCTCGCGAGTCCATTTAATTAGTTCCGTATTACCGCATTCGCACCGGGTAGCGGCTCTCTGCAATACTTCCCTGACCTACTTCTCTCGCTCATCGGTTTCAAAAATATCTTAATTAAAAATACTCGCTGTCCAACCGATTTGTCAAGCGGTATTTCAACAGTTCCAACGTATGTAATCGTGGTAAAATATGACAGGGAGACCCGACTACCTTTAATCAGGGATACTTTTCTGTTACCATAAAAATATGTCAACAGCAATAAATAGGGTTTTAATAGGGAAAGGGGAAATTATGGTTTTCACACGCTCCAATGAGTCTGGGCAGAAGATGATTGAAAAATGGGCGGCACAAGCGGAGAGCTGCAGCATCATAGACCAGGAATACTATAATAAATACATTGTCAAGCGTGGGTTGCGCGACATAGATGGGATGGGGGTGTTGGTAGGTTTAACCGAGATTGGCGAGGTGCATTCGTACATCATCGACGAGAAGGAGATGATCCCGGTCCCGGGCCGTCTGCTGTACCGGGGCATAGACATAAATGATCTGACCAAAGGTTTTTGGGCTGACGACCGCTTTGGCTTCGAAGAGGCCGCCTACCTGTTATTGTTTGGCCGTCTGCCCGGCCCAAGTGAATTGCAGAACTTCAAGAGACTATTGGCTGACAACCAGAACCTGCCCCCCGGTTTCGTCCGGGATGTCATCTTCAAGGCCCCCAGCAAGGATATGATGAACGTGATATCGAGAGGGGTCTTATCCCTGTACAGTTATGATGAAGACGCCGATGATATATCTATAAACAACGTGTTGCGGCAATGCCTGCAGCTGATCGCATTCTTCCCATCATTGGCGGTATACGGCTACCAGGCGCATTCCCACTACCACCGGGATAACAGCTTATATATCCACAGCCCTCAACCGGAACTCTCCATCGCTGAAAATATCCTTCATATGCTGCGCCCCGACAGCAAGTATTCCCGGCTGGAGGCCCGTCTGCTCGATCTGGCCCTGGTCCTCCATGCCGAGCATGGTGGTGGCAACAACTCCACCTTTGTGACCCATGTGGTCACATCATCGGGCACCGATACCTATTCGGTGATGGCGGCGGCATTGGGCTCGCTGAAGGGCCCCCGGCACGGGGGAGCCAATGCCATGGTTTCGGCTATGTTCGAGGACATCAAGGCAAATATCAGGGATTGGAACGACGAGGAAGAGATAGAATTATACCTGACCAAAATGCTTAACGGCGAGGTGTTTGACCGTAGCGGCCTGATATATGGTTTAGGCCATGCGGTCTACTCCATATCCGATCCCCGGGCGCTCATCCTGAAAAGCGCGGCTCAGCAATTGGCCAGAGAGAACGGATTCGAGGCGGAATTCGACTTGTATGCTAAAGTGGAAAGGCTTGGCCCCCAGGCTATTGGTAAGGTACGCCGCATATATAAAGGGGTCAGCGCCAATGTCGATTTTTATTCCGGATTCGTATACAGGATGTTGGGTATCCCCAGTGAGCTGTACACACCTTTGTTCGCCATTGCCAGGATCGTAGGCTGGAGTGCTCACCGCATCGAGGAACTGGTCAATGTCGGCAAAATCATCCGGCCTGCCTATAAGAGCGTGGCCCAACGCCAACCTTATGTAGCCCTTGATGAGCGGCGAGCCTAATCTTTTTCCGGGGGGACCTTACCGATCAGGAATTGGCGGCCCGGGATTTTCAAGCGGTTGACCATGAAAACCAGGCCCAGACTGAGCAGGGAACAAGCGGCAAAAGTCAAGGCCAGCTGCAGCAGGATGGGGGTACCTTTTAGATATCGGCCGGCTATTATGGTTATGTAATAGAGAGCCATGGCGTGGACAAAGTAGCAGCCGTACGAATAGCGCCCATATAACTTAAGCACCCGGCGCAGGGGCTGATAACGGAGAAAGGCGGTCTGAGCCCGGTAAAGGACCGTCAATAAGGCGGAGGTTATGAAGAATGCCATCACCGGGGTGAGGGGCAGGGTGTAGTTAAAGTTGAGCTGGTAGATCCCGGTGGGGCCGGTCCGGCCGGTGGTCACGACCTGATAGAAGACGAATAAGAAGGCCATAACATATACAAAAACATTGGTTTTTTGTATATCTTTTGTTATCTGGCGCAATTGGCCCACATAAAGACCGGCAAAACCGCCCAGTATGAAGTAGAAGAACCAGCTCAGGAACACGCGGTCACGGTAGTTCCAGAGCGTGATCAGCCAAGGGGTCTGGAGGTTAGCCATCTGGGGCAGGGGCTGACGCCATAACCACATCAGCCCGATATAAGTGACAAAACTTGCCGTTAGGAAGAAAATCGGCTGATCTTTATTCTTAAGGATCAACCACCGGAAAAAGGGAAAGAGCAGGTAAAACTGGAAGATGGCCACCATAAACCACAGGTGGTAACAGGCCTCACCGCTCAGGGTAAGCCTGGCTATGGCGACGGGGGCAGCCGAAAGGTGAACTGGGAAGGTCCCTCCACTGGACCAGAAGTAGTAGATGATAGTCCAAGCGAAATAAGGTATGAATGCCTGGGCGAAACGCTTCCGGAGGAATTGGGGGTAATCGAGTCCGCCCTGGCCGTGGTTATAGACAAGCACCAATCCGGTTATGGTGATGAACATGGGAACTGCATACCGGATCAGTATCAACAGAAAAGCCGAAATCCAGGCTGATACTGAATCAAGATCGGGAGCATAGATGAAAACCGCCAGCGAGTGCTGCATGGCGATGGCCAGGAAAGTCAGGCCTCGGAGGATATCTATTTCATCAAGACGGTGCTTTTGCATTTATGGCTTATTCTCTTTCCTGAGGCCTTTTTCCTGCCAGCCGGCGACAGAATCCACCGCCGACTTCATTATGCCGGTGGTCCCTATTATAGAGGCTTCGACGTGCCGATCGGATTGCTGCTGCTTGGGGTGGCACGGGGACGTCCGAGACCACTGAAGAAGTCTCTAAAATGTGTCATGCTGAGCGTTAGCGAAGCATCTTGCTGCTGTATAAAGGCCAATAATACAATATTGTTGATGAGATCCTTCGTTGCCTTCGGCTCCTCAGGATAACAAAATAGGTACTTTATCAGTGGTCTCGGACGTCCCAGTCTGTCGAGCGCCTTTATTATAGCAAACCAGCCCGCCAAAGAAAAAGCCCGTGCCGGGCAGGCACGGGCTTGGTTGGGACCGGTGGCTATTTTTTATAAAGCTCCTCGAAATACTCAAGGCGCGGCATTTCAAAGTTCTTGAACGCCTCTACCACTGACTCTTCCATCATCTTCTGCAAGTACAACTGGTTGTTTTTCAGCTGGGCGATGAATTCTTCAGCCAGC
>JBEHWJ010000077.1:0-10255 GCA_040217755.1 Syntrophomonadaceae bacterium | reverse complement strand
CGCCTTGTTGTAATAAACCTGAGCCAGGGCGGAGTTTAACTTATGGCTGCCCACCGGGCTTACCCCTTCATATTTATAGTAGATACGGCAGGGGGTGTCGAGGGCTTTCTCCAATCCATGCGCCCGGTATAATGGCGATGGCCTCCATAATTTATATAATTCCAGCACTTCGGGGGGTATCTCGATAAACCGCTCGGTGGAAACCTCCTGGGCGATCAGACCCATGGGGAAAAGAGGAGCCAGGTCCTCGGGACCCAATGGCTGCTTGGTTCCAGGATGCAGGGCAGGTGATAAGGGGGTAGGCATGTCGGCCTGAACATTGTACCAGAATCGGGGCATTTTCTCTTCGGGCAAAATAATCTTGGTTAAATCGTCTCGGCTCATCTCTGCTTCGCTCCTCTAATCTCATATTTTGTATACACTCGTTTGATTCTAGCACAATCTTTTTCCACTGAACAACCTCTTTCTGCAGATCAAACCGCCTTTTCAGATCGCCCCTGCAGCGAACCTTCCCATTTTTTACAGCGGTCCCCCCAATAGGCCAGCACCCGGCGGTTACGTTTTATGCATACCACCTCACAAAGATTGGGGCAGCCCTGGCACTCATGACTGGTGGTACTGAATTCCCCCTCCAGTATGAAAGCAGTTCCGTTGAAACTGGTCGGCCGGCGGTTGGCCTGATAGTTCTCGCGGGCCAGGATGGCCGCCCCGATGGCCCCCATGACGTCGTAATGGGCGGGGACTTCAACCGGCATACCCAGCATTTTTTCAAAGGCTGCCCGCAGACCCCGATTGGCGGCCACTCCACCTTGAAATACCACCGGCGCTTCGATTTTCTTACCCTTGCCCACATTATTCAAATAGTTCCTGGCCAAAGCCTCGCATAGGCCCATTATTATATCTTCGGCAGGGTATCCCATCTGCTGTTTGTGAATCATATCGGTTTCAGCGAAGACTCCGCAACGTCCCGCTATACGCACTGCTTGCCGGGAGCGGGCGGCAGCGTCCCCAAATTCCTGTATGTCCATATTCAGCCGGGCGGCCTGCTGGTCGAGAAATGAACCCGTACCCGCCGCACATACCGTGTTCATGGCAAAATCGTTGACGACGCCCTGATCGAGGATGATTATCTTGGAATCCTGGCCGCCAATCTCCAGGATAGTCCTCACTTCCGGATAATATCGGGCGGCGGCCACCGCATGGGCGGTGATCTCATTCTTGGTCACGTCAGCTCCAGTCAGCACGGCAGAAAGGTACCGTCCGCTGCCGGTGGTGCCCACTCCTTGGATAGACAAGTCCATGGGCAGATCTTCAAGCAGTAGCGCGAACCCCTCCCGGACGACTTGGACCGGATTGCCGCGGGTGCGCAGATAAACCTTGCGCAATAGATTATCCTGGCCATCCAACAGGACCAGGTTGCTGCTCACCGAACCGATGTCTATCCCCAAATAGCAATCCATTCTAAGCCTCCTTGACTCGCTCGTTTTTTCTGATTCTTTGCCGCTCGATCATATCGATAAACGCCTCCAGCCTGGTGACCAGCCCGGCGGTGGCGGATAATTCATCGAACCACAGGGTCATCGCCGGTATGCCTTCCCTGGCACTGACGGAGGGCAGGATCGATTGGGCCACTATCTCCGGCATACAGGTCAAGGGCCCTATCTGAATGATGCCGTCGCACTTCATCCGGGCAAAATGCACCGCATGACCTACCGTTTCCCAACCGTGGCCACCCACGGGGTGATTGAGGTAAGGCCTGGTATATTGCTTGAGTTGCTTACTTACCGATTTCTTGACCAGTCCCCCCAGCAGATGGTCATTGAGCCAGTCTGTGAGATAGGTGGACCGGCATACTTGCGCACCCATCCTGCCGATCAGGCGGCAGATTTCGTAGTTGGCGGCCGGCTCCAGCAGGGTGTATATCTCCCCCACCAGGCCGATTTTCATCGGGGTTTCCTTTTTTAGGTGCAGCGAGAGCAAAGCTTGTTCGGCCCGGTGGGCAATATCTCCCACCTCCCCCCAGCTCTGCGCGGCATCGATGGACGATATGGCCCGATCGTAAAGCTGTTCGGCCTGATCTTTTTCCCAGGCCCGGGGCAAGACGTAATCGAGTTGGCGTTCCAGTCTTTCGACTGCGCTTAATTTATGCCAGCCAAACCTGATGGCCTTCACCGCCTCCCACAAAGAGACGTTTTCGCCCAGGTTTTTGACCTGCGCCACCAGATCCTGCAACCTGGAATCGGGAGCTTCCAGCACTATCATCTTGAATTCATATCCCAATCCCTCCAGGATATCTCTTTCCACCTGGGCATAATAACCGAACCGGCAGGGACCCCATCCGCCCACCATCACGATGGTATCCGCCCCCCGTTCCATGGCTTCGATGAAATTGCCCACGTTTATCTTCAAGGGCAGACAGGCAAATTCCGGTGAGTTCTTGATACCCAATTCCAGGGTGCGTTTGCTGATGGGCGGTGGAGGGACAACTTCCAGTTTCAAACCGGACAGCAGGGTCCGGACGGCGATATTCATGTGTCCCATAGCCGGGAACGTTACCCTCATAGGTTGACCGCCTTCTTTCGATGCAGCATGTCACAGAATGCTTCCAGTCGGGTTACCAGGCCAGCTTCGGCGGTATGCTCATCGATGGTGAGCATCATGAAAGGTTTGTGGCGCACCTTGCGGCTGATTATTTCACCGACCATCGAATCCGGCCCGCATCCGAAACAGGCCAGGTACACTATCCCATCCACATCGGGTTGGTTATCCAGCAGCAGTGCCCCCCCGACCGCTTTACGGCCTAGGGTCCAGAAAACCCGTTTGGGTATCTCGGCGGCTTTGGCCTCCACCGATGCCTGATCCAGGTTTTCGACTACCTGGACCTGGCAACCGAACTTACGCAGGCGGTTTATCAAATCCATGCTGATCATCTGGTCGTATAACGAATAACCATGGCCCAACACCCCTATATTAAGGCCCTGGGTTGAGGGCGGGGGCAGTTCCTCCCCGTCCCATATCCTGATCGCTTCAGCCATCGAATAACCTTGCCGGCACCATTGACGGCATCGGCGCCATTCCGCCAAACCATCACCATAGGCCTGCCTGGCAGCACTGCTATCCCGGCCTAACCGGCGCCCTATTTTCAGCAAATCCTTCTCCAAGGTCTTGCCGTTGCGGCTGAGGTCGACGGTTATGTCGATTATTTCCGGCAGGCTGGGCAGTGATGCCCGCACCATATCCGGCAATCCCATGAATTTCGGGCATATGTAAGAGCGCGCCTCGATGCTGACCAGACGGGGGATGAAAATGTAGTCCAACTCTTTACGGCATAATTCCTGGACGTGCCCGAAACAGACCTTGATTGGAAAACAGGCTTCGTCAACCGCGCTAAGCAATCCAGCCTCGACCGTCTGCCGATTGGTCCATGACGAAGTCACTACTTCCGCTCCCAGCCCTTCGAAAAAGGTTTTCCAGAGGGGGAAATAGTAAAAATAGAACAGGCTTCTGGGTATGCCGACCTTCATTACTTAAATCCTCACTTTCCTATCTGCCCATGTTGGTAATCCCCTAATCACGGGGATCGAATAGGATCGCCGCCAGATAACCGAATACGATGGCCGCGGTAATCCCCCCGGCCGTTGCTGTAATACCTCCGCTAAAGGCTCCCAACCACCCTTTTTCCGCAACCCCGGTTATGGCCCCCTGGGCCAGGCTATGGCCGAAACCGCTTAAAGGTATCGTGGCCCCGGCGCCGCCGATATTTACCAGCGGTTGGTACAGCCCTATCGCGCTCAGGAATGCACCTATGGTTATATAGCCCACCAAAATATGCCCCGGAGTTATACCCGGTTTGGTCAGGTCCATGGCCAGTTGGCCTACCAGGCACAGGCTGCCCCCCACGAGAAAGGCCATCAGTAAAGACACGCCACCCCATCCCTTTCGGTTTATTTCGTCGGGTCCAATCTCTAAAATCTGGTTCGTCTATATATTTTCTATGGCCACCGCGTGGGCTATAGAAGGTATGCTCTCATTCTGGAAGGTGGTGGTGGGACTCATCAAGGCCCCCGTAGCCACCAGCAGGATATTTTTCATCTCCCCAAGGGTCAGCTTGCGCAGGAAAGGACCAGTGAGCATACACCCGCAGCAACCGCAACCGCTGCCGCCGGAATCCACTCCCTGCAGGCCATCATAGAGGAGAACCCCGCAATCACTATAGTTGGGGCCCGGCACCAGCCCTACCTTGACCATCAATTCGCGGGCCAAAGTCATCCCCACCAGGCCCAGGTCCCCGGTCACCACCAGATCGTAATAATCATGGGGGCGGCCGGTATCTTCGAAATGCGCCTTTATCGTATCAATTGCGGCGGGAGCCATGGCCGCGCCCATATTGGCGGCATCGGTCTGCCCCATGTCAATAACCTTGCCCACCGTTGCACAACTGACTTTGGGCCCATTCCCGCCTTTTTGCAGAACCACCGCACCGGCAGCGGTTGCCGTCCATTGAGAGCTGGGCACCCGTTGTACCCCCTGCTCGATGGGATATCGAAACTGCCGCTCGGCACTGTAGTGATGACTGGAGGTGGCCGCTATCACCCGTTCACAATAACCTCCATCCACCATGGTGGCACCTATCAAAAGCGATTCGGCCATGGTGGAGCAAGCGCCGTATAACCCCAGGTAAGGGATGGATATCTCCCGGGCGGCATAGTTTGACGAAGTGATCTGGTTGAGCAAGTCACCGGCCACCATCAATTCTATATCGGAAGTCTGCAGCCCCTGCTTGCTGAGGGCCAACTTGGCGGCCTCGCGCAGCATCTTGCTTTCGGCTTTCTCCCAGCTGGCCTCCCCCCAAAGATAATCGGGCAAAATCTGGTCGAAATCGCCGCTCCATGGTCCTTCGCCCTCTTTGGGCCCCACTATCGAAGCCCATGAGATCAGGCAAGGGGGGTCCGCAAACATCAGGGTCTGCCCGCCTTTTTTATTTATCGCTGCCATCTTCGTCCACCTTACTTACAGAGACATCATAGCCAGCTTGACCAAACCAATCACAACCGAGGCCGCAAATCCAAACAACAATGTCGGCCCGGCTATGCTGAAGATCTTGGCCCCTACCCCGAAGATATAGCCTTCCCGCTTGAACTCCATGGCCGGGGCCACGATGGCATTGGCGAAACCGGTGATGGGCACAATCGAACCAGCTCCGGCCTTTTCGCCCAGGTTGTCGTATATGCCCAGACCGGTGAACAAAGCCCCGAGGAAAACCATGGTTATGGCATCGAGGGCGACCGCATCCTGCCGACTGTAGCCCAGGGAAAAAAAGAATTCCATTATCAGTTGCCCGATAACGCATATCAAACCACCCACTACAAAAGCCCAAAAACAGTTCCTGCCCAATGGGGGTTTGGGTTTGATGCGATTGACCAGGTGATGGTACTCTTCCTGCTCGGCGGTTTTTAGAAGTTCTTCCTGATTATTGCCCATAACTGAGTCCTCCTCCAGATATTATGGGTTTGATACGGCGGCCTTATACGTCCCGTATTGTCATTAAACAAAAAAAAGCGGCAGGAGCCTTCTCCTGCCGGCAGTAAAGTTCAGAGTTATTCGGTGTAAGCGATCTTGATATTGGCCTTATAATCTACTATCCTGTCTCCCTTGACACTGGCGGTCCAGTTGTATACCTCTACGCCGGTGATGGACCCATAAGTCCGGGCGGCCTCGGCAACCGCCGAGGTGACCGCATCCTGCCAGTCTTTATGAGACTCCCCTACGAATTCGGCAACTTTGATCTGCAAAAAAAGCCCTCCTTTCAATACCATTTGCCCATATTGTGGCTGGCCGAAGGCTTTTTTATTCCAGCACCCGTTTAAGTTTGGACAGAGCCGCTTTTTCTATCCGGGAAACCTGGACCTGTGACACACCCATATCGGCGGCGATGACCGACTGGGTCTCGTCCTTGAAGAAACGCCTTATGATGATCTCTTTTTCCCGACTTTCCAACTTTTCCAGGGCTTCCCGCAATGCCAGTCTTTCCAGCATCATGATGCTCCCCTGTTCGCTGGCCAGCCGGTCGATCAGGGATAACTGCTCCTTCTCTGCCCCGAGGTAGGAATCATAGATGTAGGCCGGAGACTGGCAGGCCTCGGTGGCCATCACTATCTCTTCCTTATCCATATGCAGCAGTTCGGCCAATTCATTGATGGCTGGTTCCCGCCCCAAATCCGCCCGCAATCTCTCCTGGGCCCAGCGGATCTTGCCATAGCTCTCTTTCAGGCCTCTTTGCACCTTGACGATGCCGTCATCCCGGAGAAACTTTTTGATTTCCCCGATGATCATAGGTACGGCATAGGTGGAAAAACGTACCTGGAAAGTGAAATCGAACTTGTCTATGGCTTTTAACAGCCCGATAGAACCGACCTGGAACAAGTCCTCGTAATCGTAGTTGGTGTTTTTGAATCGTTCCAAGACCATATAGACCAAACCCAGGTTGGCCTCATAAACCCGGGAGCGGGCAGTTTGGTCGCCGCTCTGGGCCCGGCGCAGGAGTTCGTCGTTTTCCTGGTATTTGTCGGGGAGCACGGACTCGTCCCCCTTCAGGCCAAGGCCCGGGATTTAGCCTGGAAGCATCTCTTCAGTTTGACGCTGGTACCCCGGCCCGGCTCACTGCAAACATCCATTTCGTCCATGAACGACTTCATCAGTGAAAACCCCAGCCCCATACGGGCCGGGTCACTGGAATAACTGGGTTCCATGGCCTGCTCGATGTCGGCGATACCTTTACCGTAGTCTTCGATCATGATCTCCATGATTTGGTTTTCCAATATGGTGGCCATGACCACCACCTTCTCATGGGGGCGATTTTCGTAGCCGTGGATGATGCTGTTGGATACCGCCTCGGAAACCACCAGTTTGATTTCCTCTATCTCCTCCAGGGTACAGTTCAGTTGGGCGGCAAATGCCCCCACGCAGGAACGTGCGAAAGACACATTTTCCGGTAAACTGGGGAATTCAAAACGTACATAGTTTTTCATATTCATGGCCTGTCCAGCCCGAAGCTGGGATTCACCTCCGTCATATATTGATGATGTCCTGTTCGTTGTTATACATGGAGACCAGTTTATTGATGCCTGAAAATACAAGAATCTTACTGACCGAGGGGCGGGCCCCTACGATAAACATTTTACCATGCCGTTCGGCCATTTTTTTGTACCGGCCTATTATTACCCCCAAGCCGGAACTATCGATAAAGGTTACCTTTTCGAGGTTGATGACCAGGTTGCTTATCTTGTTGGTCTCCAGTCTACGATCTATAGTTTTGCGGAGCTTTTCAGCCACCATCATGTCTATCTCGCCGGCGATCCTGACAAAAAGCGTATTTCTAACCTGTTTCAGATCGAGTTCCACGCGAAAATCCCCTCCCTGCATCTCGTGCCCTATGTGGCATGCGGCTGACCCGCATAAACCCACATGAGAGACTTCTACAAGAAGGGGACAAGTCCTTCCACAAAATTCCACCTATAACAGGAAGGTTTCGGCAAACATTTTCTTAATCTCCTTGACCACTCCGCCTTTGGGCACATCTTTTGCCGAAACGATGTCAACCGTCTTCAGAAGATCGCCCTCCTTGAAGACCTGCATTTCACCGAGCTTCTGCCCTTTAAATACCGGGGCATCGATGTATTCAGCCAGTTGTTTGGTATAGGTGAGGTTATCCTTTTCGCTCTTCAGATATATGGAACCTACATCATCCGCTGCCACGGCTTCGACCATATCCTCCAATCCTTTGCCTACCTGCACAACTCCGCAGACACTATCCCGGGTGAAGAAAGATTTGTAAGCATATTTGGAAAAACCATAATTAAATAATTCCATGGAGTCGCGGAAATGCCCTCTTACCTCAGGAGAGGCCATTACTACGCATATCAGGCGCAGGCCATCCCTTTTTACCGTCGAGGTCAGGCAATATTTAGCCTCGTTGGTCCAGCCGGTCTTGAAACCATCGGTTCCTTCATACCACCACAACAGTTTGTTGGTGTTGTAAAGGACGAATTTTCCCTGGCGGAGATTGTATTGTTTTATGGACGAATACTCAAGTAAACGAGGATGCGATAAGGTATGACGGGCGATTATGGCCATGTCGTGGGCGCAGGTGTAATGTCCTTCCGCGGGCAATCCGTAGGAGTTGATGAAGTGGGTATTCTGCAGTCCAAATTCGGCCGCCTTCCGGTTCATCTTGTCGACAAACCCCTGGTGGGTGCCTTCCAGATGCTCGGCTACCGCCACACAGGCATCGTTGGCCGAGCCTACCGCTATGGCTATGAGCATCTCCTCATATGTCATAATTTCACCGGGGGCCAAGTAGATCTGGGACCCACCCATCTTCCAGGCATTTTCGCTGGTCACCACCTGGTCGGTCAGCTGGACTCGGCCATCCTCTAATGCCTCTACCGCCAGGATCAAAGTCATCAGCTTGGTCATACTGGCCGGGGCCAGGCGCTTATCCTGGTTGAATCCTTCCAGGATATTACCGGAATCAGCATCCATCAGAACATAGGCATCGGCCTGTACGTTTCCCAATTTGGTCTGCGCCGTCCCTGTTCCCACCCACGCCAACATAAGCAAAATCAAGACGAACGCGACCGCTCTTCTTTTCACCCTCATCCCGCATGTACCTCCTCAAAATGCAATTTGATAAATTATATTGAGGTACATCCGGTATTATGTCATTACACGGTTATATAGGAGTTTTTATGTTGCCCCCCTGTCGACAAAGGTTAAAAAATGGTATCGATTATTAACGGTTCGTCCGGCGGACGGATACTGGCCAGCCGATAGCTGCCCCGCAAACGTTTTATGGCGGTCGGAAGCAGGTGTTCGCGGTTGGCGTGCACAACCGCCATCTTGTCGCCTTTCTGGACCCAGTCCCCCTTCTTCTTGTGAACCACTACCCCCACGGCGTGGTCGATGGGATCGCCGACCCGCTCCCGGCCGGCACCCAACAGCATAGCGATCCGGCCAACCTCGAGGGCATCCAGGGCCGCCACGAACCCATCCCGGTCAGCGATGACCTCAGCCTGGAAAGCCGCCTGCGGCAGGCCGAAACCGGGGATATTTTCGATAAGCCGCCCGCCCTGGGCAGCCACCATTTCGACCAGCTTGGTGTAACCGGCTCCAGAAGCCAGGCACTTGCGTATCTCCCCCCGGGCAAACTTTATATCGATATACATCCCCGCCAGCATAACCATTCGGGCGGTCAACTCTACACTCAATTCCTCCAGATCGGCGGGTCCATCTCCACTATGGAGCAAGTGAAGGGCCTCTTCCACTTCGAGGGCGTTGCCGACCGCAGCCCCCAGAGGCTGGCTCATATCGCTGATAAGGGCCACTACCTCCA
This sequence comes from Syntrophomonadaceae bacterium, assembly GCA_040217755.1. GTDB lineage: Bacteria > Bacillota > Syntrophomonadia > Syntrophomonadales > Syntrophomonadaceae > PHAA01. Next base: position 864 of record JBEHWJ010000077.1, on the reverse strand, counting down.
GCCCTGCGCTCTTGCCGATCTGCACCATTACCCGGGCCAATTGCCGGGCATCCTCTATTTGTTTCATAAACGCCCCGCTGCCTACCTTGACATCCAATACGATACCCTCCGCCCCGGCAGCGATCTTTTTGCTCATTATGCTGGAGGCGATAAGGGGGATACTGTCCACGGTCGCGGTCACGTCCCGGATGGCATAGAGCCTTTTATCGGCCGGGTCCAGGTTGCCGGTCTGGGATACCACCGCGGCTTTGACCGTATTGACCTGGGCCACGAATTGGGCATGGTCTCTTTCCGCCTGAAAACCAGGTATGGACTCAAACTTATCGATGGTCCCTCCGGTATGCCCCAGGCCCCGGCCGGACATCTTGGCCACCGGCACTCCCATGGCAGCCGCCAGGGGGATGACGACCAGGGTGGTCTTGTCGCCTACCCCGCCGGTACTGTGCTTGTCCACCTTCTTCCCGGCTATGGAGGACAGGTCCATGACCTCCCCGGAATAGGCCATGGCCAGGGTCAAAGCGCTGGTCTCCTGCTCGGTCATGCCGCGAAAATACACAGCCATAGCCCAGGCGGCGATCTGATAGTCGGGTATGGTGCCGTCGCTGATGCCCCCCACCAGATACTTGATCTCTTCCGCGGACATTACCCCGCCATCACGTTTCTTCAATATGATATCCTGAATATTCATATCAACCTCTTATCGTTTCCCAAAAACTATGCCCTACCGCAGTACCGGCCGGGACCTGCAAATATTCTGCAATAGTACGCCCCGCATCGGCAAAGGTATCGCGCCGGCCCAGGTCCACTCCGGCCTTTATACCCGCACCCCAGACCAATAAGGGCACCATTTCCCGGGTGTGGTCG
>JBEHWJ010000076.1:0-10354 GCA_040217755.1 Syntrophomonadaceae bacterium | reverse complement strand
TAGTGGCTGACTTTCTGCTTTTCTGGTTGCCCTGCACCGGTTACCCCTGAGTTGAGTTACCGTCCCTATGGGTGATTACTCTACGGTTGACAGGGATTTTATTTTCTGCAGGAGAAAATTATTAAACCCTGGCAGTACAGCTGGCGTTGTGTTAGGGATAAATCAAACACCTATTTACGGTAATAAAATAGTGGGGAGGAATATAATTTACTGATAGTTATTTTGAGGTAACCCTGAATTTGAGTTATTATTGTTTCTAGAACCCATCCCCACCGATAGGAGGCACATCGATGGCGGAGATCAGAAGGGATTTGCTCAAAAACAACTGGGTAGCCATAGCCCCTGAATCGGCCTTAAAACCTCATGATTTTCCCATCAAGAGGCGAGGCATAGATGCGGTAGGGAACAAGGTTTTCTGCCCGTTCTGCGAAGGGCATGAAGCCAGCACGCCTCCGGAGATCATGGCCATCCGTGAGGACGGCTCGGCACCCGATTCGCCAGGGTGGTCGATAAGAGTGGTGCCCAATAAATTTGCAGTGTTCAAACTGGAGGGCGTACTGGAGATGCATCAAACCGGAATCTACCAAAACCTGAGCGGCCTGGGCCGCCAGGAGGTCGTTATCGAAACCCCCCGGCATGGTACCGATATACATGATTTCGACTCAGCCAAACTGGCCCAAATATTTAGGGTATGGCGGCAGCGTTATGAGCATTTGTCGGTTGATAAAAGGATAAAATATATTCAGATTTACAAAAACCGCGGTATTTTCGCCGGCGCTTCCCAGGAACACAGCCATAGCCAAGTGATGGGGCTGCCCTTCGTGCCGCGCTGCAATACCGGGATAATTGACTATTTCCAAAAAAACGGATGCTGTCTGCTGTGCGCCATCATCGATGCGGAGAGACAAAGTGGCGCCCGGGTAGTGCATGAGACCGGTCAATTTCTATTGGTATGCCCTTACGCATCCCGTTTTTCTTATGAGACATGGATAATCCCCAAACGCCACGCCGAACATTACGGTGATATAACTGATGATGAGATCGCTGACCTGGCTATGATTTGCCGGTCCTACCTGGGGATGATGATGGATGTGCTGCAAGACCCGGCCTATAATGTGGTAATAAATACGGCCCCGGTCAACACAGCCTATCAACCAGGTTATCACTGGTTCCTGGAGATGATCCCGCGTCTGCTGGTCACCACCGGGGTGGATGTCGCCACGGGCATATACACCAATCCGGTAGCGCCCGAATTGGCGGCTGAACTCTTCCGCCAGCAGATCCCGAATTACTTATAGGAGTGTATTTGATGTTGGAGCTGCTTTATCCGCGCTATTATGTGGATACATTGCTGGACATACCGTTGGAGAAACTGAAAGCCCAAAAGATTGAGGCTTTCATAGTCGATTTGGACAATACTATAACCGAATGGAACAGCAATGAATTGCGTCTCGAGGTGGAAGAATGGTTCCGGCGCATCAAAGCGGAGGGATTTAAGGCGTGTATCTTGTCCAACAACGGTGAGCAAAGGATCAAACTGGTGGCGGACCGATTAGGGATCCCTTTCATCCACCGGGCCGCCAAACCCCGCCGGGGGGCTTTCCGCCGCGCAATGGAAGTTATGGGGGTGCGGACCGATCAGACCGCGGTGGTAGGTGATCAGGTATTTACTGATATTCTGGGCGGCAACCGTACCGGCCTGTTCACTATCCTGGTTAAACCCTTGGCCCGAAGAGAGTTTATAGGTACCAAAGTCAACCGTACCCTGGAGATTTTGGTACTGCGCTACCTGTTTAAAGAAGTTCCCGGACATGGGGGTGAACAATAGATGGTGATCGACAACCACACGCTAAGGATGGGACTGATCGGCAACCCCCTGGGGCACAGTCTTTCCCCCCAGATGCATAACCAAACCCTGGCCCGCATGGGGCTGAATGGTATTTACCTGCCCATGGAGGTTGCTCCGCAGCGCCTGGGTGAAGCGGTTCAGGGGCTGAGGGCATTAAATTTCACTGGGGTAAACGTGACTATTCCTTATAAACAGGCGGTCATCCCTTATTTGGACGAGCTGTCGCCCGAATCCCGGGCTTGCCAGGCGGTCAATCTCATCCAGCATCGGGATGGCCGGCTGATCGGGTATAACACTGACGGCCGTGGATTTATGGCCAGCTTGCAGGAAGAAGGTGTCGACCGGTTGAACCACGTCCTTATCATCGGGGCGGGAGGAGCGGCACGAGCGGTAGTATATGAACTGACCCAGGCCGGTGCGGCCCGGGTGGATATATTGGATGTGGTATCGGAACGGGCGCTTGCCCTGGCTGAGTTCGTAAATCATAGGACACCGGGGAGCGCGGCCGGTCATTTGATGAATCAATCCGTGTTTGCAGAGTTATGTCAGTCCGCCGATCTGGTCGTCAATTGTACCCCGGTGGGCATGCACCCTGGTGTCGATAACTCACCGGTCGATTCCCTGGAGGGAATGAAGCCGGACGCGGTGGTTTATGATCTGATCTATAATCCTCCCACCACCAGACTTCTGGGTCTGGCCCGGGCTCGGAATATACATGCCGTCAACGGGGTGGGGATGCTGGTCCATCAGGGCGCCCTGACGCTGAAGATTCTAACCGGCGTGCAACCCCCGGTGGCCTTTATGAAAGAAGTGATAATCCATGCTATTGAGCAGGCGTGATGGTTTTACGTTGGTCGAAGTAGTGGCCGTCATGGCGGTTATGCTTATCGCGGCGGCGATAACGGTTCCATCTCTGAACCGGCCGTTGGCCGATGCCAGATTATACACTGACGCCCGGCAGATAACGAATGTGCTCCGCACAGCCCGTCAGCAGGCCATCATCAGCGGCGAAGCGGCCACGGTGATATTCTATCCGACCAGCGCCCGCTACAAGGTACTGGGAAAAACATCCGCCAACCTGCAGAGCGGGGTCGAATTTGTGGGGGGAACAACCTTCACCACCAGATATGGTTCCCTGCCTACCTGTGTATTTTCACCCACCGGAGCCCCGGGGTCAGGGGGAACTGTGACCTTGACCAATGGGCATAAATTAATGTACGTTATCGTCAACCCGGTGGCCGGGCGGGTGAGATTGTCGGAAACCCCGCCCGACGGGTGGTAGCATAGGAGGCACAATATGTTGGTGCAGCTGTTGTTCATCTTCCTGGCCCGTATCATCGATGTCTCCATGGGTACGATCCGTATGATCCTGATTATTCGGGGAGATAAATGGACCGCAGCCGTGATCGGATTTTTCGAGATCATGGTCTATACGATAGCCCTGGGCATGGTGGTCGGTTCTTTGAATGATCCGGTCAAGCTGATCGTTTTTTGCCTGGGATTCTCCCTGGGGGTGGTCGTCGGCAGCTTTATCGAGGAACGCCTGGCTTTGGGTTACCGGGGAGTGCAGATCATAATCGATGAAGAGCATAGCTATATAGCAGAAGAATTGAGATCGGAAGGATTTCCGGTCACTACCTGGGATGCCCGGGGCAGAGTGGGTCCCAAGTTGGTCCTGAACATGGTTTTGAAGCGCCAGACGGCACGGCAGGTCACCGCTTATGTGAGGGAGAGGGACCCCAATGCTTTTGTGGTTTTTATGGAGCCCAAGCATTTCCGGGGCGGATACTTGATCAAAAAATAGGAGGGTCTTATGCTCGAATATATTACCGCGGGTGAATCCCATGGTCAGGCGCTGGTCACCATCATAGAGGGCATGCCGGCCGGGTTGCCAATCTCCGCCGGAGAGATAAACCTGCAGCTGCAGCGCCGTCAAAAGGGCCACGGGCGCGGAGGACGCATGGCCATCGAGGCCGATGAAGTGGAGATACTGGCTGGAATCCGCAATGGTCACACCACCGGCAGCCCCCTATCATTTATAATCAGGAACCGTGACTGGAGCAACTGGCAGGATATAATGGCGGTAGGAGAAGGCCAAGGGCCGAGGGAGCGCAGTGTGCAGCGGCCCCGGCCCGGCCATGCCGATCTGGGCGGGGCGATGAAATTCAATCATACCGATATGCGCGATGTCCTGGAGAGAGCCAGTGCCCGCGAAACCGCCTCCCGGGTGGCAGCGGGGGCGATATTCAGGAAGTTGCTGGAACGATTTGATATGGACATATACAGCCAGGTAGTTTCCATCGGAGCGGTCAGTGCCGTATCCCAGCCAGTTGACCGGGACAGTCTGCAGGACTTCCGGAACCGGGTGGAAGCTTCGCCGGTGCGTTGCCCGGATGAGACCATAAGCGGGCAAATGGTACAGGCCATCGATAATGCCCGCCAGGCAGGGGAATCTTTGGGGGGGTGTTTTGAAGTGGGCATCCTGGGGGTACCCCCCGGAATCGGCACCTATACTTCCTGGGAAGGACGTCTCGATGCACAATTGAGCGCCCTGCTGGTGTCCATACCAGCCATAAAGGCAGTTGAAGTGGGAGACGGGATAAACAATGCTGCCCGGCCCGGATCAAAGGTGCACGATGAGATACGCTTCGATGAAACCCGGGGGATCTACCGACCGACCAACCATGCTGGAGGGATCGAGGGAGGCATGAGCAACGGCGAGTCTATATGGGCCCGGGCTTACATGAAACCCATCCCCACGCTTTATAAGCCTTTGATCAGTGTCAATACGGCGATATGGGCCGAAGAGAAGGCCGATATCGAAAGATCGGACATCTGTGCCGTACCCGCGGCCAGCATCGTGGGCGAAGCCATGTTGGCATATGGGCTGGCCCGGGCCTTCCTGGCTAAAGTGGGGGGAGACTTCATCGGGCAAATCGAATCCAATTACGCTGCCTATCGTGAATATTTGCGGAAGGTTTGGAAATGGCAAAGAATATAGTGTTGATCGGCTTCATGGGAAGCGGGAAGACCACCGTGGGATTACGTCTGGCGGAGAGACTGAAGAGGACCTTCGTGGATATGGACCACGAGATAGAAACCTTGATCGGGATGTCGGTAGCGGAGATATTCCGACATTACGGCGAGGTCCGGTTTCGCTCCGAAGAAAGCCTGATGGCCAGGAAATTAGGCCACCGGGAAGACCTGGTCATTGCCACCGGGGGGGGGGCGGTGCTCTGTTCCGCCAATGTCGCCGCTCTGAGGGAAAACGGCGTCCTGGTGTACCTGGATGCCGATCCGGTTGATATCCAGGCCCGGGTCAACCGCAAGAAGGGCAGCCGGCCGCTGCTCAGAAAAAACGTCAGCGTTGCAGACGTGGAGGAGTTGCTTAAGGTTCGCCAACCATTTTATGCCTGTGCCGATTTAAAGGTAACTACCGGCGGCAAAAGCATGAACGAAACCCTGGATGCTATAATCAACAATCTTAAAATAATGGGGCATTTACCGGATGGTTCCGCCGAGGCGGGGCCGGCATCAGGAGGTAGGACGGAATGAAGATAGCCATGGCCCAACTGAATCCTATCGTCGGTGATATCCAGGGCAATCTGCGGCATCTGGAGGAAGTTTGGACCGACTGCTACCGCCAGCAAGCCGACCTGGTAATATTTCCGGAGTTGTTTTTGGCTGGATATCCGCCCCGGGATCTGTTGGAAAGACCTGATTTCCTGAAACGGGTCGATCAGGCCACCAAACGGATCTTGGCTCTCTCGGCAGGACGGCCGGGATGTGCTGTTCTTTTTGGCGCGCCCCAGATTACGGGGAAAAAGACCGGTCGTGGTTTATACAATTCGGCCTGGTTGATCGCAGATGGGAAAATCCTGCTCAACCAATCCAAATGCCTGCTGCCATCTTATGACGTGTTCGATGAAACCCGCTATTTCGATGCTGGCAGGAGGGTGAGGCCAGTCACCTATAAAGGGCTGCGGTTGGGGATCACCATCTGCGAAGACGCCTGGAATGAAAGTGATTTGTGGAAGGGCGCGGTTCGTTATGATTGGGATCCAGTAGCGGAACTGGCTGGACAAGGGATAGATCTATTGATAAATATCTCTGCCTCTCCGTATTATTTGAATAAAGAGGAAGTAAGATGCCGACTGATGAGCAAACATGCCCGTAACCACGGCGTGCCGGTCATCTACCTGAATCAGGTGGGGGGCAACGATGAATTGATTTTCGATGGCCAGAGCATCCTGGTTGATACGGATGGGGAGATACTATATGCGCTGGCGGCGTTTGCCGAGGAAGTACGCATGGTTGAGACGGGCCAGGACGTGCTCCCGGTCTCCTGCCCAAAACGGGACCAGATGGCTGAACTCTATGAAGCTTTAGTGCTGGGTTTACGGGATTATATTCGTAAATGCGGTTTCAGCCGGGTCATCATAGGACTTTCGGGCGGCATCGATTCAGCTGTGGTCGCATGTTTGGCCGTGGAGGCCCTGGGAAAAGAAAATGTGCAGGGAGTCTGTATGCCGTCCCAATATTCATCCCAAGGCAGTGTGGACGATTCCCGGCAATTGGCCGCCAACCTGGGGATCGAATGCAAGACCATACCTATCGCCGCCATATTCAACACCTACCTCGAGTCTCTCCGGGAGCATTTTGTCGGGTGTGCTCCCGATATTACCGAAGAGAACATCCAGGCCCGGATCAGGGGCAATATCCTGATGGCTTTGTCCAATAAATTCGGTTCGATGGTCATCAACACCGGTAATAAGAGTGAGATTGCGGTCGGTTACTGTACATTATATGGAGATATGTGCGGGGGCCTGAGCGTGCTGGCAGATGTCCCCAAGACGGTGGTTTATGAATTAACCGCCTATATCAACCGGGAGCGGGAGACAATTCCCGCGGCTATTGTGGAAAAAGCCCCTTCGGCCGAGTTGAGGCCCGACCAGAAGGATCAGGATACCTTACCGCCTTACCCGGTCCTGGATGCTATCCTGAATCTTTATATCGAAGAGAACCAGTCGGCCGAGCAGATAATCGAAAAGGGTTTTGAGCCTGAGACGGTGCGGTGGGTGCTGCGGACCGTCAACCACAACGAATATAAGCGCCGGCAAGCCGCCCCGGGGCTTAAAGTGAGTACCCGGGCATTTGGGGCCGGGCGGCACATGCCGATCGCCGCCCGATACGAGATTTAGACGCCAGCGCCGACGGTCATCAATAACCTAAACAGATCACAACAGGGCATTAAGAAATCAGCCCTGTTTTTTATTTGTAAAATATTAGGGAAATATTTGCCCAGAAAAAAAGGAAAAATATGTTATCTGTAGAAATATATGTACAGTTGTCTAAAGACAAAATAATTTGCCAAATTCACGAGAATTATCTGAAGAACGGCTGGCAGTGATATCGGCCGATAATTAAGGATTGAGCCAAGATGAATAGAGATATAACGTCAATCCAGACCGGTCAGGAGGCCAGGCCGGGGATTCCAGCCGTAAGTCTGGTGAACACAGACATACAAAAAGAAGCCCTCCGGCTCTTGCCATATCAAATGATCCGCTCCCAGAATGTCCTGCCCGTCTCACGAACGAGAAATTCTGTCACGGTGGCCATGGCGGATCCCTGGGACCATCGGAAAATAGATGACGTCCGTTTGATCACCGGCCTGGAAGTCATCCCGGTGTTGGCGCCAGCGGCGGAGATCGAAACTGCGGTCCGCAACGTGCTGGCTTTCCACCCCGACCCGGGCATGGAGATACTTTTAGCGGAACTGGGGGAACTGCTCGATAAGGAAACCCGGGACAGCCAAGAATCCCGATCCATAAGTATCCACGACTATGCCCCGGTAGTAAGGATGGTGAACCTGCTCCTCAAACAAGCAGTTGCCGCCGGCAGCAGCGATGTCCATATTGAGCCCCAGGTTGATTCGGTCCGGGTACGCTTGCGGGTTGACGGGGAGTTATATCCGGTGATGAGTTTTTCCCGGTCGTTACTACTGCAGTTGGTTTCACGCCTGAAGATTATGGCGGGGATGGATATCGCCGAAAAAAGAGTCCCTCAAGATGGACGTTTTCAGCTCGAGGTCGATTCGGAAGAGGTGGATTTCCGCCTTTCTACTCTTCCCACCTCCCATGGGGAGAAGATCGCCATCCGGGTATTGGACCGGAGGACTTTGATTACGGGCCCAGACCAACTGGGATTGAGCCCGAAGAATATGGACCAAATCCGTCGCTTGACCCAACGCCTCCGCGGCATGATCCTGGTTACCGGATCAACCGGGTCGGGCAAAACCACCACCCTATATGCTTTGCTTCAGGAAATGGATTCAACCGGCCGCAATATCATAACCCTGGAGGATCCGGTGGAATACACCCTGGCCGGCATCAACCAGGTTCAGATAAATCCCAAAGCCGGCCTGGATTTCTCTGCCGGTTTGGGATCCATCCTGCGCCAGGACCCGGACATAATAATGGTTGGTGAAATCCGTGACCAGGCAACGGCCCGTTTGGCAGTAAGAGCGGCTCTGACCGGCCACCTGGTATTATCCACCCTCCACACCAACAGCGCTGCCAGCAGCGTAGCCCGATTGGCGGATATGGGGATAGAACCGTTCCTGCTGGCCACTTCACTTAATGGGGTGGTGGCCCAACGGTTGGTACGCCGCTTGTGCGTCAATTGCCGCCGGCCTTACGTGCTGGATGAGGCCCGGGCAGTCATGTTGGGTATCCCCGGGGAAGCCGGCGGGACCTTCTTTGCCCCCACCGGGTGCAACCTATGCCGTCAGATAGGGTACCGGGGTCGCCTCGCCCTTCAGGAGGTGATGGTGGCGGGACCATATGTGCGCCGGGCTGTCCATGGCGCGGCCGAAGCGGAGGGGTGCCGGTCAGAGGCGTTAAGGGACGGGATGATCCCGATGAGGGAGGATGCTCTGGACAAGGCCAGGCAGGGACTGACCTCATTGGAAGAAGTAATGAAAGCGGTAATGGAGGAGGATTAGAGATTGTCGGGTCAGACAGTTATGGAGTGTATAATTCAGGGCGCTGGTATGGGTGCGTCCGACGTACATGTCATGGTTGACTCCCCGCCGGTCTACCGGGTCAATGGCCATTTGGTCACCCGGCCGGAGGACGGTCTTATCAGGGAGTCCGATATGAAGGATTTGATCCGGACCATACTGCCGGGACTGGCAGTTGACCGGGAATCGGCGAAGAACGGTCAGGCCGACTTATCCATATCATTGCCCGATGCCAACCGGGCCCGGCTGAATGTTTATACCCACCGCGGGAGTTGGGCGGCAGCAGTAAGGATATTGCCCCGGAAGATACCGGCTCTGGAAGAATTGGGCCTGCCGGAGACAGTGAAGAAGATGGTATCGGGGGAAAGGGGACTGGTGCTGGTCAGCGGTACCAGCGGCAGCGGTAAATCGACTACTTTGGCTTCCCTGGTCGATTTTGTCAACCGGGATCGTTCCTGTCATATCATAACCCTGGAAGATCCGGTTGAATATTTACATAGCCATGTCCGGGCCATAATAAACCAGCGCGAGATAGGCCGGGATATCCCCACATTTGCGCAAGGCCTCCGTTCAGCCCTGCGCCAGGACCCTGACATCATAATGGTGGGGGAGATAAGAGACATGGAGGAGATCTCCATAGCCCTGACTGCCGCTGAAACTGGTCATTTGGTATTGGCCTCGGTCCACTCCGGGAACGCGGTGCAGACCTTGGAGCGGATAATCGATGTGTTTCCTCCCCATCAACAACAGCAGGTCCGCAACCAGGCATCCCATGCATTGACGGGGATAATCCACCAGAAACTGTTTCCGCGCCGTGATGGCGATAGCCGGATCCTGGCTGCCGAGATTTTGGTCATGACCCCGGCAATCAGGAATATGGTGCGGGGCAATAAAATGCACCTTATCCAATCGGCTTTGCAGACGGGAGCAGCCCAGGGGATGGTGAGCATGAAGGCTGCCGTGCAGCGATTGTTGGAACAGAATAAAATATCCGATCAGACCGCTTTTCAGGTAGCTGAACAACAAAGCATGTATGGATAAGGAGGTCCTGTGAGGTGAGATTCAAGTACCGGATCAGGGATGCCGGGGGCGGCGCCATCAGCGGAATACTGGAAGCCGAACATAAAGAGGCTATGATAGCGGGGCTTCTCCAGCAGGGATATGCGATCATCGCCCTGCGGGAGGTGGATGCAAACCAGTCCGGACGCGAGTTGCATCGGCCGATACGAGTCGACCAGCGGGGACTGGCATCATTTACAGGTCAGTTGGCGCTCATGCTGGCCGCCGGCCTGCCGCTGATGAATTGCCTGCAGATACTGCAGCAGCAAACCCACGGGCCGCATCTGAAAAGGATTCTGGAGCGGGTAGCGGCCGAAGTCCGCTCCGGTTCAGGATTGGGAGACGCCCTCGGCCAGCATCCCCGGGTATTTCCCCCCGTGTATGTCAACACGGTCAAAGCGGGTGAAGCCAGCGGTACCCTCGAT
>JBEHWJ010000075.1:0-10410 GCA_040217755.1 Syntrophomonadaceae bacterium | reverse complement strand
TCACTGATAAACTGGGTGCTTATTCCCCCCGTAACCACGACGTCACAGGCTTCGTTGCTGTTCACCTCTTTTATTTCCACGGCTAGAATTCCCAGATTAGGATTGGACTGCATGGATTGCTTAAATACCCGGGCATTCCCCTGGATGGTGAAAACCAGGTTGTTGGCCCCCATGAAAGTCAGCGCGATTTTCCCGGAACGAACCGCATTTTGATAAGTTCGCGATCGGTTCTGGGCCGCCATTAACATCACCTGGTCCCCGGGCGCATAGAACTGGGACATGGGCGCTCCCCGGGGAAAATCGTCCGCATCGACGGTAGATACGACCCCGACCATGGTGTCAACCGCAAAGAACCGGTACAGCAGCGGCGGAAGACGATCCCCACAGTATTTGCTCATTCAACATCCCTCCTAAATCTGGGCCAGCGATTTCTCCAGCTCCCCCAGGGTGGGGCAGGCGAAGACCTTATCGCAATAGGGCGCATAGTCGTAGATGATGCTGTCTCCGGTGTTCCACAAGGGCCTGGGTTCAGGGTTGAACCAGTATACCTTTTTGGCCTGACCTCTGATCTCCTTTAACACCGCTTGCCCGTGTTCCTGCCAGTTGTTGCGGGCATCCCCGAAAATCAGCACACTGGTCTTGCGGTTTATCCGCTGGCGGTAGCGCTGGCGGAATTCCTCCAGGGTGTGTCCGTAGTTGGTATAACCGGTCACTCCCACCACCCTGGCATTGCGCAACACATGGGCGCGGAAATTAAGCGGATTGCCGGACAGAAGCAGCCCGGTGATATCCGCTATCTCATCTATGAATGCGTAGGACTCGATATGCTGAAAAAACCTTTCCAGGGAGGCGATCAAGGCCAGCGCAATGCAGCTGAAGTTCATGACCGAACCGGATACATCACAGAGGATCAGGATTACCGGTTTCTCGCGATATTTCCGGATGGTAAACAGATTTAAGGGGATCCCCCCGGTCGACAGGCTGCTGCGGATGGTCCGCCTGAAATCCAGCCGGTTCTGATCATTGCGCTTTCTTTTCTTGACAAACTTGGCCGCCAGGCGCCGGGCCAAGAGGGGTACCATGGCCTCGATGGCGGCCAGTTCTTCGATGCTGACCCGTCCGAAATCCTGTTCCAGCGGATTCTTTTTGCCGCCCGGGGTCTGCGACGTGCCGCCCTTGCCCATCGGGGTGCCCATACCGATATCGAAATCACTGACCGCGGTTTCTTCCCGGGGACGGGAGGGCTGCCCGGCTTGCAGAGTCTGGAAATGTTGCCGGTTTTCCGGGGCCAGATATTCCTCAAAAAAGCGATTAAAAACCAGGTCAAAAGCCTTTTGATAACTGTAGTCCTTGACCAGGGTGGCAAACAGGGTCGCATAAAAGTAGTCCCGGTTCATCCAGTCGATCAGCAGCACCGCCTGGCAGCAATCCCGCACCTGGCTGGTGGTAACCGGAATACCCTGCTCGCGCAGATCAGCAAAAAAGGCCTGTAAATACTGCAATATCGGCATGATAGCCCTCCTCTGGCCCGTGCCCTTTAGGCCCGGAAATTGAGGTCCCGGTCGCGATAAATGATCCGTTCCAGCTTCTCCTGGTCCTCGCGGTATTTCACCACCGTGGTCAGGGTCTGCAGGGTGGTTTCCACATCGAGGTCTTCCTTCCCCAGCCACAGCAGCGAAGTGGCCCAGTCGATACTCTCGGCGATGCTGGGTGGTTTTTTCAATTCCAGCCCCCGCAGTCGGCGGATCACCTGAGCCACCTTCTCGGCCAATCGCGGAGGAAGGTCGGGTATTTTAAGCATCAGGATCTGCTCTTCCATCTCCCGGGAGGGAAAATCAAGGTAGAGATACAGGCATCGCCTTTTCAGCGCTTCGGAAAGCTCCCGGGTGGCGTTGGAGGTCAAAAAGACAAAGGGATGGTGTTTAGCCCGTATCGTACCGATCTCGGGGATGGTTATCTGGAACTCCGACAACAGTTCCAGCAGCATGGCTTCGAATTCAAAATCTACCTTGTCGATCTCATCTATCAGCAATACCGCCGGCGAATCACTGGTGATGCTTTGCAGCAGCGGCCGGGTCAGAAGAAAATAATCGGAAAAGATGTCCTCTTCGATCTCTTGTACGCTCAGGTTCTGGTTCGCCACCGCCTGGATGTGCAGCAACTGCCGCTTGTAGTTCCATTCGTACAGGGCCTTGGCTTCATCCAAACCCTCGTAACACTGGAGACGGATCAAGGGCAGTTGTTTGACCAGGCTGAAAGCCTGGGCGATAGCCGTTTTCCCCACCCCGGCCGGCCCCTCGACCATGACTGGTTTTTGCATGGCTTGGGCCAGAAAGAGCACGGTAGCGACCTTATCGTCACAGATATATCCGGCCTGCAGCATTTTATCCTTCATAACCTGCATCTCGTCCATATGCATCGCTCCTCCTCGCTGTCTATTCGTTTAGGCCCGGTTCATCGAGCAGTTCCTAGAACCAGGCCGACCGGGTCTTTTCTGCCTGGATGCCATATTTTATGAGGCGGATCGGGTATCCATCGGCTCTTTGGGGCCGCATTTCCTAGCCAGCCCGGTACATATCATTATATGTCATCACCATACAGACGGACGGAGACTTCTCACCGGTCCCCACCGTCAGAATGGAAAAGGCCGGCCGGAAATTGTAGAATGGTATCCGGAGGTTCTTATATGGCCGGGCCGTTTAGGCCATACTCTTCCTGAACACATATGTTATGAAGGGGGAAAATCCTTGGCAAAAAATATGTATATACAACGGCGTTGGTTCACCACCGGCCGGGGGGATACCATCATCGCCATCCTGATAATCCTGCTGGTGACATTTATAGTGCCGCGCCAGCTGGGGTTGTGGTGGCTGTCGAGCCTGGCGGGGCAGGGGCTGGCCTATGCCCTAATCCCTTTTTTCGTCATCCACTACACCGTCGATTCCATCCTCAAGTACAACCAGATCCTGGTCTATTCCCTGGTCTATACAGTGGTATTTTTGTTATTAGTGTTCATCAACATCGGCTAAGCCTTACATCTCTATAGACCCGGCGAGCAATTATCTCCGGCAGTTATAGCCGCAGGCTGGAACCGTTTTGGCGCAGCCAGTCCCTGCGGGTCTTGTAATCCGGTATGATGGCGGCGACCAAAGCCCAGAATTCCGGAGAATGGTTGAGATGGACCAAGTGGCAGAGTTCGTGCACCACCAGGTAATCGACGATTTCCGGCGGGGCCATCATAACCCGCCAGTTGAAGTTGAGGTTGCCCCGGGCGCTGCAGCTGCCCCAGCGGGTCTTCTGCTCCCGGATGGTGATGCGGCCCGGGTATTTGCCCAACCGGGCCTGGTAATGCTCCACCCGCATAGGGATGTGACGGCCCGCTGCCCAGCGATACCAGCCTTGCAGGGATTCTTTGACGACGGCCGGAGAACAGTCGGGGGCCTTCACCAGGATGGTGCCCTCCCCCAACTTAACCGCCGGCCGGACCCGCCGCGGCTCATGGGTCAACTCCAGCTTGTAGGGGCGGCCCAGGTAGAAGAAGTTGTCTCCGGTCAGGTAGTTCCGCTGGGCCAGCTGGCGGTGGGCTGTTTCCAGCTCCGCCAATTGGCGGGCTATCCAGGGGGATTTGCTGGTCACCCATTTCTTAACGGTCCGGGCTGCGGTTCCCCGAGGGGCCGCCACCCGGATGGTCCCGTCCCCATTTACGGTGATAGCCATGGTCTTGCGGCGGCTGTAGTTGATCTGGTATTCGATTATGGCGGCACCGACTTCGACGTGCATTTCTCTTCTTTATGTCCTCTTTAAATTTAAATATCCGGTCGCTGACGAATATTCTGTATCTGTTTGACTTAGGCGAGGATCCAAACGGCGGTCACCATCGCGGTATAACGGTACCCTCGCCTCCCCAATTGCTTCAATCATCTGCCGGGGCCCTGGTTCTTTGCTCCAGCCAATCGGGTTGGCAATAGAGCTGATAGGCGACCAGCAGGAGACGCGGGGCGGAAGCGGTACGCAGGTAATCGGGATTGAGATCGCCCAGGCGGACCCGGTCCAGCCCGTCGGCGTCCTTGAAGGTTGCATAGAGCCGCAAAGTCCGGTCCACATCCCTGGCTTCATAGCCTTGCACCCGCTGGTAAGCCTTGCTGTCGGGCAGGTCGTGATTCTCGACCACGAAACGGAAAACTTCCTCTTCCCCTTTATCGGACCACGGCACCAACCGTTCCTTGCGGGTACGGGCATAGCTGGCCTGGCCATGCCCGGGGTCATAGCCATCGTTGTCCCGGCCAATGTCATGGTATACGGCCACCCCGGCCAGGAGGTCCCGGTCCGCCCGGTTGAGTTTCTCCAGATGGGCCAGCAGCAGGCTCAGCATTAATACCCGGCGGGTGTGACCGGCACCATGGATGCCCGCCGGTTTGTGGAACCAGCCGGGTTTTATCTGGCCGGCCCGGCGCCGGTACTGGGCCATTATCCCGGCGGCTTCCATTTCACCTTCGAAATCAGCCAGGTCAATCAGGTTCATACGTCGTATCTCTTCCAGCAGACTCGGTTTTACCAGCACTTCCCGGTCGGACCGGCCGCCATCGCCGGGGATGAGGTGATCGCGGCGAACCCGTCCCTGGAACACCGGGGCAGCCGGGATGGTACCGGCGGCCATCAAAGCCCGGTTGATATCGGTGGTCCAAACCTGCGTCTCCTGCGGTCCCGCCCCGGCGTCGGCCCCGAGGTAGACCCGCACCCGGCCATCGGCAGCGGCGGGCGGCAATTGGTCGGTCACTCCCCGGTATCGGTAGGCCCGGCGGGCGAAGTCATCAGGAAAGACATCAGTGGCGTAGGGGTTGAAGCGCCACAACCGCTCGAACAGGCGGAACTTGTCGCGGTCGGGGACGGTGCCGAAAACCTCCATAAATAACTCGGGCGCCAGGCGGGCGTCGACCAGGTCCAGGAATCGGTCGAAATCCCGGCAGGCCACACTGGCGTTGATCTCCCCCTCCAGGCGGTTGGCGATGGCCTTGATGGAAATGATCCTGCCCTCCAAGTTCGGAAATTCGAGCAAAACCGGCCCGCGCCAATAGGAATAAGGGGCCTGTCGGTTGGCCGGGTTATAAAAAAAATACTCGCTCCTCATCCCAGCTGCCTCTATCTGTTTACACAGGGAAGCGATATCCAACCCGGCGGGTTGGGCGCCGCTGTCGGCCAAAGCACACAGCGGTATGAGCAAATTTCTCTCCGCGAAATCGCGGCCGTCCTTATCGACCATAAATATCTCCTCAACAAAGACAACTGGGTCTGCGCTGGGGTTGACTTCAACCGGCCCGGGATGCTTTCAGCCGCAGCCTCATATTGGTATAGCCCCGACCGGCATATGGCGGCCGGCAGAATTTTTTATGTTTTAGAGCGCGGCTTCAGATCGGCCGGGGTTTTCCCCCAGCCCTGGGCCAGAGCAGCCGCCTGGCAGAGCAGGAAGCCGGTCAATATCCCGCTTTCATACTGCAGGGCGCTGTTTTTGCGCCCGCTGGTCAAGGCCTGGATGATAGCCACATTACGCTGGGCGTCACAGATCAGACCCAGTTGCTCCTGCATCGCTTTGACCGCCGGCAACCGGCGGCGATATCGCTTGCTCACCACCGGGTCCAGGGTCTGCAGCACGTAACGCAGCTTTTTGGCCTGAATACGCAGGGCATGGACTGATTGCAGTTCGCCGAAGTCGGTCCTCTTGATCCCCTTCACCAGGCGTCGCCGCCATTTGCGCAAACGCGGCCGGAGATAGGACTGCAGGGGCTGGCTGGCCGGCCCTGGTTCATCCCAAGATCCCTCCAGCAAGCCGGCCCATACCCGCAATAACCCCGGGGTGGAGGCCCCGGCGGCCAACTGCTGGTATACCGCGGCCTGTTCCTGCTCCCGCTCCGCCGCCAATCTCTGGCTCAACTGGACGGCCCCCGCCAGCAAATCGGGATGGGAATGGATAACCTCCTGCCAAACCTGGGCCAGTACGTCCAGCTCCCGGATGTAACCCAAACGGCCGGCAAACTCTTTCAGGAGGCCGGTCAAGTCGGCATAGCGGTCGGCTTGCAGGACCGGCTTGAAAAACGCCAGCCAGGAACGCAGATGGCGGGTCTTGACCCTTAGCTGGTGGACGGTCTCCGGGTCTCCCGGTTGGGCCAGGAATTTTTCCTGCCCGGCCAAAATCTCCTGCAGATAGAAGATACCCTGGGAGCGGATGGCGGTGCCGATACTGTCCTCCACGTTGAGCTCCGGCCGCTCGCCCCCCTCCGGCCAGGGCAGGCCCAGCAATTCCAGGCCGCGGGCATATTTGCTCTTCTCTTCCACCAGCAGCGGATAGCTTTCCGCCAGTATCGCTCCGACTTTGAGCAGTTCCACTGCCAGGCCGTCCTTCAGCTCCAGCTCTACCTCGCAGATGGGGGCGGTGGCCTGGTCGGTGTCGATGCTCCCCTGGTCGGCGGCCAGCTCGATCAGGCTGCTGTCGGTACGCAGGTCGATGGCGGTCCTCTGAAAATCGGTCCGGAACAGCGGCAACAGTTGCTGCTCCCCCACGATGGAAGCCAAGCGGCTCCCTATCGGCAAGCTGGAGAAAGGCTCGATACTGGGCACCGGGCTGTCCAGCTTGATGTTCCACTCCCCCCGCACGGACAAGCCGCCGCCCTGAGTACCCTGGTCCTTGACCGTAGCGGTGCAGCTGTCGGCGGCTTTCCTGATCCGGTAGGTGTAGCCGTTTTGATATAGATTCCGCCCGGAGGTGTCATAATAGGTGGTTGCATAATGGTTGACCCTGACCTGTTCGATGTTGAACTGGCCCAACCCAAGATGATCGTTGGCTAACTTGGGGTAATCGCTGGCATCGGCCAGCCTCAGTTTCAGCTCTACCTCCTGCGGTCCGCTCATGCTCCAGTACCTCCCAATTATTTCACTTGATGATAGCTTAATTGTAGCCCAACCTATAAATGCCCGGCAATTCCTTCCGGTCTCTTCGACCTTGATGGCAACGAAATCGGGGGATCCATAAAGGGACTCGAACTCTTCCCTAAAGGTTACTTAATTACTCTAATGACCCCTTTTTTAAAACTCTAAAAGTAAAATGTTATATAGAGAAAGTTTCTGAAAAGGGGTCATTTAGGTACTTGGATAATCCTGACCCGGTTCGATCTCGCGTCTGATGTCGCTCCAGTCAGCCGATTCGGACAGCAGACCGATACCTTGCCAAAACTTGCGGTTGTCGGTGCCGGCCACGGTATAGTATCCCCTTTCCCGGAGGCGGTCATTGAAGCGGCGCATACTTAAAGGGCGTTCCCCAGCCCCCTCCGCCCATCTCTGATAGCTTTCATAGAGGGTCCGGGCCTGGATACGGGCTTGCGGATTATCAAAATTCACCTGTTCCTCCAAAAAGGCGGCGATGAGGTCGGAATCCTCCCGGTAGCCGTTGGTGGCCCGCTTCACCTCGGCGGGGGGATTGAGGCCCTGCCGCTGCCAATCCAAACAACCAGCCAGGCACCAGTTGAGGATACCGGGCAGCTCGGCCTGCAGTTTTTCGAACAGACCGCGGTCCTGCTGCGCCTCCGGCACCGCTACCGTGAAGGGGATCATCTTTATCCGCCTCCAGATGCCGTCGTCGGTCCCGGAGATACCCGGCTTATGGTTGGAGGCCAAGAGTACCTTGAAGGTGGGTACGAACTCGAAGCTGTTGGCATAGAGGCGCCGGGCCCGCACCCGGTCCCCGCCGGTCAGCTGTTTGACCAGGCTTTCGGCCAGTTTGCGCCCTTCGCCCATCTCTACCGCCGCCACCAGGCGGGCCCCCTGCAGGACCGCGACGTCTTCCCCGATGGATTCGCTGTAGCGGGCGGACAAGGCGCCCGATGAGGCTTGCCGGGCGTAATCGCTGCCCAGCAGGGCCATCAGGGTTTTGACCAGGGTACTCTTGCCATTGGCCCCGCTGCCGTACAGGAAATAAAAATCCTGTTCGTCGGTGTTGCCGGTCAGGCAATAACCACATACCCTCCGCACATAATCGATCAGGCTGCGGCGATGGGCGAAGATGCAAGCCAGAAATCGGTCCCAGGTGGGGCAGTCTGCCTGCGGATCGAAGTCCACCGGAGCCAGCTTGGAGATATAATCCTGGCGCCGTTGGGGCTGCAGGATGCCGGTCTTCAGGTTGAGGGTACCGTTGCGGCAGTTCAGCAGCCAGGGATCCTGGTCGAACCGGTCGGGCCGGATGGCTACCGCCAGGTCGGATTGGGCCAGTTCCACCATGGCCCGCACCCGTTCCCGGCCTTCCGAGCGAGTCGCCCATTTAAACACCGCCGACTGCCGCGCACCGTCAGCAGTGGGTAATTCGGCTTCCTTGGGGATATCGCGGATGGTGCCGCGGGCCAGGTGGTAAATCTGCTCGGTGATATCCTCCTGCCAGTATCGGCCATTCCAGATCGACCAGCAGCGGTTGACCGCACAGTAACGAACGTTCTCCCGGTGCTGGTGGACGAACCGCTCCGCGTTACCCAGGTCGGTGAGGGCGAAAGCCTTGACGGGAGCAGAATTAATCCCGGTTGCTTCATTTTTAATGGCCCTTTCATTTTTCCCGGTCGCTTTATTCTTCCCGGTCGCCTTATTTTCCCCGGGCGCTTTATTTTCCCCGGGCCTTTTGATATACCCGGCCAGGCTCATCAACTCCTCCCGCTCCTCTGGGGACAGGGCCTTTAGAGCCTGGCTCCAGCCTATTGCCATGCTTTCCACCTCCTTAGGCCCAAGACCGCTTCCAGTTGCTCGGCCGGACCCTGCAGGAACAAGTCGTTCAGATGCTCGATGTAGGTCAGGTTCTGCAGGGCCCATACCGGTCCGGGACGGCCCAGGTCTTCCTCGCTGTAGATGTGTTTGATAAAGAGATGCATCCAGCTCTCCAGCTCCCGGCATTCCAGCCGGGCTTTTTCTACCACCGGGCTGATGTCGGCTTCAATGCGGCTGCGGTGTCTTTGCCACTGCCGGGCGGCCCGGCCTGCCTGGAGCTCTTCCGGGCTGGCCTTGGGATCGAGGCTCAGCCGGGCGGCCAACTGTCGGATGGCTTCCCGGTTACTCAGGCCCTGCCCCAGCGCATACAGGTCGATGCCGTCACCATGGACTTGACAGCCAAAACAACGGAATCTCTGGCGGGAACCGTCCAGGCAGAAGGAAGGGTTCTTCTCTTCATGGACCGGGCAGCAGGCCCACCAGCGATGACCGCGTTTCACCAGCCGGCGGCCGGGGAAACAATGGGTGAATACCGCTTGGATGTCGATCCGGTTTTTAATATTTTCGATCAGGGTACTGCCCGCCATACGCTCTCCTCCTTCCTCTGCCGGGGGGCGGTCTCCGGCAGGCTCGTACTTGTCGTCATTTACCATTGACTATATAATAAGGGCTAGGTCAAATTTCATCAAATCAGACATCGCGTTTGACTTCGGCCCGGCCTGGGTTTGAGGTGGCTAAATTTTGTAGGGGCCGCGTTTGACCAATTATGATGGAAGGAAGGATGAAATTGTACAGCCTGGCGTTCTACGATGACGAGGAGAGATTGACGGTGGAGGGAAAGACCGTTACCGTTCCCCTGTTTTATGCCACTTCGACCGCTGTCGATTTCCTGCGCCATTTGGACCAGCCCTGGAAAATCGATGCGGAGGATGGAGCCGCCCTCTGCACCATCGATAAGGAACCGGGGCCATTTGATTGGGAAGAAGCAAAAAAGGACCTCCTGGCGGATGGGGACCGACCGGAAAGCGGGGCTGGGACAGAGAGTGAGACCTTGACCGGGGAAGCAGGTGCAGGGCTTGAGCCTGGGCCCATTCAGGATGGACTTTTGATGGGCTGGAAATTCCGCCAGGTGGATGGTATCGAATTCACCATCACCTTCGACTACCAGGGTGCTGACGAACCCTACCGGATGCCACCGAAGTTGGCCCGCAACCGTACCGCCAAGCCATTCTTCCATTCCGATGCCGAATTGCTCAGTCTGTATGCCGCGGTGAACTATTGGTTGGTCCCCCGGGTGGGCGAACGGCGTCCCCGTACCTACCTGAAACCGAGCCAACAGGTTCTGGCCGGTTCGGTTCAGATTCCTGATGATCCGGATATACATAAGCGTTTGGCCGCCATCCAGGCGGAATATGAATTCGAGGCCGTGGACAGGCAATACCATCTACTCTGGCTGCAGACCTATATGGAAGGGATCTTCCACCATCGCACCTGCTCGGCAGGCGCTGAGATAATGTTGATCAGCGACGGTCCCCACCGCAAGCAGGTGAGCGCGCTGTACAAAAGCGAGAGTTTCCTCGCCCTGGCCTGGGTCGAGATCCTGTGGGCAATCCGCCACGGCATCTATGCCCAGATCTGTGAGAACTGTGGGGCGGTCTTCCGCCTGGGCGGGCC
>JBEHWJ010000074.1:0-10513 GCA_040217755.1 Syntrophomonadaceae bacterium | reverse complement strand
CGACTTGCATGTGTTAGGCACGCCGCCAGCGTTCGTCCTGAGCCAGGATCAAACTCTCCAAAAAAATATTTGTTACGGGGACATTCCCGGTACGGGTGTGTCCCCATACCTTGAATTGACCCCGAACTCTTACTTTGTTGGATCCATTCGATGGCTCTTTCTTAAAAAGTTCTCGCTGGACCTTTTGGCTTACCCGAAAATCTCTCCCCGGGTTTACCATTTTTTTCGCACTTCGTTCTTCTCTTTGTTCTGTTTTATCAGAGCTGTGCGCGCTTCCTCGGGCCGCGCGCAAGGTTAATAATATCATGCCGGAAAAACAATGTCAAGAATCAAACAACACCCAAAATCAAATTCTTAGACAACTTTTTTCTTGGCCTTTTTCTCTATATTAATGGCACAATCGGGGCAAACCATCTCGCAGATAAGGCAGGCTATACAACCGTCTCCGTCCTTGGGTTTTACTGTCGGGGTACCGTAAACCCCCAATTTTTCAGACCACACGATAACACCGGTGGGGCATTTTTCTTTACACAAGCCACATCCCTTACAGTATTCGGGGAATATATGGAAATTGGCCTTTTCCATTGGATATGACATCGCTTTAGGTTCAGACACTCTGGGCCACCCCTTTCTGTAATGCTTTTTGCGCCATCTCCCTGCCCATCTCCAGTGCCCGAAAATTTAATTCTCTGAGTTTTGGATCCTGTTCAAACTTGTAGCCAAGTTTGTGTTCTAGAGCTCTTTTAGCGTCTTCAAAACTTACCACCTTGCTCATCTCAATCACTGCCCCCATGATGACGATGTTGAACACCCTGGGATGTAATACTGCGTTGGCAGTCTCTATGGCCGGTATCCCTATTATCTTTTTTGCCACTTTGGGGAAATCCTCCGGGGCAATATTGAAACTGGAATCGTATACAAATAGGGTTTGCGGGCCGGAGTAATCCTTAGTCCTGGCCACTGCCCTTTCGCTGAGTGCTACCACAATGTCGGCTTTTTGAAATTTCGGAGCGCCAATCCTGCTGTCGCTGAATTGAATGAATGCAATAGATACACCGCCCCGTTGCTCGAGGCCGAAATTGGGAATATACAAGGCCTGTTGGTTATTCTCATAAGCAGCTTCAGCCATTATTTCTGCAACCGACTGTACCCCTTGGCCGCCTTCACCTGCTAATGCTATTCTTACCAATCCCATCTATTTCTCCCCCTTTCCCAGGGGATTCTTCAGTTCCCCTACCGGGAATTGCTTCTCCATTTCATCCTCAAGGAAATTCCAGGTTTGTTGGGCATTGGTGCGCCAATTGGTGGGACACGTCGAAAGAACTTCTACAAAAGAGAAGCCATTGCCGGCGATCTGGTTTTGCAGGGCCGACTTGATATATCTCGAGAGTTGTTTATATTTGGACACGGTCCCTCGTGCCACGTATGCGCTGTCCGGAGTTACGGCAGCTATAAATTCAGGCCCCATGGTAGGATAACCAGTCACCTGGGGGTCCCTGCCATAAGGAGTGGTTTCAGTCTTCTGTCCGGGTAATGTCGTTGGCGCCATCTGTCCTCCGGTCATTCCATAATTGGTGTTGTTGACCAGGATTAAAGTAACCTTCTCGTTTCTTACCGCAGAGTTGAGCAGATGCTGAGAACCGATCGAATATCCTCCCCCATCACCCATGTATCCAATACAGATCAATTCCGGGCGAGATCTTTTTATGCCCACCATAACCGGGGTCGTGCGTCCGTGATGAGTTTGGGTGCTGTCAACGGCAAAAAAGTCCCAGGAAAGCAACGAACAACCTATATCACAGCCGAATATGGCCCGATCCTGTATCCCTAATTCATCTATCGCCTCTCCCAATGCTTTTAATACGATCCCATGGCCACATCCTGGACAAAACTTGTGCGGCTTGGAAGGAACGTACCATGATTTGGGCATTGCTGGAGCTGGTATACTCATTACTCTGGCCTCCTATCTACATAATGCTTTTGACTTTATCAACGATATCGTAGTCGATAATCCCTACTCCGGGCATAAAAAGATTCTCCATCTTGATAGTCTCACCATATATCTCCTGTTTGGTCAGCCTCTGGAGTTGGCCGTAGGCTGATTCGGCACAGAGGAGAACTTTTGCCCCGCTTTTGGCGATTGTTTCGCGCAACTGCTGCTGTGGATAAGGCCTTAAAGTAATGGGCCTGAAATAACCAGCTTTTATGCCCTGGGAACGGAGTATATGCATAGCATCCTCAGCCGCCCTGGATACCACCCCATGGGATAATATAATGATGTCAGCATCATCGCAATTCTTTTCATCATATTCCACAATATCACCCTGGATGGATTCATATTCAGCTGCTACTTTTATTACTACCTCATATAGTTCCTCTTCCAGACTGTATATGTTGCATAAATGCTGGGGCTCACGATCTCTGCCGATAGAGCCTTCCAAACCAATCAATGGGAAAGGTTTAATAATATCGATGCCACGATCTTCCGGATCATATATCTCGAGAGGTTCGCGCATTTTGGCCTGATAACCATCGCCCAGAATGAAAACCGGGAACCGGTATTTCCATGCCGTATTAAAACCTTTGATAATGTAGTCATAAATCTCCTGGTGGGTAGCGGTAGAATAAACGATTCTCATGCCTTCACCATTGCCTCCAAAGGTGGTAAGCGTGACCTCTTGCTGTGAGTAGACTACTGTCCCTGATGATGGGCCCCCTCTTTGCTGAATGATCGCCAGCAAAGGCAGTCGCATTGCTTCCGCCATCCCGAAGGGTTCTTGCATGAGGACATTTCCAGGCCCGGCCGTAGCCGTGAATGCTTTTTTACCGCTCTGTACCGACCCGCACACTGTGAAACCAGCTGACAACTCATCTTCGGTCTGCAAAAAGCCCCTTCCATACCTGGGACCAAGCCGGGTCCAATAATGCATAATCTCATTCTGTGGGGTTATGGGGTACCCAAACATTATGTCCGCTCCCGCCGCCAAGCAAGCCCAAGCCGCTGTTTCATTACCGGTCATGAAGGATTTCTTGGCTTCACCAATAACTTTTGGCATTAAATAAATGCACCTCCCGATGGTATTTACCAGAATCGGATTCTCTTAAGTTTACATTTTACTACCAAATTGCTCCGGGCATATATCGTTTAATATATTTGACTGGCAGATCCCACTCGCCAATTTGGGGTACTCCCCGGAATTCCTCGCTTATCGCGATGAATGCTATCGGTATCCCGAGTTCATCTGCCGCCTCCCGGATAAAGCTATTACCGTTGGATATTATATCGATGGTACTCTGATCCCCCAGGTGAGTATTTAACACCACCGCATCCACCCGCCCTAACTCCTTGAGGAATTCCTTGACTCTTTCCTTGGAATTGGTCATCGGCCGGGTACCATTGACGACTGCGATTATTCTCAATTCTGGTGATTGATAGGCTCCTTCCACCAGATTAAGGGTTTTAGCTCCCTGGACCCCGTACCCGATATCAAGGATAATGTCGCCTTCGTGGAGAAGCGCCCAGCGGGCGGCTGGTTTTAGCATGGCCCCAGTCTCTCCCAGCCCAAAAGACTCTGCCCGGCTAAAACTTATCACCCTGAGCCCCATATCGGCAAGTTGCCGGCTCAGTATTCTCAGCGTATAAAAAGGCTCCACCGTATCAAGATCCACCAGAGTAACCTGTCGGCCTTGATCCATTAATTCAAGAGCCCTGTTTATCGCTATTTCGCTTTTGCCGCTAGCGTATTCACCAATAAATGCTTCAACTATTCGGTTTGATTTCAGTTCTGTGACATTAAACACCTTCTCGCGACTGCAGTACCAGTATTCAGGCGACTATTTACATAGTATAAAGTAACTTTTAATTGTGCGTCAATATTTATTTAATAGCTGGATATATTACTCATATTATGATGCAAATATACTCATATTTCCGGAATCGCTCTGTATAGTTTTTTCCAAACCATAATGCGCTATTCTCTTGGTATGCAGTGCATGAATATGGCAGTCATCTTCACCAATGTCGGCCCGTTTATATAGGAATGGACAAAAAAAGAGGGTGAATTCCTCCACCCCCTGGCTTGCGGCCATCGATTTAATGCAGCAACAGCTGGAAACACACCAGGAGAAGTATTCCCGGTATCCCCAGAAATCCGGCTACCAGTATAGTTATTATGTTGATCGGCAATTCGAATCCAAAAAAGGAACCACCATAGTTAACCAGTAACAGAAGTAATATCCCGACCAGTGAATTGATAAGCAACTTGGAAAGCAGTTTTAGCGGTTTCATGATCAATTGGGCTCCGACGTAGATTACCACCAGTAGAAATATCCCGGCCAAGATCAGATTTAATGTATCCATGTGCACGAAGCCTCCTACTATTGAATTACCGATCAAACCAGAAATAGTTTTGTAGCAAACTATTTTTTATTTCTCCTGGCGGTACTTCTTAAGCAGATAATCGTATCTTTTTTCAGCTGCAGTCAGGTTGTAAACAGCCCAATCAACCAGTTCCGGGTCATCCACCTCGGAATATATGCTTCGTGCGGTAGCCATATCTTCTATGGCCATCTTGATTTCGGCAAGGTCATCTATTTGTTTTTGGCCTGTCTTAGGTTCACCTGTCATAAACCAGTTTTTACTTATGCTGTTAAGTATCCGCGACCATGCCCGCACCGGATAACCCTCCTGCAGTTAACTATGTCCCACTGCATCTTATGCCGGCTATCCAATTATTATGCCCGTCCTTCCATATTGCTAATGGGAGTGACATCTAAAACTCCTTACGTCCTTCCAGGGCGCGGCGCAGGGTTATCTCATCAGCAAATTCTATGTCGCCGCCAATAGGCAACCCATATGCCAGGCGGGTCACTTTTACGTTTTGTCCACCGATAGCCGTAGCCAGGAATCTGGATACCACTTCCCCATCGATGGTTGGATTCAAGGCCAGAATTACCTCCTGTACCTTGCCCTCATTGAGGATACGCAGTAAGGGTTGGATGTCTATCTCCGCCGGATCACTGTCATCCATCAATTTGAAACTGCGGTTCAATACAAAATACCTGCCGTTATATCCGGTTCTTTCGATGGACATGATATCATTGGCTTCCTCAACGATACATAGGCTATTGACTGATCGGGTTGGGCTGCTGCATATAGAACAAGGGTCCTTGTCGGTCAGATTGCCGCATATCGAACATGGAAAAACCTTCTCCTGTACATCGATGATGGCCTGAGACAAACGGCGGGCCTCTTCGGCAGGCAGTTTCAAAATATAAAGCGCTAATCTTTGTGCCGTCTTAGGCCCTATTGAAGGTAGCTTTTGCAGCTGATCGATCAGGTTTTCGAGCGGGCGCGGCAATCTCATGTCTTTTGCCTCCTAGGTATATGCCTACAGCCCGGGAATGTTGAATCCGCCGGTCAGCTTGGCCATTTCAGATGACACCATGTCCTGTGATTGTTTGACGGCTTCATTGACTGCCGCCAGTATCAGATCCTGCAGCATCTCCACGTCTTCTGGGTCGATTACCTCCGGCTTGATTATTATTTCCTGGAATTGCTGCCGGCCGTTGATCTTGATGGTTATGGCTCCTCCCCCTACGGAAGTCTCGAGAATTGTCTCCTGTAATTCCGATTGTTTCTTGGTTATTTCTTCTTGAAGCTTTTTGGCCTGTTTCATCATCTGGTTCATGTTGGCGCCACCACCCAGGGGATTAAACTTCATCCGGATTGCCTCCTCCATCTTTTATTCCGACAATATCTTCACCAAAGAATTCTATCGCCTTTTTCACAACCATGTCACTATACTTGTTGTCTTCCAGAAAAATAAATTCCACCTCTAGTTCACGAGCGAACAACTCCTTGATGACAGAATCGAGTACATCACGGTTGCCCTTTTCCTCCATTCTCTCCTTGTGAAATTTATAACCCTTCTGGAAACCAATATACATTGTATCCCCTTTGGTTCCCAGCAACTTACCCTGGGTCAAAAGGGCATGGGTAGGTACTTTCTTTTCTTTTACCCCAGCCAGCAATCGGCTCCACAATACCTCCCGGGCATCGGCCTTTTCACTCCGACTTGCCCGCTCCATCCTGGTATTACGATCAGATCCGGGAACTTTGGCCTGCGGCACAGCCGCCGCGATGACATGATCAGTCCGGTTCAACAAGGCAGATATCTCGAGAAAAACCAATTCCAGCAGAAACCTTTGCCCCTCACTGAAGCGTAGCTTCTCACTTGTATCCATTATCATCCGGATGGCCTGGAGGATTTGGCCCTGCTCCAGCTTCTGGGCCTGAATCCTGAATAACTGACGGCTCTGTTCACCAGCCATCACCATCTCTGCCTTATCCCCGGCTACCTTATACATCAATAAGTCGCGCAGATAAAGAGCTGCCTCCCGGGCCAGCTGCCCTGCTTCTTTGCCCTGATTGAGAGAGGCGTTAAGACGATTGATAATGGCAGCGGTATCATGAGCGATAATGTCATCCATTATCATGGCCACAAACAAGTCATCTACCAGCCCCAGTATCTCCAACACATCATCCCTGCTGATATGCCCTTCCTGGTAAGAGTGTATCTGGTCCAGCATACCCAAGGCGTCTCGCATCCCCCCATTGGCCCGACGTGCAATCAAAGCGAGTGCCGCCGGTTCGATTTCAATAGCGTTGCTATGGGCTACTTCCTGAAGGCGGATAATGATTTGATCCTGGGTAAGGCGGCGGAAATTGTACTTTTGACACCTGGACAGAATGGTGGCCGGTATCTTTTGCAGTTCGGTGGTCGCCAATACGAAGATGACCGACTCCGGTGGTTCTTCAAGTGTTTTCAGCAGGGCATTGAATGCCTCGGTGGTCAACATATGTACTTCATCGATAATATAGACTTTCTTCTTGCCTTGGGCGGGAAGAATGCGCACCTTCTCCCTCAAGTCGCGGATTTCATCTATGCCACGGTTGGAAGCAGCGTCTATTTCGATAACATCCATAAAGTTGCCGTTGTTGATATCCCGACATGAGCTGCAGACATTGCATGGCTCCCCATCTTGCCGGTTCTCACAATTGACGGCTTTGGCCAGTATTTTGGCCAGGCTGGTTTTACCGGTACCTCTAGGGCCAGCAAAAAGGTAGGCATGGGTAAGGCGATTCTCACGTACCGAGTTGCGTAATGCCTGTACCGTCTGTTCCTGCCCCACTATCTCCATAAAACTCTGGGGTCTCCATATTCTATACAAAGCTAAATATGACATTCCAAACCTGCCCCTCGCTCATCATGAATCTCTATGCAAAGGCTTTTTTCTATTATATCTTTCCGGGCTGCCATTTTTGGAAAAAACCATACAAAAATACAGGCTTTGCACCTGCTCTTCTTCGTCAAATATATTGCCGTGCACCTGGCCTCGAAGATACCTTCCAGGCGATGCGCGAACAGTTAACTCCGTCCAGGCTACCCCCCGTCACACGAAATGAACCTTTTAGTGCTGCTTCCTTCCGGACCTGACACGGTTCAAGGTGTTCCGTTGCGGAGGACCCAAACTTCTTCGCCACTTGTTCGAGCCGGACCCCACAAGGATATGCCCTCGGCTCAGGAATTCGATCCTGCTATAGCGGGTTGCAGGTCACAGGGCACCGCTAATTCCCCATCTAGCACGGCAAATCTTATTTCTATTTTGCTCACTCATTGTAACTGCTTTTTACGGCATTGGCAAGTGGTCGAAGAGGGCCCGGTATTCCGCGTAGCCTTCTTTTTCCAGGTCCTCGACCGGCATGAAGCGCAGGGCGGCCGAATTTATACAGTAGCGTAAACCGGTCGGGGCCGGTCCGTCAGGAAAGACATGCCCCAAGTGGGAATCAGCCTCCCGGCTGCGCACTTCGGTTCGCACCATGAAATGGCTGCGATCGGTTTTTTCAATAATACGGTCATTATCAAGGGGTCTCGTAAAACTGGGCCACCCACAGCCGGAATCAAACTTATCCAGCGAACTGAACAGCGCTTCTCCCGATACTATATCTACATATATACCCGGGCGGTGGTTATCCCAATACTCATTATTGAAGGGCGGCTCGGTCCCATTACGTTGGGTCACTTCATACTGCCGGGGAGTCAGTTTTTTAATGGCCTCTTCCTTGGCTTGGCCCCAATACTTACTCTTGAACTGGTCCCGCCCTGAAGATTGTCTATATCTTTGGTAGTGCAGCGGCTGCTTGCGGTAATAGTCTTGATGGTACTTTTCGGCCCGATAGAAATCCCCCGCGGGCACGATCGCTACCACAACGGATCTATTAAAGCGACCGCTGTCCTCCAGTTTTTGTTTGGAAGCCTTCGCCGCCAGTCTTTGCTGCTCATCGTGATAGAATATCGCTGGGCGATAGGAAGGTCCACGATCATAGAATTGCCCCCCGGTATCGGTAGGGTCAATGTTTTGCCAGTATACTTGGAGCAGTTCCGCATATTTGATCCGGGATGGATCGAAGGTAACCCGTACCGCTTCACAATGCCCGGTATCCTCGTAACATACTTGTTCGTAGGTCGGATTTTCCGTATGTCCTCCGGTGTACCCGGATTCAACTTTTATTACTCCGGGCAGTTGCTGGAAGGGTGCGACCATGCACCAAAAGCACCCCCCGGCAAACGTAGCCAATTCATATTGGCTCCTGTCTGGTTGCCGTTCCACACTATCACTCCTTTGACTGTTTTCTTGGATACAACTCAGGCCACTTGGAGGAGAGAACGGGGGTACGCCCTTGTCGCAAACCGGTTTCTTCTATATACTATAGTAATCTTATTGACGGATTCTATCCATGGCGGAGAGGAGCTCCATTATGTCTGGCCAGGTACTGGCGGAGAAAGAAGGAGTGCGGGAAGCTTTTGGGCAAGGGTGCAAGGCCGGCATCCCCATCGCCATCGGCTACCTGCCTATTGGGATGACATTTGGCCTGCTGGCCCGGTCAGCCGGTATACCTGACCAAATCACCATCCTGATGTCTTTGGCCATCTTCGCCGGAGCCAGCCAATTCGTCGCCGTCAATATGCTGGCATTGGGGAGCGGTATGGGAGAGGTAATATTTACGACCTTTGTTCTGAACCTCCGCCATCTATTGATGTCGGCCTCTCTGGCCCCCCGGATCGAAGCTGGCAGTTCCAAAGGCTGGTTATCGATAATCTCCTTTGGAATTACTGACGAAACTTTTTCAGTGGCATCAACCCGACCGACGCCCAACCTCAACCCGGGCTTACTCCTGGGTCTTAACCTGACTGCATTTACAGCCTGGAACGCTTCCACCTGGATAGGACTGTTTATAGCGGGCGGACTTCCTGTTGCTATCAAAGCCAGTATGGGAATTGCTC
This sequence comes from Syntrophomonadaceae bacterium, assembly GCA_040217755.1. Lineage (GTDB taxonomy): Bacteria > Bacillota > Syntrophomonadia > Syntrophomonadales > Syntrophomonadaceae > PHAA01. The sequence continues at coordinate 1,166 of JBEHWJ010000074.1, read as the reverse complement.
TGTATGTGATGTTCATTGCTTTGCTGGCCCCGGCCTGCCGCCAATCAAAAGCAGCTTTGTTTATTGCCGTTACCGCTATGGCGGTGAACTCTCTTTTGACCTTCCTGCCTGCTCTGGCGGATCTGTCTTCCGGTATCAGAATAGTAACTGCCACCGTTATTGCGGCCCTTTTGGGAGCGTTTCTATCCTCCGGGGAGGAGGCCCGAGTATGAGTGGTTTGTGGGTAGTGGTTTTGGGCATGGGCATTGTCACTTATTTGCCCCGTATGCTTCCCGTCGTATTCCTGAAAGGCGTCCATCTACCCCGCTTCTGGATGGCCTTCCTCCGTTATGTCCCCTTTGCCGCCTTGGGAGCACTTATCTTCCCGGGCATCTTATCATCTACCGGTGATACTGCCTCAGCGGTTTGCGGCGGGGCAGCCGCTCTGCTCCTGTCCTGGGCCAGGATCAATATCGTCCTGATAGTTGTGGGATCCATAGGGGCGGTCTATATGTGGAATCTATTAATGTAAAGACCAAGGATTATTTGTGATAAGGTTCGCCTCTCAATATCTTAAATCCACGATAGAGTTGTTCTGTAAGGACCAGCACCGCCATCTGATGGGGCAAAGTCATGGGGGAAAAGGAAATAAGGCGCCCGGCTGAATTTTTAATCCGGGTATCGAGACCATGTGCTCCCCCGACCAGCAAGTTTATTCTATTCCGGCCGGAGTGATTCCATTCCTCTATTTGGCGGGCAAACCCTTCCGATGTCATCATCTGGCCGTGGGCGTCAAGGACCACCAATAGTTCGCCGTCATCCAGCAGGGAGAGGATGCGCTCCCTTTCTTTATGCAAACACCTCTCAATATCCTTGGCCCCGGCTCTGGGACTGACCTTCTCTTCCAATCCATCGGTTAGGTCTACCGCAGCATAGGGCCGGAGCCTTTTTAAGTATTCATTGACTCCCTGCAGATAAAAGGGTTCGCGGATCTTCCCAACCGATATTATCCTGTACTTCATGATGCCGCTCCCAATCTTTCATAGTATAGACCTAGGAATCCATAAAACAAATCTCTTCCCAATGCAAAAGCCAGGGTGAAAAGAGCCCTGGCTCTATTTTAATGTATGGAGGCTAAGGTAAGAACCACCTAAGGAACCACTTATTTAATGTGGGCGCCCAAGCTG
>JBEHWJ010000073.1:0-10693 GCA_040217755.1 Syntrophomonadaceae bacterium | reverse complement strand
TGACGAGGTTATCGATGTCGTGCAAGCCTATGATTGGCCTGGTAATATCCGGGAATTGCAGAACGTCGTGGAGAGAACCCTTTTATTGGCAGAGGACAGTCATATCACATTTGATTGTTTGCCACGGGAGATTGTAGCAGCCCAGAACGGCGACCACGAAGCTAGCCTTAACGGAGGATACAAGGAAATCGCTCCTATTCCATCCCTCCACACCAACCGCACCACTCGCAAGGCGCAGGCGGGGGAAAAGGAAAAAGAAAGGATACTCCGGATACTGGATAAATATGGGGGTAACGTCAGCAAGACGGCCACCGAGCTGGGTATTTCGCGCAACACTTTATATAGGAAAATGAGGAGCTATGCTATAAGTAATTAGATCATTAGACTCTAGTACAGTATTCCAGTTTCAATCCTGTTCCGCTTTACCCTGGTAAGAATGCCAATAACCTGTGGAAATCAGGCTCGAATAACAAATTAGAAATGCTGGGTGGATGGGCCCAGCATTTCTTAATTCAGGCGGTATAAATAAATAGAAAGCCTCTATTACAGCCTAACCCAGGACTGAACCGGCATAAATTATACGTTGCATATCGGAAACCCCTTCTATTTGCGGGCAGATAATGGCATCCCGGTATATCCTTTCGATGGGGAAGTCCTTGGTCAGACCATAGGAAGCATGTACGTCCATTGACAGCCTGGCTGCTTCTACGGCCGTGTCACTCGCGTAACCTTTTACCAAAGCCGCTTCTGCCTCAAATTTACTCCAATCGCTGGATCGCTTGGACAGGATATCATTGGCAAGGGTACCAAGGCGATAACACATCCAGCGGGTACTGTGATATTTGGCGGCCAGATGTCCGATTTTCAGCTGGATAGCCTGGAACTTGGCGATAGGTTTACCCCGGTGTAATTTCTCTTTGGCATATTTGATGGCTTCTTCGTAAGCGGCCAGGATGCCTCCCAGGGCAATAGCTGAAGTTCCAATCTTCCCGAAAGCTATCCCCAGTAACAGGATATCGAATCCCTGGCCTCTTTTCCCCAACAAATTGGAGGCCGGCACCCGGACGTCCTTTAGATACACATCGTATACCGGGCTTCCATGGCCACCGATTTTTTCCCAGGGTGGAGATAAGGAGTAACCCGGACAGAATTTATCGACAATGTAGGCGCTTACTCCCCCAACCTCGGCATCCTTGCCGAATACCACTATAGGCCCTTCATAAGCGGCCGCAGATATGAATCGCTTTGTTCCGTTAATGACTGCATAATCCCCATCCTGGGTGACGGTGGTGACCAATTGCTTGGGATCAGATCCGGTTTCGGGTTCGGTAAAAGCGAACGACGGATGTAGTATCCCTTTGCATATGCCGGGGAAATAACGATCCTTCTGCTCTTCGGTGCCGAAGATGGCAATGGCGTCGGCGCCCAGCATGTGTACTGTGAAGATGGTTGCTGCTCCCGCAGAGGCTCGCGCAATCTGCTCTTGAACGAGTACATAGTATTCATAGCCCAGGCCGCTGCCCCCATACTTTTCTTCAAAAGGGATACCCATAAAGCCAAGCTCGGCCATTCCATCCAGGATTTCCCCCGGGACCTTATCTTCTTGATCGATCTGCCGAGCTAAAGGGGCAATTATCTTGGTTGCGAATTCGCGGGCTGACTCTTGGATAAGTTGTTGCTCTTCGGTTAAATTGAAGTCCATTAAAGCATCCCTCCTACAAAAATCTCCCATTGCCTTATTATACTTGTTACCGGTATAGAAACAAAACCTAAATTATTTCAAATATCTCAACCGCCCAGCCGCTGCTACTCCTTGATGCAAGGTCAATCCAACGGTATAGCCTGGATCAAGATGATTGGCAGTCTGATAGTGGCTATAGGCTTCTGTCTGTGGTGTCGTTCCGATTTGATCGCCATTGTAACCATGGATACCCTGATTATCGATTTAGTTTGTTTAAGATTCCTGTACAGTTACAGTAAACCCCGGATGGCCAGCATCGGAATAGGCGATGAAGCGATGCTGGGTAATGTGTTTCGGTGAGTGTGGCCGGGGCTTATTAATATTAAACATACCAATTTGGCTATAATAGAGCTTGACAGGGATGTAAAATTGGCGTAATTCTGGGTTAACTTGATGAACGAGGTGGGCTTATGTGTACAATAGTTTTTGCCCTGGACTACCATCCCCGTTACAAATTGGTGATGGCGGCCAATCGTGATGAGTTCTACCAGCGCCCCACCCAATCCGCGGCCTTCTGGTCGGAGTACCCCGACCTATTGGCCGGGAAGGATCTGCTTCAGGGGGGGACCTGGATGGGAATAACCAAAACCGGTCGGTGGGCGGCCTTAACCAACTATCGAGACCCCCGCCAAAACAAGCACGGTGCTCCTTCGCGCGGAGCGCTGGTCCATAATTATCTGATTGGGGGGGATACCCCGGACGTATTCATGGAAAGACTTTTCGAAAGTGCACAAAAGTATGACGGCTACAACCTGTTGGCAGGAACGCCGGCGGAGCTATACTATTTTTCCAACCGGGAGCCGGCGATGCTCAAGGTACAACCAGGACTTCACGGGTTAAGCAACAGTCTGCTGGACGTTTGCTGGCCTAAAGTCTACCGCAGCTTGCGGCATTTTAAGGATTGCTTGCGAAAGGAAGAAATAGAGGTGGACAAGCTTTTCAGTATCATGGCTGATAAACAGCAGGCCCCGGACCACGAATTGCCCAAGACAGGGGTAAGCCTTGAGCTTGAACGACTGCTCTCATCGGTGTTCATCGCTGGAGAGAATTACGGTACCCGGTCCACTTCGATCTTGTTGGTCGATCGCCGCAACCACGTACGGTTCTGGGAAAAGAGCTTCATGTGTGGAAATCAAGATAATGCTGATATGGTTTTTAATGAGTTTTCTATTGAAGGCTGATCGTAAGGGGCGGTACTGGACAGCAATCTTCTTTCAATTAATGACATACCTGCAGGTTCAAAGGAAAGAATATTATGATAGCTATCCGGTAAAATCCGGAGGCAAATGGATACTAACATTAGGGGTTCAAAACAACCATGAAGGAGGCAGATCGAATGAGGCATGATTTATATGACTTGGCCATCCTGGGCTGTGGTCCGGCAGGGCTATCGGCGGCGGTCAACGCTACAATCCGCAACAAAAAGGTGATAGTGATAGGCGCTGAAGTATGCAGTCCGCCCCTGCATAAAGCGCAGAAAATCGATAATTATTTAGGTTTGCCTGACATAAGCGGGAGCGAACTACTGGACAAATTTATGCAGCATGTTCGCCAGAAGAGCGTAGAGATAATTTACTATAAGGCCACCAGCATCAATGAATGGGAAGGTATGTTCAATATCCTGGTCGGCGACGAGGTAATCACTTCCCGCACCATCGTGATTGCCACCGGGATACCTTATCGCCCCTCCCTGCCCCGGGAAGAGCATTTTCTGGGTAAGGGATTGGGCTACTGTGCCACCTGTGACGGACCCATGTATCGAGGCAAGGATGTGATTATTATCGGTCATAGCACCGAAGCCGAAGAAGAGGCCGATTTCATGGCTGAGATCTGCAACCAGGTCTATTACCTCCCGTTATACAAGGGGGTTGGGAATCTGGACCCTAATATTAGGATTATGGATAGTAAACCGGTGGGCATAGTTGGAGAGGATTTCGTTCAAGGGCTGCAATTAAAGGATGGCTCAACCATCAACGCCGAAGGATTGTTCGTACTGGGCGGAGAGACAGCCCCTGACCGCTTGATTCCCGGATTGGAGATCAAAAATAACCACATAACCGTCAACCGTCAACAGGAAACCAATCTGCCCGGAATATATGCTGCCGGCGATTGCACCGGTCCTCCCTACCAAGTGGCCAAATCGGTTGGAGAAGGCCAGGTGGCGGGGCTCAATGCCAGTAAATATGCCGCCCGCCGATAGGGCTGGACGGTCAATAGCTAAAGTGATAATAAATAATCTCAGGGATTTGTCTATATATTTGGAAGCAACGGGTATAGCCTAAATTCAAACTATTAATAGGAAGTCCCTGGTTGACCCAAGGTGTCCCAAGCATATGGTAAACCAGGAAGGGGGATAAACTGGAATAACCTGATACCACGCAGCGGTTTGGGTTGATCGCTTGTCATGAGGCTTGGACCCGGTGTTCGGTTAAGATAATTACGAAAACGGCGCTATTGGAAAGTATGAGGTTGGAAATAAACAATAATGTAGGAATAGGCTGCCTTTACAAGGGCAAAATAAATAAGTTATAATGCAAAAGCCTCCATCATAATAAAGATTATAATCAGAATTAATAAAATAAGAGTTCTAATTCATACGGTCAGTTACATAGGGATACAAATCAATTTGTTAGGGAGGGGTTGTTGGATTGAAGCATATCATCACCATAATCAAACCCAATCTTATCCGGGAAAAAGACCTGATAAACTGCAGGGAATGTGCTACTTCATGCCAATCGGCCTGCAAGACATCATGTACGGTAGGTAACATAACCTGTAAAAAATAACGATAGCTGGTTGTTAGTTATAGGGGGCGATGCCCCCTTTTTTGTTGCGTTTTTCCTTCAGCCCCATGTGGATTGCGGGAGAGGAGAGAGATTTTGTCAATACCGCGCGGCTTCGATTTTGATGCTGACCTGCATCTGTTTCAGCATAAAGGTATCAATATTTTACTGGATGTGAATAGTGGAGCGGTCAGTATTCTTGACGATTTGGGCCATCACTTTATTCAGAAACTGAAAGAATGTGATGGTGATTCCCGGCAGACGTTGGAGCGGTTGGCCGATGATTATATACCCGAAGAGTTAAGCAGCCTCCTGGCGGAAATGGATGATACTTATGAAGCGGGGGCTATCTTTACTCCAGAAGAGCCTCTGGCGGTGGATTGGTCCGAACTGCCCATCAAAGCTCTATGCCTGAATGTGGCCCATGCCTGCAATATGAAATGCCGTTATTGTTTTGCCAGTCAGGGAGATTTTGGCATGAAGCCCCAGCTCATGTCTTTTTCCACCGGCAGGCAGGCCTTGGACTTCCTTATCGCCCGCAGTGGGGCGGCCAAAAACCTTGAGGTCGACTTTTTTGGCGGGGAGCCTCTTTTGAATTGGGCGGTAATAAAACAATTGGTCCAGTACGGCAGGCAGATGGAGCCCTTGACCGGTAAAAGATTCAATTTCACTCTTACCACCAATGCGGTCTTGCTTGATGAGGAAATCATGGATTTTATCATCGGAAACAATATCGGCGTTATTCTAAGTTTGGACGGGCGTTGCTCCACCAATGACCAGCACCGGATAATGAGTGACGGTGGCGGCAGTTATGACATCATTTTACCCAAAATTAAGCAGATGGTAGCCAGGAAACCAATCAGTTACTTCATCCGCGGTACCTTCACCAACCGCAATCTGGACTTCAGCAGCGACCTTCAGCACATCATCGAACTGGGCTTCGATGCTGTTTCCCTGGAACCTGCTGTCGGACCCACTAATCCCTACGCCATCCAGGATTCAGACCTCCCCGCGGTGCTGGCCGAATATGATCGTCTGACCGATCTGCTGTACAGCTTCCATTGCGAAGGCCGGAATATCAGTTTCTTTCATTACAACCTGGATCTGCAAAAGGGACCTTGCCTGGCCAAACGCCTCTCAGGCTGCGGAGCCGGAGTGGAGTATCTGGTTATAACTCCGGAAGGGGATATCTATCCGTGTCATCAATTTGTAGGGGAGAGCCAGTTTGTCATGGGTAATATCGATGGTGCTGAACTGGATGAAGCTATCATCGCCAAATTCGCCGGTAACCGCCTGGCCGATAAAGAAACCTGCCGCAAGTGCTGGGCACGAAATTATTGTGGAGGGGGCTGTCACGCCAACGCTTACCATGCTAATGGTGATATGAGTGTTCCCGACCCGGTCAGCTGTGCGATGCACCGCAAAAGAATCGAAGGGGCCATATACCTGGAAGTTATCAAGAACCTGGATAAAAGCATACGTTATAGAAAAAAGCAGGAATCTTGCCAATAGTTGTAGAAAAATATAATGATTATTTTGATATGGAGAGGGCTTATGGAGAAATTTAGGAGAAGTTGGAGATGCGGGGGCAGTGCCCCGCTAGTTTTGCTGGTAATTGTTGTAGTGTGGTGTTTCGGGATCAGAACCCCGGCCTATTCGATTTCGGTAGACGGCAATAAAGCCATGGTTGTAGCCAGCAAATCCGATGCCAGTCTAGCGATAGCACAACTCCCCGACAGTGAGATTATAAAAAGGGTTGAAGTAAACCGGACTTTTGCCAACCGTCAGGATTTACTGGCTGGCGATCAGGTGCTGGCGACTTTGAATCTGGCTCTGCAACCCAAGGTAAACGGTGCTTCCATAATCGTAAACGGACAAGCCGTGATGTACATGGAGAGTAAAGAACTGGCCCAACAGCTGCTGGATAAACTGCAGCAGGAATATTCTACGGTGGCAGATGGAGAGAAGCTGGTATCCGTCGGTTTCGCCGAGGACGTACAAGTGGTCGAAGGCAGTGTGGTAGCCGCCTGGATAACAGACTGGGATAATGCCTGGAGTATGATCAACCTGGGGACCGTAACCCCACAGGTTTACACCGTTAAAGAGGGTGATTCCTTGTGGAGTATTGCCAGGGCTCACGATATGTACGTAACTGACATTGTGGCCAGCAATGGTATCCAGGAGGATAGCGTCTTGAGTCTGGGCCAGTCCATTACACTTAGCAAGCCTGAACCGCTGGTTACGGTGGTGGCCCAGCTGGAAGGAAGCGAAACGGTAGCTGTTCCATATCAGACCATCACCGAGAACGATAACTCGGTGAATGGAATAAAAGTGAAGACCGAAGGGCACAACGGGGAAAAGTATGTCGCCTATACCGCCACCTTGTGCAACGGTATAGTGGAGAGCAAGAATGTAATCGAGGAGAAGGTTGTAAGGGCCGCGGTTGATAAGGTGGTTGTCAGAGGGCGTTCAGTCCAGGTAGCATCACGCGGCGGTGGGGGCGTAAGCACCGGGCGGCTTGCTTGGCCGGTCAGCGGGTCCATAAGTCAATCTTACGGCCGGGGTCACACCGGACTTGATATTGCCGGGGCTACCGGTTCCTCCATTGGTGCTGCCGATGGTGGGGTGGTGACCTTTGCCGGTTGGCAGGGTGGCTATGGCAACTTCATAATAATCAGTCACGGCAACGGAATGATGACTCGCTACGCCCATTGTTCCAAATTGTTGGTCAAAAGCGGACAGAGGGTCAGCCAGGGCCAGACCATAGGTTTGAGAGGCTCGACTGGACACAGCACTGGCCCGCACCTGCACTTTGAGGTGATGGTGGGGGGATCCTTCCGCAACCCGATTAATTATCTGCGATAGATCGAACATCGGGAACCCTGATCTGATAAGGGTCAGGGTTCTTATTTGTGGTGAGAGGGGAGTCCGACAGAAGATGTATGATGTAATAATATTGGGCGCTGGCCCGGCCGGTTTGACTGCCGCCATATACACCAGCCGTGCCTGGTTGAGGACCCTGGTATTGGAATCGGCAATGGTAGGAGGCAATGCTGCCATAGCGGATCACATCGACAACTACCCTGGGTTTCCGTTTGGTATCCTGGGGGGCGAGCTTATGGAAAATTTCCGGCAGCAGGCCGAGCGCCTTGGGGCCCAGATACGTATGGAGCAAGTGACTGCGGTTGTTGATGCCCCGGAAGGCAAGAAAGTCATCACTACTGATGCTGAATATACTGCCCGGGCCATAATTATAGCTACTGGTGCCCGGCGTAGAACCTTGACGGTGGAAGGGGAAAACGAGTACCAGGGCCGCGGGGTATCATACTGTGCTACCTGCGATGGCGCCTTTTTCCGCAATAGCAAGGTGGCAGTAGTGGGAGGGGGCGAATCGGCACTTAAAGAGGCTCTTTATCTTGCCGACATAGCCGAGAAGGTCTATATAATACACCGCCGCGAGGAGTTTAGGGCCAGCCCTCATACCGTGGGCAAAATCCGCGGTCACAACACCATAGAATGCAAACTCAACCGGGTTGTAAAGAGAATCGAAGGCGATAGCGTAATGCGGGCGGTAATCCTTCAGGATGTGGCTACGAAAGACGAGGAAACACTGGAGGTCGAAGGTCTGTTTGTAAGCATAGGACTGGTTGCTGATACCGATTTCGTCGAAGGTTTAAATACCACCAGCGAAGGCTATATCATTACCGATAACGACATGCGCACCTCGATAGAAGGAATCTTTGCGGCTGGAGACATCCGGGACAAGCGTACCCGTCAGATAGCCTCAGCGGTGGGGGATGGTGCCCAAGCGGGAGTAGCAGTGACAGAGTACCTTAAAGAATAGCATTGATACCAGTATTTGCTTAACCCCAAGCCCGGCCATCCATTGTATAATCAATGGGTAAACGGGGTGAGGGGAGAGGGGTTTCTTGCCCGGAGCCAAGCCTTCTGGTTATATGGCGTTTATATTCTGTACGATCGTCCTGGTGCTGCTGAGCTGTCACCTATTTAAGACTGGGGTTTCAGCAGCCCAGATTAAACAGGGTTTCTTCCGTTTTATGGTGGGGCAGGAGACCAATTTGCGGACCGGAACGTGGGAGCAATTGGAAACCACACATTTCCGGATCAAATACCTGCCGGTGGACGATTATTGTATGGGATTGTTAAGTGAGGCGGCCGAAGACGCCTATGGCAAGGTCAGCAGCCGGATGGGCTGTGAACCTTCCCGGCCCATCACCATAGTGGTATACCCCGATAATGCGAGCTTGGCAGCCAGTTTCGGCTGGGATAGGAATGAAAAGGCGCTCGGGGTATACTGGGGCGGAACCATACGTATTCTGTCGCCGCGCGCTTGGTTGGCCAATCTCGGGCAGAAGCAGCGCTTTATCAAGGAAGGCCCCATGGTTCACGAATTGGCTCATTTAATGGTCGATGAGATGAGTCGAGGTAATTATAACCGTTGGTGGACAGAAGGGGTGGCCCAATACACTGAGAGAGAAATTACCGGGTTTGAGTTTTCCAGCCCCTTCAGAGAAAAGGATGACCTTTACTATTATCAACTGGACAATCTTGAGAAAAATTACGACAGCCTGGAGCAATCAGTTGCCTATTGGGAGTCTCTGCAGGCAGTAGATTATATAGTCAGAACCTGTGGAGAGGAAAATATCTACAAGGTTTTAGAGTGCTTGTCCAGGGGTGATTCTATGCCAAGAGCTCTGGAAAATGCACTGGGAGTTGATTATACTATTTTTTCCCGGGACTTCTATCGATACCTGGAAGGGCAGTAGGGTGAGGTGTTGGTTTTGCAGGATACCTTAGTTATCGAAGGCGGATATCCCCTTCGGGGTAAGGTTAGGATAAGCGGTGCCAAAAATGCCGGATTGGTTTTGATAGCGGCCAGTATCATGGCCGATGGTGAAACCATTTTGGATAATGTTCCGCGCATTTGTGATACTGAGATCATGGTGGAAATACTGAATGAGATGGGGGCCTCAGCACAATGGCGGGAAGACGGCAGTCTATCCATTTGTCCCCCGAAACATAGAATGAAACACCAGACGCCTATAGAACTATCGAAGAAATTGCGTGCCTCCAACCTGTTTCTGGGGGCATTGCTGGGAAGGCAGGCCCAAGCCATCGTTGCTTTACCGGGAGGATGTGATATCGGTTCTCGTCCCATGGACCTGCATGTTAAGGGAGTACGGGCTTTGGGAGCAGAGATCGAGATTGAACACGGTTGTATTTACGCCCAGGCTGAGGAAACCCATGGGGCCAGAATCTACCTGGACTTCCCCAGTGTGGGGGCCACTGAAAATCTGATAATGATGTCAGCTAAAACCCTTGGGTTGAGCATAATCGAAAACGCCGCTAAGGAGCCGGAGATCGTCGACCTGGCTAATTTCCTGAATTCCATGGGGGCTAAAATCAGAGGAGCCGGTACGGACGTGGTCAAGATAGAGGGCGTAGCCAAATTGAAAGCGGGGCGGTATTCTATCATACCTGACCGTATTGAGGCCGGCACCTACATGATCGGCGCGGCCATATCTGGTGGCGAGGTACTGGTAGAAAACGTAATACCTACCCATCTGCATCCGATAATAGCCAAACTTCAGGAGACTGGAGCCGTAGTAGAGGAGACCGATCAGGGTATTCTGGTTAAAGCCGGTAAACGGGTGCATAATGCTGACATCAAGACCTTGCCGTATCCGGGTTTCCCCACCGATATGCAATCGCCTATGCTGGCTTTGTTATCGATCGCCGAAGGGACCAGCGTGATCGTGGAGAATGTGTTTGAGAACCGCTTCCAGATCATAGAGGAACTTAACCGGATGGGTGCCAAAATCCGGCTGGAGGGACACACTGCCATCGTAGAGGGAGTGCCCATATTGTATGGTACCACCGTCAGAGCCACGGATCTTAGAGCTGGGGCGGCTTTGGTACTGGCGGCCCTGGCCGCCCGTGGCCAAACGGTCATTGAAGATGCCATCCACATATTCCGGGGTTATGAGGACATAATTGAGAAGCTGACCAGCTTGGGCGCCCACATTAAATAAGTGGTTCCTTAGGTGGTTCTTACCTTAGCCTCCATACATTAAAATAGAGCCAGGGCTCTTTTCACCCTGGCTTTTGCATTGGGAAGAGATTTGTTTTATGGATTCCTAGGTCTATA
>JBEHWJ010000072.1:0-10771 GCA_040217755.1 Syntrophomonadaceae bacterium | reverse complement strand
TGGTCCGACTGACCTATCTTACTGAAACGAGAGGTGCGCCCACCGGGCACTCGGCGGATGTTGCGCCTGATTTCGGTCTCAAGCTCTATCCGGTGTTTTACGACGTAATCCTGTACGGCCAGGCCCTGCTTGGTCAATATCCTCCCCAAGGGGGTCTTCTGCATAAGGCCCAATTCTTCCAACTGTTTCACATAATGATCGACGTCGCCCCATTTCTTCTTTTGAAAGTCAGCTCCTTTTCTTTTGAAGATATTAGTGGAATACATCTGCATCCATTCTTCAATATCTTCAACCCCACCGAATTTCTCAGCCAACTTCAATACCAGCTGATTGACATTTTCGTCCGGGGCCATCAGCATGGCGTCCTTGCCTTTAAATTTCTTCCAGGGCAGCTTGATGTAATTGCCGAAATCATCAAGTACCTTCTTCTCTTTACCATGGGTGATATTGCGGACCTCGGCCAGTTGAATTCCTGATTGCTGAATGACTTCCTCCACAGCTGCAGCGATGACGTATATTAAGGCGTAATTCTGTCGGTTCAAGCGGGCCAGGATATGGACATGGTCCTGACCTTCCTCACCTTCAATATATGGCTCCATCTCATTCTGCATTATATCGAACAACCACCCCTGGCCTAAATTGGTGGTGATATGAATCTTTTCCGCATAAGCAGATACGGCTTTGAAACGCACGTCATCGGCATATTTAAGCTGGGGGTCTTCTTCGATCACATAGTCATCAATGGCCCAATATATGGCCAAGGCCACCCTTTGAGCATCTATGTTGCCGGGCATATGGTGTACATCTATATGGACTATCTGGTCGACGTCCACGTAGTTAAGATAGGTTTGGCCTGCATCGGCATTAACCAGGATCTCCACCTGGCCTTTTATCTTCTTCTCCGGCATGCGGCGATGCGCTTTGGTGCTAACCACTACGCTCTCACCCAGGCGTACCCCTTGGTCCTGACCCAAGTAGAGACCCAGGTAATTGGCCACTGATGTGGCATTATTTATACTGCTGGACCCGGTTTCCATAGGGATTCCCCCTTAGTCGCGGTTGAAGTCAATGGTTTTCTCCGTATTGATAAGATCCTTACGCTTGAGATCCTTCAAAGGGCGGCCTTCCTTTTTAAAAAACTCCGGATCTTCGGCAGGTTCATTTTTATCCGCTGATTTTTTGCCTCCTGAGCTAAACATAGCGCCACCTTTGCTGTCATCATTTATCACCCTGATGAGCGAGTCGGCATCCATACGATGCTTCAGTATCAGAGGCAGGATTCGGGCCACGTCATTGATACTGGCCTGGTCCCGCTCATTTATAATGCTATAGAGCACCGCGCCTTGCTGCATGGCCTCGATAGCCCGTATACTCTCCAGGTTATGCTTGACATAAAGTCGGGCGATGTAGTTGCGGACGAAATCAGGCAGATCGGATTCGCGGTAGATCTCCGCCCATCTCAGCAAGGTCTGCGTATATTCCTCATGCTTTTTCATAATGGCCTCAAGGTTCATCTGCTCACGTTCCGGTTCTAGTTTACTGGTATGGAAGTTTTCCTTGAGCATTCTCGCCAGGACATCGATGGAGGTCGGTCGGCCCATGTAGCAGACCATATCAAAGCGATCCGACAATTGCCGGCGTATTTCCTCCAAGGGGCCGGGATCTTCGTCGGGGTTGGAAGCCGCCCACACCGATACATTTACCTTTACCGATACTACCGGCAATCCCGCCTCTTCTATCTGGACCACACCGGGCTTGGTTCCCATCAGATCAAGTAGTATATCGGTAATTTCCGGAGCAGTATCGGCCAGGCGATTGATTTCATCTACGAATAAGATACCCCGGTGGGCTTGAGGTATCAGTCCAGGGAGGAGCCCGGCTTCCGGCTTACTTGGATCAGTAAGTTTGGCCAAGTCTATGCTTCCGGCCACAGTACCAACTTTAGCCGAATGCGATATTTCTACGAAAGGCATTGGAATTGCTTCTATCCCGATATCTGCTATATCCTGAGCCGGCATACCTCGATGGTGCGGACAGTGCGGTTTGGCAGGATCGCAATTGTATATACATCCTTTGACTCTCACAATAGTCGGCAGGATGTCCTGAGTCTTCCTCATGATGGTAGTTTTACCAGTACCCCGCAGACCCTCAGCGTGAATGTGCAATGGTTCATCGGCTATGGTGGAAACCATCGACATCTTTATCATGTCGAAAAGGGCTTTGTTTCCTTCATAACGTTCTAACTGAGCATAATACTTCAGCATACACAATTCTCCTCCCAACAATGCATAGTCCGAGCATTTAAATCCTGGCCACCAAGTAGTCGGTCGTGCCAATCGGTCCTTGGCATAAGTTAACTGGCGGGTAAAAAATAGTTCCAACGGACCTATCTCCCCGGTACGGCCTCTTATCTCATAATAGATCATTTCTAGGTTTTTGTCTGTACGAAACTGCCTTGAATTAACTAAAAAGCGCCAACTCCATCGGTGATCTGTTAGCCTTAATATTGCCGGAGAAGATATTCCGTGAAGGTATTCATTGAGTCAACCGGAAGTCTATATAATTAAGTCGGGCTGATATTTTATCACCTTAGATACAATAAACATAAAAAGCATACAATCACCCAATACCCTTCCTAATTCAGTTGGTAGGGGTTCAGGTGATTGTAAGGAGATTCTTGTATCGATCGTATTGGGGTCTTTATCTTGATATTTCTCTCCCTCCGGGGTGTCTGCCCTAAAAATTACTGATGGTCACACTCTCTTAGGGGTTCGCAAATACATTCCATACGCCTGGAAACCACCAGGAATACATCAGCATCTATGCAGGTTAGCTTAATACCATCAACAGTACCATGATCAAACCCATCAGCAACATCGCCATGATGCCCAGGAAGCCGACCCCAATGGTGAGGCTTTCCATGCCCCCAAGTTTTTTGTCATTGTTGTCTTCATTTTTGAAGCGGTAACTTGCTTCATTCAAAAATTTTGTAGTCATTGTATTCGCCTCCCTACGGATTACTTTCCGTTACAACCTGTTCCAGCATTTTGGCTTCTGGTGGTTATATATACTAGCAATTAACGTGCCAATTATGTAAATGTTTTTATAAATATGCTTGTGATTGCCGGCAATACCCATATCCTTCAATCAATCATAGCTGATCTTGATAAAGGTCCATCTTTCGTCTTGTAATTATATTGTATCATATCTGTAACTCTTTTGTTGTAGCGTTACAGATATGTTACAGACCATAAATTCTTATGGTTATAATTCAAAGGGGGTTCCCGATTTTGGATAATGGTCCTGGTGGGGACGCCTGGATATGATTGGACGGTTTTGAGGAGACTCCACTTGTCCGGAGAGCTATTGGAAATAGCATATCTATCTTGTTGGGCCGGTTGATTAGAAATAACTATCCTCCCAAATAGAAACCGGAAGGGTAATACCCTTCCGGTTCCAGCAGCAAATTATACTTTTGAACTATTCGGAGGCTTTGATACGAGCCAACGCTCTCTGCAATGCAGCTTCAGCACGAGCCATGTTGGTATCTGCGGCTTTGGCAGCCAGTCGGGCTTCCGCCCTCTCCTTGGCAGCTTTGGCCCTCAGAACATCGATGTCATCGCCCAGCTCAGCTGTTTCCGCCAAAACGCTGGCTTCGTTGTTCATTACTTCCATGAACCCGCCACTGATGGCCATCCGTTTAATTCCGCCATCGACATCGGTTATTCGTATAACACCGATATCCAGAGCGGCGATCATGGGAGCGTGATTTCTCAAAACACCGAGCTCACCATAGGTTTCAGGTACCACAATAAACTGTACTTCGTCTTTAAAGAGAAGTTCTCCTGGAGTCACTACTTCAAGAGTGAAGGTTCCGGCCATGGGCTACGCCCCCAATCGTCTGGCTTTAGCAACTGCTGTTTCGATATCTCCTACCATATAGAATGAATCTTCGGAAAGATTATCGTGTTTGCCTTCCAAGACCTGGGCGAACGATTCAACCGTATCGCCAACCCTTACATATATTCCGGGGCTGCCGGTGAACTGTTCAGCAACGTGGAACGGCTGAGACAGGAATCTCTGAATCTTTCTTGCTCTGGCGACGACGACCTTATCTTCGTCGGATAATTCATCCATACCAAGGATGGCGATGATATCCTGCAGTTCTTTATATCTTTGCAGAATCTGTTGTACTCCACGGGCGGTTAGGTAGTGTTTTTCGCCCAGTATCTGGGGATCAAGGATACGGGAAGTTGAATCCAGCGGGTCCACCGCCGGATAGATGCCCAACTCAGAAATGGCCCGGGACAAAACCGTAGTCGCGTCCAAGTGAGCGAAAGTAGTCGCCGGCGCCGGGTCGGTCAAGTCGTCGGCGGGAACGTAAACGGCCTGCGCGGACGTAATCGATCCCTTACGGGTACTGGTGATTCTCTCCTGCAGCAAGCCCATGTCGGTGGCCAGCGTCGGCTGGTAACCAACGGCGGACGGCATACGTCCCAGAAGCGCCGACACCTCGTTACCGGCTTGGGCAAACCGGAATATATTATCGATGAATATCAGCACGTCTTGTCCACCGACATCACGGAAATATTCCGCTACAGTCAGACCGGTAAGACCTACCCGCAGACGGGCTCCGGGAGGTTCATTCATCTGACCGAAAATCAGGGCGCACTTTTCGATAACGCCGGATTCCGTCATTTCACCCCAGAGGTCGTTGCCTTCACGGGTCCTCTCTCCCACGCCGGTGAATACTGAATATCCACCATGCTCATAAGCGATGTTTCTGATCAATTCCTGGATTATAACGGTCTTGCCAACTCCGGCTCCGCCGAACAGACCGATCTTGCCACCCTTAGCGTAGGGGCAGATTAAGTCGGCGACCTTTATGCCGGTTTCCAGCAACTGGGTGGCCGGCAACTGATCAACCAACGCCGGGGGGTCGCGGTGGATTTCCCAGTAGTCGGCTGCGGTTACCGGTCCGGCTTCATCAACCGGTTCGCCCAAAACGTTAAGAATACGTCCCAGACATCCATCACCAACCGGGATTTTGATCGAGGCTGCAGTATTGGTCGCCGCCATTCCGCGGCTGATTCCGTCAGTTGGGCTCAACGCAACACATCTGACGACATCGTTACCGAGAAGCTGAAAAGCTTCAAGGGTTACGTCGATCTTGGGTTCATCATTTTTAATGGTAACCGCGTTCATTAGATCCGGTAACTCGCCTGGCTGGAAACGTATATCGACAACCGCGCCAATAACCTGAGTTACCTCCCCTATTGTCACATTCGCCATTCTCTACTTTCCTCCTTTATTTTTTGAGAGCTTCGGCGCCACCAACAATATCCAGAATTTCGTCCGTTATTGCCGCCTGTCTGACCTTGTTCATCTTAAGAGTCAGGTTGTCAATAATCTCGCCGGCGTTTTCGCTGGCGTTACCCATAGCGGTCATTCTGGCTCCATGCTCACTGGCTTTACCTTCCAACATGGCATGGTATATTAGGCTGCCTACATACCGGGGCAACAGGTTCAACAGGATTTCCTCGGCACTCGGTTCATAGATGTACTCTACCTTGATTTCACTGGCAGCCGTCTCCTCCGGCGGCTCGATGGGGAGTATCTTCTCCACCGTGGGTATCTGCCTGAGGGCATTGACGAATCGGGCATAAACAAGATAAATCTCGTCAAATTCCTCATTTTCATAGGCATTCATTATATATTGGGCAATCTCCCTTGCATCGGCATAATTTACCTTGTCACCCAAGTTAATAAACTCAGCTTCCAATCCACCGCGTTTGCGGAAGAAGTCCCGGGCTTTTCTCCCGACTGCGATCATACCTCTTTCCGGTTTCCGTTCATCAGCGGCCAGGGCATCGACAGCGGCACGGATGATGTTGGTATTGTAGCCGCCGCATAATCCACGATCGGCGGTTACCACGATGTAACCAACCTTGGTCACTTCAGGCCTTTTAACCAACAGCGGGTGTTCAACATCGTTGGATATGCCGACCAGTCTGGCCAGGGTCCCCTGTAAGGTCTCGGTATAAGGACGGGAGGCTTCGGCAGCTTCCTGGGCACGGCGCAATTTGGCTGCCGCAACCATTTTCATGGCTTTGGTAATCTGCTGAGTACTCTTTACGCTGCGTATTCTACGCTTAAACTCTCTTACACCTGCTCCTGCCATAATACATCACCGCCTAAGCTACAAACGTAGACTTGAAATCTTCAATGGCCTTAATCAAAGTTGCGTTAGCTGCATCGTCGATTTTTCCAGTTTCGTTTATAGATTTCAGCACGTTGGTGTTGGCGCGTAAATATTTCAGGAAATCAACTTCAAATGGTGCGATCTTGTCTCTGGGAATATCGTCCAGGTATCCGTTGACACCGGCATAGATAATGGCAACCTGTTCTTCCATGGGCATGGGTACATATTGCCCCTGCTTCAAAACTTCCAGAACCTTTTCACCGCGGGTCAAGCGGGCCAGAGTGGCTTTGTCCAGGTCGGACCCGAACTGGGCGAAAGCGGCCAACTCCCGATACTGGGCCAAGTCCAGGCGCAACTGTCCGGCAACGGATTTCATCGCCTTGGTCTGAGCGGAACCACCCACGCGGCTGACTGACAGACCAGCGTTGATGGCTGGACGCTGACCAGCATAGAACAAGTCGGTTTCCAGGTAAATCTGACCATCGGTGATGGAGATAACGTTGGTGGGGATATATGCGGATACGTCACCGGCCTGGGTTTCGATAATCGGCAGGGCGGTGATCGAACCTCCACCGTGTTCGTCATTGAGCTTGCAGGCTCTTTCCAACAGGCGGGAATGGAGGTAGAAAACGTCGCCCGGGTAAGCTTCTCGTCCGGGGGGGCGACGGAGCAGCAGGGACATCTCACGATAAGCAACCGCGTGTTTGGATAGATCATCATAGATAATCAAAACGTCTTTAGCTTCGCTCTCCATGAATTCCTCGGCCATCGCAACACCTGCATACGGTGCCAGGTAGAGTAATGGTGCGGGCTCGGAGGCAGTAGAGGCCACGATGATGGAGTAGTCCATCGCACCCATCTCTTCCAGTTTGGCATGGATTCCGGCGATGGTGGACTGTTTTTGGCCTATCCCTACATATATACAGATCATGTCTTTTTTCAATCTTTGATTGATGATAGCGTCAATGGCGATGGCGGTCTTGCCTATCTGGCGGTCGCCGATGATCAACTCACGCTGGCCGCGTCCGATGGGCACCATGGAGTCGATAGCTTTCAATCCGGTCTGCATGGGGACATTAACCGGAGCCCTGGTTACTACACCGTGGGCAACCTTTTCAACCGGTCTTGATGTACTGGTATTTATGGGCCCTTTCCCGTCCAGCGGTTGGCCCAGGGGGTTGACCACCCGGCCCAGCATGGCTGCGCCCGTTGGCACCTCCATGATCTTTCCGGTAGCCTTGACTACGTCGCCTTCTTTAATGTGCTCATATTTGCCGAGCAAAACGGCACCGACGTTATCTTCTTCCAGATTGAGCACCATTCCGTAGGTACCATGTGTGAATTCCAGCAATTCGCCGGCCATCGCTCCTTGTAATCCATAAACCCGGGCGATACCATCACCGACGTAGATTACAGAGCCTACATTGCTGACCTCGACCTCGGATTGGTAGCGCTCCAACTGTTCTCTTAAAATTGCGCTAATCTCTTCGGGTCTAATGCTCATTTAAATATTCACCCCTATCGTTAACTTATCTTTGCGGTCTGGAGGCTCCTCTTAAGCATCTCCAACTTCTTGGCAATCGAGGCGTCTATTACCTTGTCGCCCAACCTGATCTTTACCCCGCCAATAATGGAGGGATCGACCGACACTTTCAACTGGACGGTCTTACCGGTTGAACGGGTGAGGTTGTCGGACAAGTTCTTCATATCCTCATCCGATATTGGCATAGCCGAAATCAGCTCTGCCTTCTGGATGTTTCTGGATTCATCGGCCATATCCACATATTCTTTGTAAATCAGATCCAGGTAATCTTGGCGTTTCTTGTCCAATACCAGCAACAAGAAGTTCAATGCCAGTGGTGACACTGCGGAACTGAAAACCTGCTTGGCAATCTCTTTTTTCTCTTTGGCCGGCAAGAGAGGATGGGCAAAATATTCCTTGAGATCTGGAATTTCCTCAATAGTCTGAACTATCTTCCCCAGTTCATTCTGATAATCATCGATCTTGCCAGCTTCACGGGCAATGCTAAAAAAGGCTTCAGCATAGCGCCTGGCGACGCTCTTGTTTAGCATAGGAGATCGCCTGCTTCATTAACAAATTCTTTTACCATCTTCTGATGGTCGGCTTCGGTGATGGCTCTGCCCAGTACTTTCTCTGCAGCCATTAAAGCCAGGGTGGCTGCCGTATCCTTCAGCTCTACCTTGGCCTGTGCGGTAGCGGCTGCTATCTCGGTAGAGCCCTTGGCAATGATCGCAGCATATTCTTCTTTGGCTTTGGCAATCATCTCATTCTTGGAATCTTCGGCCGATTTGGTGGCCCTTCCTACTATCTCTTGGGCTTCCTTACGGGATTCAATCAGGTTGGCTTGGGCTTCTTTCCTCATCTGCTCAACCTCTACTTTTAACTCTTCCGCGTGCTTGATTGAACCCTCGATCTGGGTACTCCGCTCTGCCAGCATAGCGTTGACCGGATTATATGCAAACTTGTACAGAATGGCCAATAATACCAGGAAGTTGACCATCGACCAACCTATTACATACAAGTTCGGGAAAGCCGGCGGACTACCAGCCGGGGGTGCGATGGGCACATTGCCGGCTTCCGATGCCATGCAGAGGGCGGCAAATCCCATAACCATAATCAAGGATAAAAGGAGGCCTGATAGGTAAACCCATTTGTTCCTCTTCACGGATGTGCTACCTCCAATCTCTGTGTTGCTTAAGTAATTTTGGGCGATAGGGCTTAGATCAACTGAGAACTTCGACTGCCCTATCGCCCTCCAGTAATAGATGACGTTTTGAATTATCTTTTGTCTTTGGTTATGTTCCTTGACTAGGCAGTCATTTTTCCTACCAACATGAAAGCAATCAGTAGACCATAAATAGTCAAGGTTTCAATGAACGCCAGGGTGATGAACAATAATGTTCTGATATCTCCCCCTACTTCAGGCTGTCTGGCGATAGATTCGATAGCTTTGCCACCGACAAGACCCATACCAACACCGCCACCAAGACCGGCAATAGATACAGCTACCCCAGCTCCTACTGCTATAATACCCATTCTTTTCCCCCCTTTCCTGACGCAATGCACTATACATTGGCAAAAATAATATGGTTAATTTTAATGACCCGCAGATGTAGCCGTACCGATATAACTGGCTGACAACAAGGTAAACACGATCGCTTGTATGGCACCCAGCAAAACACTTAGTCCCATTAACGCCGTAGGCACGATAAATGGCGCCATGAACAACAGATAGGCGATTATCATTTCTTCACCAAATATATTGCCGAATAGACGAACGGTGAGGGACAGGGGGTGCGCTACTTCCTCGAGTAGGTTAAGCGGTAAAAATGCGGCCATGGGCTTGATAAAATGCCCGAGATAGTGTGCGCCGTGTTCGGAAAAACCTCCGATGTGAACTGCAAAGAATGTGATCAAAGCTAAGGCTGCTGTAACGTTCCAGTTACTGGTGGGGGGTTGGAAACCTTCAATATGAGCTGCTCCCGGAATCAATCCACTGTAGTTACTGATCAATATAAACAGGAAAAACGTCGACAATAAGGGTGCAAATTTCTTGGCCGTGTGTTCATGATCCATAACCTGTGTGAAGAAGTCGTATGTAAATGTAACAATCATCTCGACCACATTCTGACCCCCTGTCGGAATCAGCTTCATGGAGCGGGTGCCCAGAAAAGCTCCGACGGCCAGAATTGCGATGATAGCCCACTCAGTTACGACCAAATGATCTACCGGAATAGGACCCACATGAAAGAGTACACCATCCCACATACCAAATATCATCTTTCTCCCCCCTTTCTTCATGCAAAATATTTATTCTAGGTTTTGCTGGTCAGCCCTTCGTGACCAGAGTCAAAACTTCAAATCTGGGTTGTTTCACCCCTTATCCTGACCTGTATCCTGTCGCTCCGCCGTTGCTTCCCGATCCCGCTCCATCATCCGATCCCAGAGCATCTTCATGGCTGAGGCTGTGCCCAGCAGAAATCCCAATATAGTGAAGATGTTGCCGGTTTCAAATCTGCCATCCAGCCATTTGCCGCCAAACAGCCCTATGGCTATCACTGCGGCGACCGAGGTACCTAGATTCAGGGCCATCGTCAGAGATTTGGCCCAGTTTTGCTTTTTTGGTGCCATCTCAACCATCCTCATCAGGGGCCCAATCGTTTGAAGTGCAATCCCCTCATACCAATTCTACATCGTTGGGGAAAATCCTTTTTATAAAGATAAAAATATTATATCTTTTCAATCCCGGAAAACCGAGGATTATACCCCTGTCCCCGCTATATAATCGATTTACTCCTGGTTTCTCGTTCGCACTAGAATCGATTGCCAGGTTTTATCCGGCTCTGCGCTTGTTAAAAAAGACACAATTCACTTTATTCGCCAGAATTTTCGGAAATCCTTTTCTAAATCAACAATTTCCCTTGTTTTTTCCCACTCTGGTCAGATAGCCTTTGCGGAACAGCTTTTCTACATGCCTTTGCACCAGTTCTTCGATATTGATCCCGAACTGGTCCTCCATCACAAACATCATGGTAACTGCCGTTTGG
>JBEHWJ010000071.1:0-10785 GCA_040217755.1 Syntrophomonadaceae bacterium | reverse complement strand
GTACCAGAAATCGTGGAAGTTCCACCTGCGGGGGCCGGCATTGTGCACTTTAAAATATTCCTCCACCACTTCGAAAAGGAATTCGTTTTCCATACGCTCCCACCCCTTTACCATCGATCTTTAAACCACTGGGCGACGGATTGGCCGGCCTGGTTAACATTCTCCCGGGCTGAATTCACCTGCGTGCTTACATAGGTCTTGAACTGTCCGCTTTTCTCCTGTATAACCACCTGGGCATTGTGCAGTTTCTTCTCTACAGTAGACTTGAGATTCACGGCCGATTCCTTGGCCCGGTTTATTACTGGGCCCGATTTCTCTTTTATATTATTCACATTTGGTTCGATATACGGACTGACAATATCATAAACCGGTTTTGCCTTCCCTACTATGCTTTGGGGAACGCCGGGTTTTATCAGATCGTCCGCCATTTCCTGGGCCATGATTATTTTGTCAAGATTTTTATAACTGGTGGTAATTACTTGCTTTTGCACTAGTCGTACTGCTTGACTTCCCATTAACTTTTGCCACATCGATTCCAGGTAACCGACTCCGCCGCTGCCTAAAAACATGGCCGTACCACTGGCGGCTACGGCCACGCTGGTAGAGACATACGCTGTTTTGGCATCACTGGAGCTCAAATAGGCTTTGGTATCGCTGTATATTTGGCCGGAGGAATTATTTCCGGTAATTGCATCGGCTGTTTTAACCGCACCTGCGGTCACTGCTATTGAGCCGACAAACGCTGCTACCAGAGCAGCTATGGGCGCTAGGAATTCACCGTCCGGGTCGGCGTAGTTGATCGGATTATTATAACAATATCACAGATTTTTGTACCGCTAAGTCAAAATAAAAGCGCCGTAAGAAAACGGCGCCTAACATCAACTAATCTATCCGGTTGTATCCTGTCCCTAGGTCGAACTATTTGCCCAATTCTTCGGCCAGGGCCCGGCTCTTCTCCGACAGGGCCATCGCCAGAGCGGCGGCATCTTTGTTCCTCCCCAGGATCAAGGTTGAAGCAAGATCGGCAAATAATCTCTTCAGCTCCATAAATAATTTGGTGACCAATGTTTTATCCCCCCATATATATCAAACAGGCCGGAGAAATGGATGATAAATAGTACTTAATATAGAATACGCACGACTCCGCTCCTTAATAAGATTATAGATAATATTTCCGGAACGGGTCAATGCCAGATTCTATCTTTAAGCTATATACTGTAAGGCCTATTTTAGAAACAACCCGATGGGACAGTGGTCGGAGCCCTGTACCTGAGTAAAATGGGCACAATCTTCGACGGTATCGATCATATTCCTGGAAACGTAGAAGCAGTCTATCCTCCACCCGGCATTCCTCTCCCGCGCCCGGGTCTTGAAATCCCACCAGGTGTATTCTATTTTGTCCGGGTATAGATGCCGGAATACGTCGATATATCCCCGGGAGAGGAATTTATCCAGCATCTCCCGCTCCACCGCCAGGAAACCGGATGTCTTCATATTGGTTTTGGGATTCTTCAGGTCTATCTCCTGGTGGGCAGTGTTGAAATCACCGCAGATTATCACATTTTTATCTTTATTCCGGAGTCTGTCGCAATATTCAATAATCTCCTCATAAAACTCCAGCTTGTACTGCACCCGTTCGTCACCCATGCCGCCATTGGGGAAATAGACATTAAGGAGGGTGAAGTCCGGGTATTCCATCACCAGCAGACGACCCTCGCAGTCAAATCTTTCCACGTCCAGACCGTAGCGGATATCGAGCGGGGGCGGGCGGAAATAGACCGCTACCCCACTGTATCCCTTGCGCCGGGCGGGATTCCAAACACATCGATAGCCGCTCACATAGGTCAGCTCCGGGGGCAGTTGGTCCGGATGGGCTTTGGTTTCCTGCAGGCATAGTATGTCCGGGGCTTCACCGGCTACCCAGTCGATAAAGCCCTTTTTATGCACGGCCCTGATACCGTTGACATTCCAGGAGTAGATCTTCAGCATATCAGGGCAGCTTATCCAATATCTGCGCCACTATCTTGTCTACCTCGGCAGACTCGTATTCGGTTATTTTGCCCTGGTCGATCAGGTTGTTCAGTTTCATATCCCACGGCAGGCTTCCCAGGAAATCGATGCCGGTATCGGCGGCCACCTGGGCCCCCTGGCTCTTGCCGAATATCTCCAGTTTCTGGTCACAATGGGTACACACCGCATAACTCATGTTCTCGACCAGGCCCAGGATGGGGATGTCCAACTTGCGGGCCATCTTGATAGTTTTCTTCACTACCATGGCCACCAGCTCCTGCGGTGAGGAGACGATAACGATGCCGGTGATCGGCAGCGACTGCATCACTGTCAAGGGCACGTCCCCGGTGCCGGGCGGCAGGTCAACGATCATGTAATCCAGGTCGCCCCAGTCGGCTTCGCCCCAGAATTGATTGACTGCTCCGGCCAGCAACGGTCCGCGCCAGACCACCGGATCATCCTCGCTGGGCAGGAAGAAGTTGACCGACAGTATCTTGATCCCGAGGGGGCCGCTGGGCGGGATTATCCCGTAATCCGAGGCCTTCATGGGTACCGGGCCGGTCAAGCCGAAGGCCCGGGGTTGGCTGGGGCCGGTGATATCAGCGTCGAGGACCCCCACCTTCTTGCCCTGCTTGGCCAAGGCCGAGGCCAGCAATCCAGTCACGGAGGATTTACCCACCCCGCCTTTTCCGCTCATGACCACTATGAGGTTGCGGATATTGTTGCGCTTACCCAGCAGGCTGGGTTCGATTTCCACCCCACAGGACTCGGGCGCTGCGCCGCAGGTGCCGCTGGATGGACAGGTATTGCATTTGTCAGACATATTACTTGCTCCTTTCATTTATCGAAGGTTTCGGGACTCATTCCCATTGTTCCCGAAAGCCCGGTTTTCAGTATAGCTGGCCGATCTCAAACTATATTATTCTAACTCTTTTCGGAACCATCCGGCCAGTGAATATTTTCCACAATGATCCTCTCCAGGCTCCGGGCGAAGCGGTCATCATCCGGCTTGGCGCGTTTGCGCGGCCCCTTGATCCTATCCCCTGCCCGGCGCGCCTTCTGGTTGAGGAAACGGCTCATCAGCAACCGGTCGATATTATCATCGTCAAATATCCTCCCTGACGGATCCAGGGCATAACATCCCCGGGCCATCACCATGGAGGCCAATCCGTAATCCTGGGTTACCACCACATCTCCCCGGCGGACCATGTTCATGATGGCCAGGTCGGCCGCCTGGGAGGCCCCGTCCACCACCACTATCGCGGCGTATCGACTCTGCAAATGGTGATGGGGATTGGACACCAGCACTACTTCCACTCCGCAGCGCCCCGCCACTATCTCTATTATGTCCTTGACCGGACAAGCGTCCGCATCGACCACTATCTTCATAGAACTCCCCGTATGATCACATCGGCCGTCCCTGACCGGGTGCAAACGATGCCGAATTTTTGCTTATTCGCGACTTGTAATTCATGCTATCATTATTAGGTAGTCACGAGTGCAAGTTTACCAGGATACCATCCGTATTTAGAATAGAGTGAACGGAGGATCACACCGTGCCGACCGACGAGACGCTTACCGCCATGATTTTACGTGGTGATGTATCGGCTTACGAGCAACTGATAAACCGTTATAAAAATTCGGTGTTTACCATTATATACCGTATGACCGGTCAATACCAGGAAGCCGAGGATATCAGCCAGGACGTGTTCATCACCGTTTACCAGAAACTGCATCAGTATGACAGCAGTAAGAGATTTGCACCCTGGATTCACCGGATAGCTATCAATACTACCATCAGCGCGCTACGCAAAAAGAACAAGGTGATCACCCTGAATTTCGATGAAACTTACAGCCAACAGGAACCTGAATATCACTATGATTATGGCGATCCCCAGTTGTTCCTGGAACGCAATGAGCTGAAAGCGGAGATTAAGCAGGCCTTCGCTTCACTCCCCGAGAGCTACCAGGTAGTTTTGGCCTTGCGTTACCAACTGGATCTGGATAACCGGGAGATAGCCGAGGCGCTGGGGGTTACCAAGGAAAACGTGGAAGTCAAGATTCACCGGGCCCGCAAATCACTGCGCAAAGCGATATTAAAAAACAGGGATGAAAGGGGGAAACAAGTTGGATTGTCGGGAGCTAAATAGCCATATCTATGATTACTGCGACGATTCAGTTGCCCCCCAAGAGTATCTCAAGATCAGCAAGCACCTCAAGGATTGCCATTCCTGCCAGCAACTTTACCAGTTGACCCGGCTGGAAAACGAGGTGTTGCGGGATACTTCCGATATCCCGGTCCTGTCCCCCGACTTTACCTCCCAAGTTATGGATTCGATCCGGTCGGTCCGCCGGGGACCGGGCATGCTGTACAACCGCAGACTGTGGTACGGTGGGCTGGCCGCAGTGGCGGTAGTGGCTTTATTCCTGTTTTTGCCGCAGTTACTGAAGAATCCAGCCTATGTAAATGTGGCTGACAATTCAGGTCCCGGGAATGATACCGTTACTCCTCCGGGGGTATCGGCGCCGGCCGACCTGGGGACAGCAGAGAAATATAGTGAATATACAGATATGGCTGCACCGCGGTATGGCAACGAGTCAAGCGACGACGTTACACCCTTATTATTTGACGCTCCTACCGATACCGCGTCAGCGCCTTCGGTCCTCAGCACCAAACAGACTCCTGCCCCGGAGCCCATCCCCGGCGAGGGAGTCCCCGGGCCGGTCTCCATCTCTTCACAACCTGCCCAGGCCCAGAATACCCCGTTAAGGGCCCAGGGCAATCCGCTCTCTTCCCCTGACCTGAACGGCAAAGGAATCTCCCGCGCAGTAGTGGAAGACTTCGAGCCGGTGGTAACCCCGGTCAATGTTCCCCCTAACCTGCAGCTAATACAGGTGGATATCAGTTCCAGCAATCGGACTGTCTATGATTATGCCAGCCCGGACGGCCTGACCAAGATACAGATAACGATGGATCCTTTCATAGCACCAGAGGTGAAGATGCAGGCCCTTGACAAGACCCGGGCCGAAGGTATCAACAGCTTGGCGCGCTGGGTTTTGGTGGGTGATGAAATGGTGACCGTCACTTATTCCGGTAACATATCGGCACAGGAACTTACCGACCTGGCCAACACGGTAAAATTCAAATAACCACCCGATCAACTTGATACCAAAAAAAGGAGCCCGCCGACGGCGGGCCTTCCTATTGCCTTGCTCCAAGCCTTTTTTAACCGGTTTGCCCAAAATACGGACTTCTTTTAATGCTCCGGGTTAAGAAGCAATCTCCCTTTCCTCA
This sequence comes from Syntrophomonadaceae bacterium, assembly GCA_040217755.1. Classification (GTDB taxonomy): domain Bacteria; phylum Bacillota; class Syntrophomonadia; order Syntrophomonadales; family Syntrophomonadaceae; genus PHAA01. The sequence goes on along the minus strand of JBEHWJ010000071.1, from coordinate 5,480 downwards.
TAGTGAGAGAACTCCATCGAAAACCCGGCCCGCCCCTGGGTGCTGGAACGCAGCACCGTCGAATAACCGAACATCTCAGCCAAAGGTACATAACCCCGGATGATCTGGGTGCTGTTGTGCATCTCCATCGAATCCAGCTTGCCGCGGCGGTTGCTGATGTTGTTGATGATATTGCCGGTGAATTCTTCCGGCGAGGTCACCTCCAACCGCATCACCGGTTCCATCAGGCGCGGGCTGGCCTTCTTCAGGCATTCCCGGGTGGCCATCATGGCCGCGGTGCGGAAGGCCATCTCGGAAGAATCCACTTCATGGAAGGAGCCGTCCAGCAGGGTGGCTTTGACGTTTACCACCGGATACCCCTTCAGAACGCCCTCCTCCAGGGCCTGTTTGACTCCCGACTCCACCGCCGGTATATACTCGCGGGGGATAGCCCCGCCTATGACCTTGCTTACGAATTCGAAACCTTCCGCCGGTTCCAGTCTCAGCACCAGGTGCGCAAACTGGCCCCTGCCGCCAGTCTGCTTGACAAAGCGGGTCTCGTGTTCGGCCGTCCGGGTGATGGTCTCCTTATAAGCCACCTCGGGCTGTCCGACATTTATGCCCACATGGAACTCCTTGGCCAGGCGCTCGGCGACTATCTCCAGGTGCAGCTCGCCCATACCCGACAGCAGGGTTTGTCCGGTATCCTTGTTATAGGTGATCCGGAAGGTCGGGTCTTCCGCCGATATCTTGGCCAGGGCTTCGGAAATCCTGGCCTGGTCGGCCTGGGTGCGGGGCTCGATGGCGATCTGGATGACCGGTTCGGGGAATTCTATCGATTCCAACAGCACCGGCATGGTTTCATCGCAGATGGTATCCCCGGTGCCTACATCCTTAAGCCCGATCAGGGCGGCGATATCCCCCGCCTTGACCTCTTCGATCTCCTCACGGTGGTTGGCGTGCATTTTGACTATCCGCCCTACCCTTTCCTTTTTGCCCTTGGTGCTGTTGAACACGTAGGAACCGGCTTTTACCGAACCGGAATAGATCCGGGTGAAGGCCAGTTTGCCCACATGACGATCGCTGACTATCTTGAATATCAGGGCCGAAAAGATATCGTCCTGCGGATTTATCTCAATTTTCGCCCCGCTATCGAGCTCGATAGCCTTGATGTTTCCGACATCGAGAGGCGAAGGCAGGTAATTGACCACCGTGTCCAGCAATGTCTGAACCCCGATATTGCGGTAGGAACTGCCGCATATGACCGGCACCATACTGGCGTCGATTACGTTGGCACGAATCGCGGCCACCAGTTGGTGGTCGGCGATGGGTTGATTATTATAGTAGAGGTCGAGCAATTCCTCACTGGTCTCGGCCAGTTTCTCCACCAGATCCAGGCGCCAGCGTTCGGCTTCCTCCAGGTATTGCCCGGGGATGGCGGTCTCTTTGACATCATTGCCCAGGCTGCCCGCAAAGGTCTGGTAGTTCATCTTGACCAAGTCGATGATGCCGGTAAACACTTCGTCCTGGAAGACCGGCAGGGTCAATATCAGGGGATTGCCGCCCAGGCGCTGTTTGATCTGCTCCACCACCCGGTGAAAATCGGCCCCGATGGCATCCATCTTATTGACGTAAGCAATACGCGGTACCCGGTATTTGTCAGCCTGGCGCCAAACCGTCTCCGACTGGGGTTCCACCCCGCCTTTGCCGCAGAATATGACCACCGCCCCATCCAGGATGCGCAGGCTCCGTTCCACCTCGGCGGTAAAATCGACATGCCCGGGGGTATCGATTATGTTGATGCTGACCCCTTTCCAGACACACTTGGTGGCCGCAGAGGTCACGGTAATGCCACGTTCCTTCTCCACGTCCAGGTAGTCCATGACACTGGCCCCGTCATGGGTCTCCCCGACTTTGTGAGTCAGTCCGGTATAATAGAGTATCCGCTCGGTGGTGGTGGTTTTGCCAGCATCGATGTGAGCGATGATTCCGATATTTCTTAAATCCTTGAGCATGGGAAAGATTTTCACTCCTTAATAAACAAAAAATTTAACGGCATTACTCACGGTAGTGCCGCAATAAAACATGGTTTCTTAGAATTCCGCAGTATGTTTCTGATTATGCGCCCAAGGATTAATTTTATGGGTGAAGGCTTAAATTGTCAAGGAAATTTCCTTTATTTCAGCAGGGGCGAGATGGCTCTGAACTCCGGGGTCCCCGATATCCCCATCAAATCGAATACCACCGTCTCGGCATTGGTGATCACTGCTCCCGCGTCCCTCATCAATTCGAGGCCGTTCTGGAAATTGTTCTTGAAACGGGAACAGACCGCATCTTTGACCACTTGGACGGTGTAACCGGCCTCGACAAGGTCGCGGGTGGTCTGGAACACACAGACGTGAGTCTCGCTGCCGGTCATTAGGACCGTCTGGCGTCCGGTGGCCGCCAAAACTTCTTTCATGTCGTCGTAAGCCGAGAATTTGAGCTTTTCTACCCGCGCATATTCTGTCAGGCTGGACTTGATCTCCTCGACGGTGGGTCCCAGGCCGCGGGGATATTGCTCGGTGACGATGACCGGGATGCTCATCTGGTTGGCCGCCGCCACCAACAGGCGGGTGTTGCCGTAAACCTGTTCGCGGTACTTCATAGCCGCCATCAGCTTTTCCTGCAGGTCGACGATGACCAGGACCGCATCATCTCTATTTAACCGGTAAATGTTGGCCATTACTCTTCCCCCCATCCAAATATTCAACCTATCAGCTATCGGTATAATTAATTTTATCCGACCAGCCGGGCACGGGCAAGCGCTATACCGGCCGTGTTGCACCGCCAGGCGGCGCCGTTTCCCAATCTCTGGACCCGCCCCCATCCTTTGCTGCCGCGGTAACTCTCCCCCACCAGTTTTATGAGTTATAATTATAGAGGTTGGTGAGCAGAATCTCGGTAGTGATTAGATTCATGGCCGAAAGGAGGAACCGTCTTTTGCGCAAGCTGATACCCGCATCGATAATCCTGCTCTTGCTGGGATTGGTCTGGTTCTGGCTTTACCCCCTTTACCAACAGGAGGGCCATCTCCTGCCCCTGGCCTCGGCCGCCTGGGAGTTGACCAACGGTTCGGCCGATATCGCGGCCATACCTGGGGAGACGGAGGAATACCTGGCGCGCAGTGGCGACGGGATTAAACCCCTACTCGACATGATGGCGTCCCGCGGTTGGAACTACCAGGAGCAAATGGGGACCGGCATCATGTTCGTCAAGAACGGCGCCCTGGCCACCGTCAGCAGCCGCATGTTCACCAGCCGCTATATTATCTTCTCCATCCCCGAACCCGACCAGCAGACGGTCCTGGCCGATGCCACCACAATCAACCTGGTGGCTACCGGCGATATCCTGATGCACAACACCGTCATCGCATCCGGGCTGACAAGCGGGGGATATAATTTCGACCACCTCTATGCCCCCATCAAACATCTCCTCACCGCTGGAGACTACGCCTCGGTCAACCTGGAGTGCGCCCTGGCCGGCCCTTCCTCGGGCTACACCGGATATCCCCTGTTCAACAGCCCCGACGCCATCGCCCCGGCTTTGAAGAATGTAGGGTTCGACCTGGTGGTGACCGCCAACAACCACATCCTGGACCGCGGCTACCAGGGGGCCTTACGTACCATGGACACCTTGCGCGCAGCCGGTCTGGACACCACCGGCACCTTCAAGACCCTGCCGGAACGGCAGGAGTTTCTGATCAAAGACCTGCATGGGGTCAAAGTCGGCTACCTGGCCTATAGTTATTCGACCAACGGCATCCCGGTCCCGGCCGATAAACCGTATTTCTATAATTTCCTGAATAAGGAACAGATGGTCAGTGATATAACCGCCCTGCGGCCCCAGGTGGACCTGCTGGTGGTAATCCTCCACTGGGGTGTCGAATACAGCCCCTTCCCCACCGCGGCCCAGCGCCAGATGGCCCGGGAACTGTTCGAAAAGGGCGCGGATGTGATCCTGGGCAGCCATCCCCATGTAATTCAACCCATGGAAGTGATGAAGATAAACGGCCAGGACAAATTTGTCATCTACTCCATGGGTAACTCTATGGGCAATCAGAACGGGGTGGAGCGCAACAGCGGGGTGGTGTTGAACCTCCAATTCAGTAAAGACCTGACCGGGGGCAATACAGTCCTGACCGGGGTCACCTATACCCCCACCTATATCCACCCCTATTATGTCGGACAAAAACGCACCTTCCGGGTGGTACCCATCGAGGAGACTATTGCCGCCATCAAAGCCGGTACCGAGCCGGTCTTAGGGCCCGAGGCCATCCCCGAACTGGAGAAGGTGCTGGATGCCACCAACCGGACCCTCAACCAGCCCCTGGACTGATTTTGATCCGTTCCGGACCAGGCGGCGTATGTTAACCGGCCAGGTTTGGTACAATATGGTTAGCAGAATGCTGGAAGGGAGTTAATCTGATATGGATAATAATGAAATCAAGATACTCAAGACGGCCATCTTGAATGAGATCGAGGGGGAGAAGTTTTACCAGCGGGCCGGCCAGGACACCCGGGACCAGGACGCCAGCCAGGCCTTCCTTCACCTCGCCGAAGATGAAAGAAGACACCAAGGGATGCTGCGGGAGTTGATGACCCAGATGTCAGCCGGGGGCGAGATCCGGCTGGAGAAACTCGACCTCAAAGGCGTCGCTTCCCCCAAGATTTTCGCCGCCACCCATATGATGGAGACGGACAACGCCATGGAGATTTCGGTCTTCCATATCGCCATAATGATGGAGAAGGCCTCTATCGATTATTATCGCCGGGCAGCCGAGCAGACCAGCGTACCCCAAGCCCGGGAACTCTATACCAGCCTGGCCGACTGGGAGGTGACCCACCTGGACTCGATGGAGAATATCTACGACTCCTTGACTGCCGATTGGTGGGACCACCAGTCCTATTCCCCCTCTTAGACCCGGTCGGCAAACAGACCGGCAGAAATCCGAAACCTGCTCTAGGGCGGGTTTCGGCAATTGGAAAAAGCATTCTTCGGTTCGACTCCACATAATTACAGGTATACAGGAAAAGGCACCTTAAAACCGGGTTCTTCTGACTCTACAAAAAGAAGACCAACCCTTATAAAATATCACTGCTGGCCGATTGGGATATAAAAATGTCCCTGCTATTATGCAGATGTTGATCTAAAGCTGATACTTTACTTTGAGCCGGGTTCACCTTATAATGTATGAGAAATTTAAGGACATCGGGTGTTCAGCATGGTTCTGTGCACCGACTATTATGGGGGCGTGGCTCAGCTGGGAGAGCACCTCGTTCGCAACGAGGGGGTCAGGGGTTCGAATCCCCTCGTCTCCACCAGATATTCTACCATCTATTGATAAAATGAATTTTATCGGTGGGTGGTTTTTATATTGCCTGAGAAGCTTGTAATAAAGCCGTTCCTGCGTTTTAGCGGAGCGGCTTTCATTATTTGCGGCATGGTATTTTGGCGATGCC
>JBEHWJ010000070.1:0-10795 GCA_040217755.1 Syntrophomonadaceae bacterium | reverse complement strand
TTAAGCCGTGAGGCGGCCGGGAAATTGTACCGGACCGGGGTGCGGATAATTGATAATGGCGGCAGCGGCGGGACCAACTTCATTGCTATCGAACACCAGCGACGGGGCAATTTCGACCAGCAGCTTTATGAGTGGGGTATCCCTACCGCTGCCAGCCTGGCGGAGATAATATCCCTCAAACTCCCGCTGCAGGTCATCGCCACCGGCGGTATCCGTACCTCCTTGGATATCGCCAAGGCCATCGCCATGGGAGCTGATTTGGTCGGCATGACCGGATGGTTCCTGAGAAGATTGGAGCCCGGACATAATCTGGCTGAAGAGCTGGCCGGTCTGCTGGACCAATTGCGGGCGGTATTTTTGATGTGTGGTGCCGGCGACTGTGACAGTTTGAAAAGCAAACCGCTGTTGATCCTGGGCCGCACCGCTGATTGGCTGCGGGCCAGGGGAATAGACCCTTCCCTCTGGTCGGCCCGAAATATTTAATGGAGAAAAAGATATCGAATTCCCCCGGGCCAGCCATGTGACTTGGCAGGCCCGCCAGGACTATTTAATTAAGAAAAGTAGAGACCATCAACGAGCCATAAGGCTCTTTTGACGGCCTGAGCCCGCCTTCCAGGCGGGCTTTGTCATGGTCACCGGATTACATAAACAAAACGAACGCTGGGCAACCTATTTCAAGGTCGCTATCCATGCGACAGCGACGAGATACTTAAGGAAAGGAAGGATTGCCCTGATGCTTAATTTTCCGATTGGCTTGATAAGCCTGGTGATAGTGTCCATATTGATTTACTTTGGAGTGGCCCACCGGGTCCTGGACAAACTGAGGATGAACGACAGGACTGCTTTGGCGGTGATAGCCGCCATCATTATCGGCAGCTTCATCGATATCCCCCTGGGGTCCAGGGTTACCCTTAATCTGGGCGGGTCGATAGCGGTGGTACTGGCCATCTATGTATGGCTGGGAGCAGGTACGGCCTGGGAGAAGATACGTTCGCTGATAGCCGCGATAGTAACGGGCCTGGCGCTTTTCCTGGCGGCTCGTTATTTGGGAGCCGAACCTGAAAATATTTTCATCGACGCTATCTATATCTATCCGCTCATCGCCGGCATCGTGGGGTACCTGGCCGGACGTTCCCGGCGCGGCGCTTTCTTCGCAGCGGTGATGGGGGTGCTGTCCCTGGATGTGGCCCAGTACATCTACCTGGTTCGCACCGGGCTGCGGGGTACGGTCCACATCGGCGGGGCTGGCGCCTTTGATTCCCTGATCCTGGCGGGGATACTGGCAGTACTGCTGGCAGAACTGATAGGGGAAAGCCTGGAGAGGATTCAAGGCGGACCGCAAACCGAGGGCCGGCCCCCAGAGCTTATAGAAAATCTGCGTGAACCGGAACCGGCCCACAAGCCTCTCCGGGAAGATGATAGCCAGAAGGAACGGGGTGATGGCGATGCGTAAAGGTCTGGCAGTTCTGATAATAGCCCTGTTTTTGACCTCCTTATCAATGAGCCCGGCTTGTGCCGAAGTGGAAACCCCTTCGGGAGAATATTACTCCCTGGTCAACGAAAATAACTATGTGATATTACAGACCGCGCTGGAAGTCAATCCCGGGGATGTCTATATAAGCGCAGACAATTCGCGCTATGAAGTAGCCGAAGTAACTGGCTATACTGCCCGGTGCACCTACCAGGGGAAGGAAGCCATGCCTGATCTGGCCGCCGAGCCGCTGGCCCAGGCCAGCATTCTGGATGGAGTCGTTCCTATTGTAAAACAGGGCGGTAAACCTACCATAGCGGTATACCATACCCATAGCGATGAATCCTATGTCCCCAATGACGGCAAGGAGAGTATCCAGGGTAACGGCGGCATATACGACGTCGGAGCGGCCCTGGTGGATCAACTGAAATCGATGGGCTTTAACGTGGAATACAATACCGAGAACCATAACCCCCATGACGTCAACGCCTATAACCGCTCGCGGAAAACGGCGGCCGCCCTGATGAAGAGCGCTCCCGCCGCTATCATCGATGTTCATCGCGATGCGGTGCCGCCCGGGCAATACCAGACCCAGGTAAACGGTAAGGACGCTACCAAGGTTAAATTGGTTGTGGGCCGGTCCAATCCCAATTCCAAGACCAATCTGGAGTTTGCCAAGAACCTGAAGGCGGCCATGGATCAGAAGGCCCCGGGCCTGTCGAACGGGATCTTCATGGGCAAAGGCTCTTATAATCAAGACCTAAGCCCCCGGGCCATCCTGATCGAGGTAGGCGCCCATACCAACGATAAAATTGCGGCTGAACAGGGAGTCAAGGCCTTCGCCAGCATATTGCCCGGTGTATTGGGCGTGGCCACCGATGGCACCCCCGGCACTACACCGGCCCAAAAACCTGCTTCCGATCAAAAAGCCGGGACCACGATACTGATAATACTGCTGGTAGTGGCTGCTGCTGCAGTTGGATTTTATCTGCTGAACAAAGGTTCCCTGGCTAAAAAATAATCCCGGCTGGACATGACATCGAAGGGAAAGTCAATGAAAATCATCTACCATTGTTTTGGGGGATCACACTCATCGGTATCGGCGGCCGCTTTACACCTGGGTCTGTTGGACCGCCAGAAAATCCCGACCGAAGAAGATCTGGTGAGGATCCCCTATTACGATAAGACTACCGACGCTGATTTTGGCACTATAAGGTATATGGGTACCGACGATGCCGGTAATGATGTGTACGTATTTGGCAAGAAGAGCTTCAGTAACCGTTACACCGCGGTGCTGATGGGCATCGCTGGGATACTGGGGGAGCAGGACCAGTTGGTTATGGTCGACTGTATGAACCGGATCAACTGGAGCATGAAGGTGGGGGGGTTTACTTCCCGGCGCCTAGGCCTGACCATGGTGGGACGCCCCATCGTCACTTGGGGAACCAGACAGGCATTTACCCAACTGGTCAACCTGGTCGAAATCACCAGGGTCAAGACCCTGGGCAACAACTGCAGTAATTAACGGGCGAGTTGCTTATGAATATTATTTTCCTGGGTACGATCGGTATATATCATCCGGTCCTGGCGGCCCACCTTTATCTCGGAGGCCAATGGGCCGACGACCATAGCCGGTTGGCGGGATGGGGGGATTTCAGCCTGGAGGCGCGGGGAGTCCCCATATTGGTTGGACGGGACAGTTTCGGCAACCAGGTGTACGCTTTGGGAGCCGGGGTTGAAGTAGCGATGACCAGGAAGACGATAGAACAGTTGATCGAGGTCCTGGGCCATAGCCCGGATGAGGTACTGATCCACACCATATCGGTCGGACCGGAGAAAGTCCTGTTATTCCTTTACCGGGCGGGCTCGGTGCGGATGCTGCAGAACCCTATAAATACCGTGGTCAGTCGTCTGCTGAGGCACGAATACCCGTGGCTGCGAAAGCAGGTCGAAGAATTCAAAGCGAAGGCCAGATTTTCATAATGAAGTCTGGCCCTTTTACATATCTTGCGCCGGAACAGTTTATCGAAGATAATTGATACGGCACCTTTTTCCAAAAATTCCGGACTGCACCGGCTTTTTCAGGTGGTGATATTTTGGCAGGGCGGATCTCAGGCGTAAGAGATGGCAGCATTGCCGCCGAGCTGGGCATAGTATCCGGCGACCGGCTGATCTCAATCAATGGCGAACCCATCGATGACATCCTTGACTATCAATTCCATGCTCAGGATGACAACTTGGTGGTGGAGATAGAAAAACCGGATGGCGCCAACTGGCTCTTGGAGATAGAAAAGGATTATGACGAAACGCTGGGGCTGGACTTCGAGGAATTGGTATTCGACCGCCTTAAACCATGCCGCAACCGTTGTATTTTCTGCTTCGTGGACCAACTGCCGGAGCATATGCGGGAATCGCTTCACATCAAGGATGATGATTACCGCCATTCTTTCATAAACGGAAACTTCATCACCTTGACCAATCTGCGGGAAAAGGACTGGAACAAGATAATCGACCTGCATCTGAGCCCTCTCTATGTGTCGGTGCATTGCACCCAAAAGAAACTGAGAGAAAAGATGCTGCAGAACCGCAGGGCCGGGAACATTAAAAGGGATCTCGAACGCCTTCGGGACGCCGGCATCCAGGTCCATACCCAGGTGGTGGTCTGCCCGGGTTGGAATGATGGGGAAATCCTGCAGGAAACCATCGAGGATCTGGCTTCATTGTATCCGGGGGTGTTATCGGCAGGGATAGTCCCGGTGGGATTGACCGGGCACCGGTCGGGCCTTCCCCGTCTGCAGCCGGTATCCGCCCCATTGGCGGCGGCCATAATTGCGGCCACGGATGCCAATCAAGCCCGCTGCAGGCAGGCTTTGGGGACCGGGTTCGTTTATGCGGCGGACGAATTCTACATCAAAGCGGGCCGGGATATCCCCCCGGCCGATTACTACGACGATTTCTGCCAGACCGAAAACGGGATAGGCCTGGCCAGGATTTTCCTGGATGATTTCGATGAACTGGAGCCTGAGCTGCCGGACCAGCTGCCATCCACGGAGGTTTTCCTAATCAGCGGCCAGTCCGGCGGGGCCATACTGACGCCGGTCATAAAACGGCTTAATAAAATTAAAGGAATGGACGTGCAGCTGATAGAAGTCAATAATAAATTTTTCGGCGGGGGGGTATCGGTAGCCGGGCTTTTGACCGGCCGGGACATACGGGCTGCTTTGGGCGGCGCCTATCCGGGCAAAAAGGTGATAATACCTGATATCGTGCTGCGGGATGGGCTGGGCCTATTATTGGATGATATGGGAATAGACGAGATAAGCTCAAGCAGCGGCGCGAATATAGAAGTCGCTGAGAGCAGCGCGGCAGGGCTGGTCAAGGCCCTGTTGGGGACTGCCAACGATAATGGAGAGCAACGGAGGTAATCATGGCCAAACCGGTAGTGGCGATAGTAGGGCGTCCCAATGTGGGCAAATCGACTTTATTTAACCGTCTGGTAGGAGCCCGCAAGGCCATCGTCGAAGATATACCAGGCGTAACTCGTGACCGGCTGTATGACAGCACCGACTGGGCCGGCCGCGAATTCGTAATCATAGATACCGGGGGAATACGTTTTGACGAAGGCGATATCTTCGCCCGGGAGATAAAATTGCAGGCCCAACTGGCGATCGAGGAAGCCGACGTCATAATTCTGGTACTCGATGTCCAGGAGGGTATAACCCCCGAAGATGAGCAGGTGGCCAACCTGCTGCGGCGTAGTAAGAAACCGGTAGTGCTGGCCGCCAACAAAGTGGAAAATTTCGACCGCCAGTTGGAATATTATGAGTTCTATAACCTGGGCCTGGGCGATCCCATCCCGGTCTCGGCCATGCACGGCCGAAACATCAATGAACTACTGGATGCGGTGGTGGCGAGGTTCGCCCCGGTCCAGGCTTACCAGGAGGATGCCGAAGCCACCAAGATAGCCATCGTCGGCCGTCCCAACGTGGGCAAGTCATCGCTGGTGAATGCGCTGTTGGGCCAGGAAAGGGTCATCGTCAGCGACACCCCCGGCACGACCCGCGATGCCATCGACACCCCTTTTGAATATGAAGGGAATCGCTACATCTTGATCGACACCGCTGGCATCCGCAAGAAATCAAGGATTACCGAGGCCACTGAGAGATACAGCGTGATCAGAGCCTTGAAAAGCGTGGAACGGGCCGATGTAGTCCTGATAATGCTGGATGCCAGCGAAGGGGTTCTCGAACAGGACAAGAAGATTGCCGGTTATGTACATGAACAGGGCAAGGCCAGCGTCATAGTCATCAATAAGTGGGACCTGATCGAAAAAGACGGCCAGACCATGAATAAATTCGATAAAGACATAAGAGAGGAATTGAAATTCCTGGCCTACTGCCCCATCCTGTATGTCTCGGCCCTGACCCGGAAGAGAATATTCAAAATACTGGAACTGGTGGATTTTGTCGCCGACCAGCACAATCGCCGGGTGCAGACTTCGGAATTGAACCAGGTGGTAAATGAGGCCATGTTGTTGAATCCGCTGCCCGGGGGCGGAGGCAAGAAGATCAAGATCTATTATGCCGCCCAGGTGCAGACCGGCCCGCCCACCTTTGTGTTCTTTGCCAATTACCCGGAAAAGGTCCATTTCTCGTACCTGCGCTACCTGGACAATACTTTGCGAAAAAATTTTGGTTTCGAGGGCACGCCGATAAGATTGATAGTGCGTAAGCGGGAGAAGACGCCATAAACGGGATTGGGGCGGCAATGGCGGATTAAATTGATTTCTTCAGCCCGTCAAAATTCGGAGAGGAAGGCTGGGAGAGAAGATGACAGAAGTTTGGGTTCTGCTGGTCGTATTGTCCTACATGATCGGGTCTATTCCATTTTCCTATATCTTCAGCCGTTTCCTGGGTGGGGTTGATATACGCACCAGGGGAACCGGCAACGTTGGAGCTACCAATGTCTTGAGAGCAGTGGGGATTAAAATTGCCATCGCTTCACTGGCGGGCGATTTGTCCAAAGGACTCCTGGCCGCCTGGTGGGGCAGCTATTTCGGTGGTCCCGGCCTGGGGGCAGCCTGTTCGGTAGCGGTCGTCGTGGGTCACTGCTGGCCGTTTATTCTCAAATTCCGGGGCGGCAAGGGAGTGGCTAGCGCAGCGGGAGTCATGTTCATGCTGTTCCCAATGATCGGATTGATGGAGGCGGTGATTTTTTTTACCGCGGTGGGATTGAGCCGCTATGTATCCCTGGGCTCGGTGAGTGCGGCCGTGGCCTTTCCTTTCCTGGTGGTTTTAACCCACCAGCCCTGGCAATACGTGGTCATGGCCATTATTATTGCCGCGATCATCGTTTACCGCCACCGCAGCAATATTGAGAGGCTCCGCAACGGTACCGAGAGCAAGCTCAATGAAAAAGCATTATGATCAAGTACACGAGTGAGGCATAAATTATGAAAAAGATATGCGTTTTAGGGGCCGGCAGCTGGGGGACAGCCTTGGCGGCCCTGCTGGGAAAGAATGATTACCGGGTGACTATGTGGGGACGGGTGGAAGATGGGGTGGAACAGATCGCTTCCCTGGGCGAGAACCGCCGCTTCCTCCCCGGGGTGGTGGTACCCGATACGGTGATGCCTACCGCGGACATGGCGAAGGCCATGACCGGGGCAGACTGGGTGGTTCTGTCAGTACCATCCCAGGCCATGCGGACGGTATTGCTGCAGGCCGAGGAATTTCTTAAACCGGATACATATTTGATAAATACGGCCAAAGGATTGGAGATAGCCACTGGTATGCGGATGGGGCAGGTGTTTGAAGATGTCCTGGGTCCGGAAATAATAAAACGGTATGCGGTCCTTTCCGGTCCCAGTCACGCGGAAGAAGTGGGCCGGACCATTCCCACCGCAGTTACGGTGGCGTCAAGCTGCAAAGAGACCGCATTTCTGGCTCAGGACCTGTTTATGGCTCCCAGTTTCCGGGTATATACCAATCCCGATGTGGCCGGGGTAGAGCTGGGGGGAGCCCTGAAAAATGTAATCGCCCTGGCAACCGGCGTGGCTTATGGCCTGGGTTACGGCGACAATACCATGGCGGCCTTGATGACCCGCGGTCTGACCGAGATCATCAGGATGGGGACATCGCTGGGCGGCGACCCCCGTACATTTATCGGCTTAAGTGGACTGGGCGACCTGGTGGTCACCTGTGGAAGCCGGCATTCCCGCAACCGCCGCGCCGGGGAATTGATCGGCCAGGGTTTGAGCCTGGAGGAAGCGCTGGAGCAGGTGGGCATGGTGGTGGAGGGCGCGCCGACTTGCCGGATAGTGCATAAGATGGCCCTGGAAAGGGGCATCGATATGCCCATCACCCGGGCCTGTTACCAGGTATTGTACGAGCATCGTGAACCCCGCGAGGCGGTCCTGTACCTTATGCAGCGGCAGAGGAAAAACGAGACTGAAGATATCGGCGGGCTCGCCACCGATTGGTAAATTAAAATAAAGTCATACCCTTGCTATGAACAGAATAAGCTTAGAGAAGACGGGGGACTCCTGGTAAAAAGTGTGGCAAATATCACACTTTTTTTCTTTTCTGGTTATAATACCGAATCTCCCTAAATATATTTATAGTGTTATAGCCGACTGCCCATTTGTAAGGCGGAGGGAGGAGCCGAATTAAAAGTCTAAATCCAAGGGAGGGAGAAAGAGAAGTGGAAGGAAACAACATTTTAGATGACATCGCTGAAAGAACGGGGGGAGACATCTACTTAGGAGTAGTTGGCCCGGTCAGAACCGGCAAATCAACGTTTGTAAAAAGGTTCATGGATCTTATGGTGCTGCCCAATATCCAGGACCTTTATGAGCGGGAACGTGCCAAAGATGAATTGCCCCAGAGCGGCGCTGGCAAGACCATCACTACGACCGAACCAAAGTTCGTACCTAACGAAGCCGTAGAGATTTTCACCAAGAATGGCATATCATTGAAGGTCCGCCTGATTGATTGTGTCGGCTATGCGGTGGAAGGTGCGCTTGGCTACGAAGAAGATGAAGAACCTCGCATGGTAAAGACTCCCTGGTTTGACTACGAGGTTCCCTTCGAAGAAGCGGCCGAGATAGGGACCAGGAAGGTAATTACCGACCATTCCACCATAGGTATCGTGATGATCACCGATGGCAGCATCAGTGATATCCCGCGGGCCAATTACATCGATGCCGAAGAAAGAGTCATCCGCGAACTGAAAGAAATCAACAAACCCTTTGTAGTCCTGCTGAACTCGGTTCATCCTTACGACCAGGAAACCATGGCCATGGTCGACGAACTCAGCCTCAAGTACGAAGTCCCTATCATACCGTTGGATGCCGCCAATGTGAGTTCCGAGCAGATACTCAATGTGCTGGAAGAAGTACTGTACGAATTCCCGGTCCAGGAAGTCAATATCAAGCTGCCCTTATGGGTGGATGAATTGGATGAGGAATATTGGCTGCGAGCGGACCTGGAGGAAGCGATCCGCGACGTCCTGCGCGAAATTCGGAAGGTGCGCGATATCGACAAGGCCATCGAGAAATTATCCGATATAGAGAATGTCAGTTTCGTCAGCCTGGAGGAGATGAACCTGGGCACCGGGACCGCCGCCATCGACGTCACCGTACCGGATGAACTGTTCTACACATCCCTGAGTGACGTAAGCGGATTCAAGGTGGAAGGTGACCAGGATATAATCCGCATCATGAAAGACCTCAGTTACGCCAAGAAGGAATACGACAAGATCTCGCCGGCCCTGGCCGAGGTTCAGGAATCCGGGTACGGGGTTGTGACCCCACTGCTGGAGGAGATGATTCTGGAAGAACCGGAATTGATCAGGCATGGCAGCCGGTTCGGGGTCAAACTCAAAGCCAAGGCTCCCTCATTGCACATTATCCGGGCCGAAATCACTACCGAGATCACCCCGATAATCGGGACCGAAAAACAGACCGAGGAACTGGTCCGCTACATGCTGGACGAATTCGAGGAGAATCCCACCAAGATCTGGGAATCCAACATATTCGGCAAATCGCTGCACGATCTGGTGCGCGAGGGGATCCAGAACAAGCTCCACCGTATGCCGGAAAACGCACAGGTCAAACTACAGGACACCCTGCAGCGGATCGTCAACGAAGGCAGTGGAGGATTGATCTGCATCATCATATGACACCAACCAGTCGCCATAAAGGGACGTATCTGCGGATGAAGCAGATAACGTCCCTTTTGCATTGGGGGATATGGATTATCCGGCCCGCTGACCGCAAATCTTGACAATTAAAGCCTTATTCGATTTAATAAAGCTTGGAGCTTGAAGCACAACCCGAAACAGGTATTCGGGCCAAGCCCCAAAGGAATGCAATCCAACTCCGGGAAACATTAGTTGTTACCGGGGTTATTTTCTGTTGAGCAGATGGGGAAATGGAACCAGCCACAGGACCCATGCCAACCCCGACCACCTTGCTCCTTGAGAAAGGCAAGTGCTATAATGTCGGAATCAGGAGGTAAATATATGATAAAGATAGGCTTATTAGGCTGCGGGACCATAGGGTCGGGGGTAATCAAGCTATTGAATGAAAACCGCGCCGCCATCGAAACTAAAACCGGTTCCCAGCTGGTCATCAGCAAGGTGCTCGAGCTGGACCGGCAAAAATGCCGGCAGGCAGGTATCGATGATGATGTGATTGCGGACGATATCAATGAGATCGTTGACGATAAATCCATAGACATAGTGGTGGAACTGATCGGGGGGATAGAGCCCGCCTTGAGTTATATCACCGCTGCCATGAAAAAGGGCAAACACGTGGTGACCGCCAATAAAGACCTGATCGCCGAGCATGGTGAAAAACTGTTTGACGCCGCCGCCCAGAACGGGGTGGATTTCTATTTTGAAGCCAGTGTGGGCGGGGGAATACCCATCGTGTATCCCTTGAAGCAATCCCTAGCCGGCAATAAGATCCAGGAAGTGATTGGCATCCTGAATGGCACCACCAATTACATCCTCACCAAGATGAGCCAGGAAGGCCGTGATTTTAATGAAGTGCTGCGGGAAGCCCAGCAACTCGGTTATGCCGAATCCGATCCCACCGCCGACATAGGGGGTTGGGACGCCGCCCGCAAGATAGCCATCCTGTCCTCGATCGCCTTCAATAGCCGTGTCACCCTGGCCGATGTCTATGTAGAAGGCATCACTTCGATCACCGCCAAAGACATATTGTATGCCCGGGAACTGGGATTCGTAATCAAACTCCTGGCCATCGCCAAAGAGGTCGATGGAAAGATACAGGCCCGCGTCCACCCCGCTTTCCTTCCC
>JBEHWJ010000069.1:0-10795 GCA_040217755.1 Syntrophomonadaceae bacterium | reverse complement strand
TCACCACTACCTTCACCTTGATAAAGAGTTTCTGATCGGAGCCGGGGAAGTTCAGGGATCACTCCCCCACAGAAATAAACGGGCCAGGCGGTTTCGGTTCCGCCTGGCTTTCATCGATTATATTGCGGCCATCCAGAGCCACTCCGGTTCCCCCCAAAAAAAGAACCTTTTGCGGAGGAACGCAAAAGGTCAAAGAAAAAGAATGGGATTGGATACTAGAATATTTCGTCCCGCTCCATCTTGACCTCCTTACGTGCTTCACTTCCTCAGGACCTGCCGGCCTTAATCTGATACCGGGAAACACAAAATAACCGAACCTGTGAAAGGTTCGGCTAATAAAGGCAACCATACAAAAGCCTTCCTAGCTGACTCCTTTCCACAATGGGAGGCGTAACCGTTTCCCGTTACACCCTAACGGTCTCATAACCATAGCCGAAGCTTTAGGTAGTGAGACTCGGAGATCGAAGACTGAAACTGATGACTAATTCTAGTGATTTTGATTTTACACTTCATTCACCGGTTATGCAACTATTATCACCAGAAAATAATTTGGAAGCGTTAACCGGTCTCAGTTCATACCTTATTGCAGATGAGAACCGCGGGCCGTCCGCCCCCAACCGGTTGGTCAACTTGGTTTTCAAATTTCCCGGCCGCCAACCAACGGACCCGACCCACGACTGGTGGACACTGCCCTCCGGTTAGGGTAAATTTACTAATATGAAGGGATTAATGAAATAAAGGGGGAGAAGTTGTGGCAGATGTTCTAAAGGTTCAAGACCGGGATGACGTGCTGGAGATTTCTTATGAGGATATGATCAAATACCACGGGCGCTTTAACATCGGGGGTGTGGCACTGGCCTATAAGGCCCTGGAACTGGGCTTCAAGTTGCTGGTTCCCGCCGGAGAGATCCCCCAACGCCGCAAGATATGCTTCAACTCCGGCCTGGGTCCCACTGCCACCGGGGTGGTGGATGGGGTGGAAATGGCCACCCGGGCTCTTACCCGCAGCTGTCTGAGCACCGATATAGGCATAGGCCGCGATGCCAAAGCGCCGCAGAATCCTGACGGGGGCAAGTTTTATTTCGAGGTGGATTATGCCGGCAATAAAGTGGGACTGGCCCTGAAAGCAGGACTGATACCGCAGGAGTTCACCGATCTCCTGGTGATCCTGGAGAAAAGACCTTTGACCGGGGATGAGATGAAAAGGCTGCAGGAAGTCAAGGAGGAGATCGCGGCCACGGTCATGGCCATACCGGCGGCGGAGCTTTTTAATGTGAAGCTGTTTTAGGAGTTGGGTTATATAATCAAGTGTCCGTATTTAGACCGAAGCCCGCCCTCTTTACCCTCCCGCGACATGATAGAATAGACTGGAATCGATTATAAAAGGGATGTATTGGTCCAATTGATCGCACTGCAAGTCGATGATTTGAATAAATCCTACGGGGAACAGCAGGTGCTGTGCCACGCCAGCCTGGTGCTGCAGGAAAAGGAACGGGTAGGGCTGGTGGGCATTAACGGCTCCGGCAAGTCTACCCTCTTGGCCTGCATAATCGGGGATGTGGAGCCGGACAGCGGGCAGATAGTGGTGGCATCGGGCCTTGCTCTGGGTTGCCTGGAACAAGTGCCCGCGTTCGGGGAAGCAATGACCGCCTGGGATGCGATCATGTCCAGCTATGCCGGCCTGACCGCGCAACTGCAGGAGATGAGGGTACTGGAGGCCCGGATGGGGGAGACTGGTGTGGAGCTGGACCGGGTAATGGAGCAGTATGCCCGCATCACCGAAGTCTATGAGCGGGCCGGCGGCTATGCCTGCGAGACCATCGCCCGGAGGATACTGGCCGGTTTAGGCTTTAGAGGCGACGAGATTAGGCAGCCGGTGAGCACCTTCAGCGGCGGGCAGAAGACCCGCCTGAGCCTGGGCTGCCTGCTGGCCCTGGCTCCGGACATCCTGTTGCTGGACGAGCCTACCAATCACCTCGACCTGGATTCGGTGGAATGGCTGGAGGATTTTGTCCGCACCTACCGCGGCACTGTTCTGGTGGTGTCTCATGACCGCAGGTTCCTGGATCGGGTGGCCACCCGCATAATCGAATTGGGGGGCGGGACGCTCAGATCCTACTCCGGTAATTACAGCGCTTTTCTGCAGAAGAAGGCGGCTGAGGATATCGCCCATCAGCGCGCTTTCGAAAAACAGCAGGCCTATATTCAGAAGACGGAAGCTTATATCCGCCGTTTCAAAGCCGGGATAAAATCCAAACAAGCCCATGGCCGCCAGCTGCAACTGGAGCGGTTGGAACGTTTGCAGGACCGGGTCCCGGAGCGCCGCCTGCGGGCACGGGCCATGCGGGTCAACCAGGCCAGCGGTGATGAAGTCCTGATCGTGGATGGCGTTAGCAAGTCCTACGGCAGCCAAACCGTGCTGCGGGGTGTCGACCTTCATCTCCATAAGGGAGAGAAGATCGCCCTGATCGGACCCAACGGCAGCGGTAAAACCACCCTGTTGAAGATAATAAGCCGGCAGGTTGAACCTGACGCCGGGGAGATAAAACTCGGCAGCCGGGTGAAGATAGCCTTCTTCTCTCAAGAGCACGAGGACCTCCGCCCCGACCGCACCGTCCTGGCGGAGATCATCGACAACTTCGATCTTACCCTGGAGGAAGCCCGGACCGCGCTGGGGGGCATGCTTTTCAGCGCCGATGAGGTTCTCAAGAAGGTGGGGGATTTGAGTGGGGGCGAACTGGGCCGGCTGGCCTTCCTGAAGGTGATGCTCACTGGGGCCAACTTGCTGCTTTTGGATGAGCCCACCAACCATCTGGATATACCCAGCTGTCAGGCGGTGGAAACGATGCTCAGGAACTACCCGGGAACGGTGTTAATGGTATCCCATGACCGCTATTTCATCGACCAGGTGGCAGAGCGGGTGGCAGCTGTTGAAGACGGCCGGCTCGAGTATTACTGGGGCGATTATAGTTATTATCATGAAAAACGGCTGGCCCGGGAACAGGAGCTCTCCGCCGCTGGCCGGGAGAGTTCCCCCAAGCCATTTAGCCCTGATCGCCGGCAGAGGGCGGAAGAAAAGGAAAGGCTGCGGGTGCAGCGGCGTTTGGAGCGGGAACTCGAAACCCTGGAACAGAGCATATTTGCGGCCGAGAGCAGGAAAACTGATTTGGAAGCACAACTGTCCGACCCGGCCACCTATGGCGATGATGCCCAGGTCCGCCTCTGCAGTCGGGAATACGAACAGGTAAAAGCCATCTTGACCGAAGGGTATGACCGGTGGGAAAAGCTGCAGGAGCAGATGGAACCACTGGCTGCGGAACGGGGCTGATAGGAAGATATGCAACCAACAGCGGTGGACTTTTTGCCGGTCAGCCGGGAAGATATGGAGGAGCGGGGCTGGGCCCAGCTGGACATAATAATCGTTAGCGGCGATGCCTACGTCGATCACCCGGCTTGGGCAGCAGCCCTGCTGGGACGGTTCATGGAGTCCCAGGGCTACCGGGTGGGTATAATTGCCCAGCCGAACTGGCGCGACCTGAACGATATAACCAGCCTGGGAGAGCCGCGCCTGTTTTTTGCCATATCCGGGGGCAACCTGGACAGCATGGTGAGCCATTATACGGCTGACAAAAAAAGGCGGCGGGAAGACCTGTACTCCCCTGGGGGCCGGACCGGCCTGCGTCCGGATCGGCCTACGATCGTCTACAGCAACCTGGTCCGCCAGGCTTACCGGGGAGTGCCCATCGTTATCGGCGGGGTAGAAGCCAGCCTCCGCCGCCTGGCCCACTATGATTACTGGACCGATCAGGTGCGCCGCTCCATCCTGATGGACAGCCGGGCCGACCTGCTGGTCTATGGGATGGGCGAATATCAACTGCTGGAGATCGCCCGCCGGCTCGGTTCCGGCCAGGAAATAACCGGGCTTCATGATCTGCGGGGGACCTGTTTTCTGGCCGATAGGCTGCCTGATTCAGCTCTGGTGATACCTTCCTTTGAAGAGGTGGCTTCCGATAAGATCGCCTTCGTGGCGGCGACCCGGTCGATACTGGAACAGGTAAATCCCTACAGCGCAGTTACGCTGGCCCAGCAACATGCCGGGCGTTGGGTGGTGCAGAATCCGCCCCCCCTTCCCCTGACCACCGCCCGGATGGATGAAATCTACGACCTCCCTTACCTGCGCCGCAGTCATCCAGGTTATGACCGGCGAGGCGGAGTTCCGGGCCTGGCCCCGGTGCAATTTTCTATAGTTACCCACCGCGGCTGTTTCGGGGGATGCTCCTTCTGCTCACTGGGGATGCACCAGGGCAAGTTTATCCAGAACCGCAGCCCCGTATCTATTGTCCACGAGGCGGAGAGGCTGGCTACCCATGCCGATTTCAAAGGCACTATCCCGGATGTGGGGGCCCCTTCGGCCAACATGTATGGCCTGAAAGGCCAGGATGAAGAGATCTGCCGCCGGTGCCGCCGCGCCAGTTGTTTATACCCGGGCGTATGCAAGAACCTGATAACCGACCATACCCCCTCAGTCAAGTTATGGCGCCGTCTCCGTAAAATCCCGGGGATAAAGCACATATTTGTGGCCTCGGGGCTGCGCCATGACCTGCTGCTGCGCGACCGTTCCCCTTACCTGCATGACTTGTGCCGACACCATGTCAGCGGCCAGCTTAAAATAGCCCCGGAGCATGTCTCCGGCCGGGTGACCCATCTGATGAACAAGCCCGGACCAAGCGAATATAAAAAGTTCATGGAAAAATTCAAGCAGGTCAACCACAAAGTGGGCAAGGAGCAGTACCTGGTGCCATATTTCATCAGCGCCCATCCCGGGAGCACCTTGCAGGATACCGTGCAATTGGCCGAATTTGTGCGCGATCAGCTGCAATACTACCCGGAGCAGGTGCAGAACTTCACCCCTACCCCGATGACGGCCTCGACCTGCATGTACTATACTGGAATCGACCCGGCCAGCGGGGAGTCGGTTTACGTGCCCCGTCAGCCAGAAGAACGCCGGATGCAGCGCGCCCTGCTGCAATACCGGAACCGGTCCAATTATGCTCTCGCCCGGGAAGCCCTGCAGATCTGCCACCGCGAGGACTTGATCGGTTCCGGCCCCAAAGCGCTGGTGAAAGCCCCAGGGGGTGCAGCCGGCCCAAACGGGAGCAGCCAGACCAAGGGCGGGGGGAGCGGCCCAACCAGGAGCGGCCGGAGCGTCCGCAAAGGTTCCGCCGCACCTGGACCGAAGCGCGGGGGCGCCGATTCTGGCCGGAGCCGGAAGAGATCCAGGTAAACCACTCATTACAGGAGGTGCACAGTTGAAGGTTGCAGAGCCGGAGCGGGCTGTCCTGGTCGGGGTAAAGTCCCGGCAATCCAGCCCCATGGACTTCGAATCATCCATGGAAGAACTTAAAGGACTGGCGGAAGCCGCCGGGGCCCAGGTGGCCGCAGTCATGGTCCAAGCCAGGGAACGGCCCAGTGCTTCCACATACATCGGCAAAGGCAAGCTGGAGGAACTTAACCACCTCGTAAAGGAACTGCAGCCTGATCTGGTCATTTTCGACAGGGAACTGTCACCGGTGCAGCTGCGCAACCTGGAGGAAGCGGTAGAGGTAAAGGTTATTGACCGTACCATGCTTATCCTGGATATATTCAGTCAACGGGCCCGCACCCGGGAAGGTATCCTGCAGGTTGAACTGGCCAACCTGGAATACCGCCTGCCGCGTCTGACCGGGCGAGGGGCGGAGATGGCCCGGCTGAGCGGCGGTATTGGCACCAGGGCCGGCGCCGGGGAGCAGAAGATTGAACTGGACCGCCGGCGTATCCGTAACCGGATCCGCGATATCAGGAACCAGATGGATAAAGTCAAACAGACCCGGGCACTGCATCGTAAACAGAGGCAAAGGGCCGGGTTGAAAACCATCTCTCTGGTCGGCTACACCAATGCCGGCAAATCGTCACTATTCAACGCCCTCTGTAAAACTGCCCACCGCAAGGGCGACCGGCCGGTGGAAGCGGATGAGCGTCTCTTCCAGACCCTCGATACCACTACCCGCAAGATCAGCCTGCCGGGAGGGACCGAGGCCCTCATCACCGATACGGTAGGATTCATCCAGAACCTGCCTCACCATCTGGTAGCCGCCTTCCGCTCCACCCTGGAGGAAGCTGTCGATGCCGACATCCTTCTCCATATCATCGATGTGGCGGGCGAGGATAGCCTTGAAAAGGAACAAGTAGTCGATAAAGTGCTCCGGGAATTAGGGGCGGTACCGGAAAAGATAATGACCGTTTATAACAAGACCGACCTGCTTGATTTTGAGAGGGGCGCCGGCAACGGTCAGCTCTTTATATCCGCCAAAACTGGAGACGGCATCCGGGAACTGCTGGCAGCCATCGAAAACAAATTGCTCGAGGCGGCTGAACCCGTTTTATAAATCTGAAGGGTGAGCACCAAGAAGACTTACTGGTCTTGGAAATGTTAGTTGGGGCGGGGTTTGGTAAGGAAAAATAATTTCTTTGCAGGAATTGTGAGTTTTGTGTTGAATATAGACAAAGTGTTTAAGGTCACAATTTAATCAAACCTATTTTCTCCGAGCCTCATGTCCTAAGGAAGAATCTATGGACTTGCGGCCGGCAGGGTTCGTTTGGAAACGAGCGGGCCTTCCATTGCGAAAAGGAGATGCCTGGTAGCACATATGCCGACTTGGGATAACGCTATGTTCCGAGTCCGGGTCATACTGTGTATAATGCTCAGCATTTCCGGCTGGGCTTTTTTTGTGGCTCACCCATTTTGGGTGTGAATGCAAAAAGGAACCCTTTGCCATAGCAAAGGGTAGGGGAAAAGAGTATTTGTGTAATCCGGAAAGGCTGGCGTCACCATAAGTATACTGAATACACTTCATGGGGAAGTGCTGTGGAAAACGGATTTGTGATATATTTCTCGATGTAGACTGGTAATCATCGATAAGCGCTTTCGCCTTTGCCATTCGTCTCAGAAGAGGAATAAGATATGCATGAATTATCCATCATGGAAGGTGTGCTGGACATGGTCCGGGATAGTGCGGTACAGAACGGTATCAACAGGATAAACAAACTAAAGTTGGTAATCGGTAATCTTACCATGATAATGCCGGACAGCCTCAGGTTTGCCTTCGAGGTACTGAGCCAGGAAGATTTGTTCCGGGGGGCGGATTTGGAAATCGAAGAGGTGCCTGCGCTTATGAGATGTCAGGCTTGTGACGGTGAATCCATTCAAGAAGATCCCTATTGTTTCATCTGTTCCGAATGTGGATCAAATCGGGTGGAAGTGGTTAAGGGCCGGGAGATGTATTTGGATTATTACGAAGGAGACCGCATCTGATGGCACATATAAATATGGAAACCCACTTGCTGGGGGCTAACGAATTATTGGCCCGGAGGAACCGGAATCTCTTTAAGGATAAGAATGTGCTGGTCATTAATCTTATGAGTTCTCCCGGCTCTGGCAAGACCACTATTCTGGAACGTACTATTGAGACATTGGGCGGGCAGTTAAGGTTGGGGGTCATCGAAGGCGACCTATACACAGACCAGGATGCTCAGCGTATTGAAAACAAAGGCGTGAGGGTTATCCAGATCAACACCGAAGGCGCTTGTCATCTGGATGCCTCTATGGTAGGGAAGGCTTATGGCCAGTTGCCGGCAGATGACCTGGATATAATCGTCATCGAAAATGTGGGCAACTTGGTCTGTCCAGCCGAATTCGATCTGGGCGAGGATTTTACGGCCGTGGTCATAAGTACTGCGGAGGGCAATGATAAACTGCGCAAATACCCATTGATCTTTCGCCAGGCCAAAGCGGTGCTGCTTAATAAAATAGATCTCCTGCCTTATACCGATTTTAATTTGGACAGGTTTAGGGAGGACCTGGACCAGATTAATCCCTCTGCTGCAGTATTTATGGTCTCTGGACGTACTGGGGAGGGCATAGAAAACTGGACTCGCTTTGTCTTCGAGGAGGTGAAAAAGAAAACCCCATTTTAGATATTTAGAGATATAGAAATAAACCATCCTGGGATGAATTGATTTTGGGAAAAGAATCAGGGATTGACACACTAGTGAATGGAGGGAGAAATAGAATATGGCAACCAAATTGAGCCGTCGCGACTTTATGCGCGCTGCTGCAGGCTCAGCGGCGGCAGTATCCCTGGCGGGATACCTGTCACCGTTCCTAGCTGAAGCTGCAGAAGCGGGGGAATTGCCGCCAGTGATATGGTTAGCCGGAGGCGCCTGTACTGGCTGTTCGATTTCCTTATTAAACTGCCAGAATCCAGACATCCAGGACGTGTTATTAAAGGTTATCAGCCTGCGTTTCCATGAAAACGTTTCGGCAGCTCAAGGCGAGCTGGCTATGAATGCTCTTTACGATGTCGTTGAAAAATATGCGGGTAAGTTTGTCCTGTGCGTTGAAGGATCAGTTCAGGTAAAAGAAAACGGCAACTGGTGTATCATCGGTGAAAGAGAAGGCAAACCTGTGACCATGCTCCAGGCCGTCAAAGATGTAGGCAGCAAGGCTGCGGCCATCCTGAGTATCGGGACTTGTGCAGCTTTTGGCGGACTACCGGCAGCTGATCCCAATCCTTCTGAGTCAAAAGCGGTATCTGATATAGTAAAGGGCAAACCGATTATAAATATCGGTGGATGTCCACCCCATCCGGACTGGATAGTTGGAACAATCGCCCATTACCTGTTATTCAAAGAAGTCCCTGAACTTGATTCCGCCGGGCGCCCCAAGATGTTTTATGGCCGGATGATTCACGACAATTGCCAGCGCCGGCAATATTTCGACAACGGCATCTTCGCTAAGAACTTCGGAGAAATAGGCTGTATGCTGGAACTGGGCTGCAAAGGACCGATAGCCCATTGCGACTCCACTACCCGTTTGTGGAACGGTGGGGTGAACTGGTGTGTAATGTGCGGTGGGGTATGTTTAGGTTGTACTGAACCTCAATTCCCCAATTGGCCGATTTATGAGCGCATGGCTGAGATGCCGACAAGTCCGGCTACCACTGCCACAGTGGATCAGATAGGGTTCGTACTTGGCGGAGCGGCAGTACTAGGTATCGGCGGCCACTTGGCCGGTAATATCGCTACCGGCAGGATTGGGCCCAAAAAGGATCATGACAAGGAAGAAGGTGACAACTAATGGCACAGACGATAAAAATTGATCCCATAACTCGTATCGAAGGTCACCTCGGCGTAGAGGTCGAAGTAGAAGGCGGCGTGGTAGTCAATGCCAAATCCATGGGCATGATGTTTAGGGGATTGGAATTGATCATGAAGGGCCGTGATCCCCGTGATGCCCAGCAGATCATGCAAAGAATCTGCGGGGTCTGACCGATCGGTCATGCCACCGCGGGTACGTTGGCTTTAGATAACGCTTTTGGAATCGAACCTCCGCCCAATGGACGGATCATCAGAAACCTGATTTTGGGATCCAATTATTTGCAGTCACATATCCTTCACTTCTTCCACCTGGCGGCACTGGATTATGTCAAGGGCCCGGATGTTCCACCCTTTGTGCCTCGCTACGAGGGTGACTACCGCTTTCCGGCCAGTGTGAATACAGAGGTAGTCAACACTTACCTGGAAGCTTTGCAGATGCGGCGTAAAGCCCATGAGATGGGGGCCCTTTGGGGTGGCCGGATGCCTCACAACCAGGCCATTGTTCCCGGTGGAGTCACTGAGGTTCCGGACAGCCAGAAGATGGTGGATTTCAAATTCCGCCTGGCCGAATTGATTGCATTTATCGATAACAAGTATATCCCGACCGTCAAAGCGGTGGCGGCCACTTATCCCGAATACTTCAATATCGGGGTCGGCTGCAAGAATATGCTCTCTTACGGGGTATTCCCGCAGGAGGAAGGTGCTCTTAAGGACTTTGTCCATCAAAAGAAATTCTTCCCCTCCAAGGTTCTGCTGGGTGGCCAGCTTCAGGATCTGGAACCCGGATTGATCGGTGAAGATGTCAAATACAGCTGGTACAAAGACGAAATCGACAAAGAGCCCACCAAGGCCGTAGTAACCCCTGACACTAAGAAGAAGGGTGCCTATTCCTGGGTCAAAGCCCCCCGCTACAACGGCAATGTGATGGAAGTCGGTCCCCTGGCCCGGTTGCTCACCGCTGAGAACAAAGACGTCCTGGCCCTGGGAGATAAAGCCTACTCGGTATTGGGCCGTCACTTCGCCCGGGCAGTCGAATGCTCTATGATCGCTCACGCCATGGATGAATGGGTGATGAAACTTGAAGTCGGTCAACCGGTCTGCACTCCGCACAAGGTGCCCACGGAGGCACAGGGCATGGGCCTGACCGAGGCCGCCCGTGGTGCCCTGGGACACTGGAACAAGATCGAACACGGCCGCACCGCTGTTTATAACGCGGTAGTCCCCAGCACCTGGAATATGTCACCGCGGGATGACCGGAATCAATTGGGTACCATGGAACAGGCTATGATCGGAACCCCGATCAAGGATCCGACCAATCCGTTTGAAATCGTCAGGATAGTTCGTTCCTTCGATCCCTGCCTGGCTTGCGCCATCCATGTGATGACTCCGGACAAAAAGGTTCTCAGCCAGTTCGTGATCGGTTAAGGGGGTGTTACCATGATTAAAAAAGTGGAGTTAAGACACCCGTTGTGGCTCAGACTGCTGCATTGGCTCAACATGATCTCTATCACCATGCTGTGCCTGACCGGGTATTATATCCATGCCCCCCTGTCTTTCAGGTTGTTCGAGAACATGGATAATGCCCGCACCGTACACTTTG
>JBEHWJ010000068.1:0-10873 GCA_040217755.1 Syntrophomonadaceae bacterium | reverse complement strand
TGGTCGGGATGACAGGATTTGAACCTGCGGCCTTCTGGTCCCGAACCAGACGCGCTACCAAGCTGCGCTACATCCCGACGCAAAAACCATTGTACCGCAATGTTCAAATATATTCAAGCGCTAACCGATTCACTGTCGTTGGTCAGCGATAACCGGTTCACAAGGCTTCGCGATGCAGGCTGCCCAATATATAAGAATAGATGATGCCGGTATAGAATATGATCAGCCCGCTCAACAGGCCCAAAACCGGGAACGCCAGTAGAAGAGCCCAGGCGATGGAAACGATTAGGAGCGCCAGCAGAAAAGCCGTCGCATATACACCGGCCACCCTGGCTGTCATACGGATTATGTCTACTATCATCAACCCGTCCTGGAAAACATAATGCAGGGCGTAGTTGGCCAACGCCATGGGAATCACCAGGATTATAACCAGGAACAGCAGGGTGGACAATAACGTACCTGCCACCGGGATACACATCGCCAGCCAGACGATCAAGGCGGCGGCAACCAGATAAATTAGAATAATCAAGAGCATGGTGCAGCCTTGGCGGATATAGTCCTGCCAATCCCACCATTCCGGCAGGCATCGGCGCCCCCTCTGGCCGCTGTTGATACAATGCACAAAATAGCCGAGGGACATTATGTTGACCAGCGGTATGAGGGTGATCACACCGCCCGCCAGCAGTTTCAGCACCCACTGTTGCCCTCTGAACGGCATGCCCAAGAGGCATTTAAGTTCCGGCATACGATCACTCCTTTTAGACATTTATACTGGGGAATGATCGCTTGTATGCCGCCTGGCCAAAAAACGGGGGTCATAAGCCCCCATGGTATAGAATACCGGTTATCTGACCAGGTCTTCTTGGGTAATCCTTATTTTACATAATTTCCGGAGTTGTGCTTGACGTTATACTGCCTTTGAAGGGCTTGGATCTGCGGTACCCAGGTCTCCAATTTTTGCTGTATGTCATGGTCCGTCGCTTGATCTACAAACAAAACCTGGTCTTCGGCCAGCTGCACGCCCAGATTATAGCAGCCTTCCTTTTCATCGGAGCTTACCAACAGGCCTTCATATTCTTCCTTGGCATATAATCCGTCCTGGATGAATTCCTGTTTGCTTACCACTGAACCTCTTCTTGCCAGCATTTGACTGCCTCCCTTATGTTTGGATTCCTTTGTTTAAGGATTATTTTCCCCCAAAGGTCGATTATTATGTAAATGCATGAGGAGGCAACCATGCTCTCTTTTCTGACCATACCCTTTTCGTTGCTGCATACCTATTAATAACAAAGAGCACCTACCGCAATGATAAGCTCCCCTTTGAGTAGACACCTGAAATAACAAAAATTCAGGAGTACGCAGAGTGAGTTTTTCTTTGGGCAGATACTCTTTTCACTTATATTTACTTATGGCTTTGATGGGAGGTTTCTATGAGTTTCTGTTTGGCAGCCTTGGTAAGGCGTTTCAATTCCAGCTCCCGCCGCAATGCAGCGCCCTTGGTCGGCAATCCTTCCAGGTAAACCAGTTCCACCGGGGTGCGGCCCCGCGTGTATTTGCTGGCCAACCCATTTTGGTGCTCCTGCAGACGGCGGTCGATGTCCACCGTGTACCCGGTGTAATAGGTGTCATCACGGCATTTCAAGATGTAGACATATGGCAACTGGCCGAACCCTCTTATCGAACCTGTTTAGGCTGTTTACATGGCTGCGATTCCGGTTCTTTCCCGACACGGGTTATTTTAACCTGACATGGCTGAATTTAAGCGGCAATCTGAATTTATGGGTTATGGAACTGGCTATCTCCTCGATATTGGCCAAAGTGACATCGATGACCAGGCATTTCAGTTTGGCATATATCCGGTAGGCATTATCTAATTCCTCCGCCACCAGATCGTCAAGGGAGTCGACATCCTGGGGCAGGTCAAAACTGCGGGCCCTCTCCCGCCGTAATTCCAACAGGGTATCGGTGTCTATGGTCAGTCCCACCATGGGGACTTTGTCCTTGATGTTAAGTATCTCCTCAGGCACCTGGGTATTCAGGGTGATCGGGAAATTAGCCACCTTGATGCCCAAGTTGGCCATATGCATCGAAAGAGGAGTTTTGGAAGTGCGCGGCAACCCCAAAATGATAAGATCAGCCTGGTCCACCGTGTCCAGGTTGGCCCCATTGTCATGGTCGATGGCGTATTCTATGGCCTTTACCCGGTTGAAGTATTCACTATCGGTCTGATGGGTCAGTCCAATGGTCTGCGACGGCTCTATGCCAGTCTTCTCGGTTATGACCTTCATCAGCGGGGTCAGCAAGTCGATGGCTATAACGCCCTTCTCGGCTGCTTTGCCCGCCAGAAATGTACCCAATTTCAATTTGACCAGGGTGTATATGACTATGGCATCATCCTTCACCGCCCGATCCAGGATTTCTAAAACCTGTTCTTCTTTGGTGACCCGGGAAAAGCGGGTGATACTCCTATCGATATCAAACTGTAACGAGGTGGCCGCCGCAATTTTTTCAGCAGTCTCTCCAACCGAGTCGGATACGGCAAAAATATGCAGCTTTGTGGACATCGTTCTTCCCCCTTCTTCTCAATTTATGATTTCTGCTTTTACGGCCTGCAAACTGCTTGTTCAATGTAGTATTCGACAGAGAAGTAATATATTCCTTTACGGACGGGAAGAAAACTGCCGCCTGGGGGTCCCCTTCAGCACCAGATCTCCATTTTCCCTCGCTTATTAACTACCAAGCCTTCATCCAGGGTAGTGCGGCTGTCGCATCCAAGTACCTCGCTCAGTTCCGCCAGCCCTCCCTGGATAGCTGTTCCGCTGACGACCGGGGCATGATTCCATTCGTATTCCTGGCCGTTGATATTATATTTCTTGGTGCCCGGGGTCAGTTGGATTGCCTTACCGCCGTCGATGTTGAAGCTGAACATCCCATATCCATATAATTCATCGAATCCCGCTGCGCCGAAGTCGATGCTCTGATATCGCAGCAGCAGGCCCACCGTACCGGGGGTGGGAAAAGCACCGAAACGCCTTTTATAGCGGCAATAGATCAGGGCTGCCGCGCCGCTTATATGGGGAGCAGCCATCGAGGTTCCGGATAGTTTTACATACTTTCCGCCCGGATAGGTAGAATAGGTCTCTACCCCCGGGGCTACTAAATCGATATGTTCGTTGGTATTGCTGAAATTGGCCCCCCGCGTCTGCAGGTTTACCGCCCCCACGGCGATGGTCTCGTCATAATAGGCGGGAAAGGCTATTTCTTTGGTCTCCTGCTGACCGTCGCCTTCGTTGCCAGCGGCGCATACGACCAGGATGCCTGAATTTACAACCCTAATGATCTCATCGTACATATCTTTATCAGGCTCCGGACCACCCAGGCTCATGTTAACCACATTGACCCTCTGGCCTTGCGGCCCCTTCCATTCCCGGGCAAATTTGAGCCCCGCAGTAATGGTTTTATAAGTTCCGCCGCCTTGATGGTCCAGTACTTTAACCGCCAGAATCCGGGCCGACGGGGCCACGCCCAAGATCTGTCCGTTGGCGGCGATAGTCCCGGCCACATGAGTGCCATGGCCGTTTCTATCCCTACAATCCGGTTCTCCATCTATAAAACTGACTCCATCTATAAGGTTGGCCTTGAGATCGGGATGATCATAATCGATTCCGGTATCCAGTATAGCCACCACCGCTTCTTCACCACGGGTGGAGGGCCACATCCGGCGGGCGGCCAACAGGGATACCCCCGGCGGACTCCAGGGAGCGGGCCGGGCCAGGCGGCGAAATATGCCCAGGATCTGATGGTCAAAGGCTTTCAAAACCAAACACCTCCTTGCCTATATTAAGCAGGAGGCGTCAAAGTGGTTACCGGGTTCCCGCCTCGCCAGAGGGCGTGGCGGAAGGCCCAGGCTGGTTATCCGTATTCCCGGTACCGTTGCCGGGTTTTTCATCCGGCTGGCCGGGTTGGACCGGTGGTTCTTTTGTTTCATCCGGAGCCTTTTGATCAGTCTGCTCATCGGTGCCCGTTCCGTTGGGCAGGGTAGTGTCGTTAATATCTTCGTTTTCAGGCTGGGCAGGTTGCTCGGGTTGGACCGGAGGGGTTTTCATTTCCTCTTCATCTTCTTGTACCGGCGCCTCTTTAAATACGCCCCGGCTGATCAACCTGTTCATGTAGTCTCTCCAGACGGGTCCGGCTACCGTTCCGCCATACGTACCAAAGCCCTTGATCTCTGAATTGTCGCTGTTGCCGACCCATACTGCCGTAACCAATTCTGATGTGTAACCTACATACCACAGGTCACGAGCGGTCTTCTGGCCGGCCGCACCCTCGGTGGTTCCGGTCTTGCCTCCGCTGGCAATAGCCACCCGCGCATTGGAACCGGTGCCGGAGCTGACTACCGCCTTCAGAATGCCGTCCATGGTTTTGGCGTTACCGCTGCTCATCACCCGCTCGGAAACGCTCTCATCCTTAAACAGGACCTTGTTTTTGGTGTCTACAACCTTGATCACAGTATGGATACCAGGCTGCTTACCCTGGTTGGGAAAAATCGTGTAGGCGGCCGCCATCTGCAGAGGGGATATGCCTCTACTCATGCCTCCCAGCCCCAGGGCCAGGTTGTGGTCTTCCTTTTGAATGGAGGTAATTCCACAGGCCGACAGGAATTTGATGGCTTGGTCCACCCCTAGTTTATTGAGCACCTCCACCGAGGCCACATTATATGAATGGATGAGGGCCTCTCTGGCGGTCACCTTGTCCGGACTGGCGGAATAATTATCGGGACTGTATCCGTTAAAGTCGCGTTTCTTATTATTAAGAACCGTGTCTGGTTTGATAATCCCCGCGTCGATGGCGGCTGCATAATACAGCGGTTTTATTACCGAACCCGGTTGTCTGGGCATCACCGCCATATTGACCTGGTTTTTGCTCCAGTTGGAACCTCCCACCATGGCCTTTACTCCCCCCGAAACCGGATCGATGGACACCAGTGCGATATCCCGGGCTGAAATACCCCGGCTGCTGAAAGAACTGGCATTGGCAGCCACCGCCGACTCGGCCGCCAACTGCATGCGGCTGTCGATCGTAGTATAGATCTTCAATCCCCCGCCATAAAGCCGTTGCGCACCGATCTCATCTTCCAGGATACTGCTCAAATAGCTCATATAATAGGGATGTTTGGCCGAATAAGGTTGATAGGCCTTGAAATTCAATTTTTGCTTCATTATCGACCGGCCTTCCGCTTCCGATATTATTCCCTGCTCGATCAGGACGTTGACTACCGTCTGCTGCCGGCTTTTCAGTCCATCCAGATTGGTGTCGGGAGAATACCATCCGGGTGATTGGATAATTCCCGCCAGAATGGTCATCTCGGCCTTGTTCAACTGGGAAACATCCTTGCCGAAATAGGTATTGGCTCCGGCGGCCATGCCTGAACATCCTCTTCCGATAAATACCTCGTTCAGGTACATATTGAGAATGGCGTCTTTGGTGTACTTATCTTCGATGGACACCGCGATGAACAGCTCTTTGATTTTGCGGCTGTAGCTCTTTTCATTGGTTAGGAATATAGTACGCGCCAACTGCTGGGTGATGGTGCTGCCGCCTTCCGCCTTGGAACCGGCCTTTAGGTCATTGTAAATGGCGCGCCCGATACTTTTGGCATCAAAACCCTTGTGCTGGTAGAAACGGACGTCTTCCACCGCTACTACCGCCTGCTCCAAAAATTCCGGAAAGTCCTCGCTGTATTGGCGTCGATATCCCAATTTCCCCATTTCCGTGCCGTCAGCATAATAGACTACCGTCTGGCCCTGGACCTGATACTCCCAGCTGCTGATGCCGGTGAAAAAATTGGCTACCTTGGGAGTGGTCTGAGTCAGGGACACCCCCACGTAGAAGCAGCACGCGAATAGAAATACAGCTGCGACAAAAACGCCTATCTTTGATAATAGTCTCATCTTGCCCGCCTTTCGATTCATAAAAGTAATGAAGTCAATAACTGTCCCCTAATATATAATCTATATACGCTTCTATCTCAAGATTATTATACTGCCTGCCACAATTTTCTGGTCATTGATAAATTCCGGCTCAGTTGGAAATCGGTGGGTATGTCGCGGAAAATATCATAAATTCCAGTTTATTACGACATGAATATGTTTTACAATTAGGTAGATGTGTCTGCTTATGTCAATTTTTATGAGTGTGGTTACGGGCATTTGGCTGGGTTACACAGATCAAGGGACGCGTTTGGAGGAGGAGCACAATAATGGCTAAGAAGAACCCTGACTGTCAGGTAATCGTAGTTACTTCAGGTAAAGGTGGAGTGGGTAAGACGACCGCCGTGGCCAACCTCAGTACCGGTCTGGCCAAACAGGGATACAGCGTAGTGGTAATGGACCTTGATATCGGGCTAAAAAAGCTGGATTTGATTCTGGGCCTGGAGAACCGGGTTATTTACGATATTGTGCAGGTGGTCGAAGGGGAGTGTAACCTGCGGCAGGCCCTGGTCAAGGACAAGCGCTTCCCGGAATTGTTCATGCTGCCAGCCGCCCAAACCCGCAACAAAGATGATATAACTGCCGAACAGGTGGTAGAGGTGTGCAAGGAACTGCGTCCTGATTTTGACTTCATAATCATCGACTGCCCGGCCGGCATCGAAAAGGGATTCCAAAACGCCATAGCCGCGGCCGACAAGGCCATCGTGGTAACCAATCCCGAGGTTTCCGCGGTCCGCGATGCCGACCGGATCATCGGAATGCTGGAGTCAGCCGAGTTCAGGGACATAAAACTGCTAGTCAACCGTATCCGTCCCGACATGGTGCGCCGGGGTGATATGCTCAGTATCGAAGACCTCATCGAACACCTGTGCATAGAACTGCTGGGTGTGGTACCGGAAGACAGCGGGGTAGTAATATCCACCAACCGGGGCGAGCCAATAATCCTCAATGATAAGTCCACAGCCGCTCAAGCTTTTAACAACATAGTCCAACGGATGATGGGTAAAGAAGTGCCTTTCATGACCCTGCAGGAAGAGAATTTTTGGGGTAAACTAAAACGGAACTTCGGTTTCGGCAGATAGGGGGGCGGTCCAGATGTTGAATTTTTTGAAGAGGATATTCTCTGACGGGAAGCCATCCAGTCGCTCCCGCGCCAACGACCGCCTGCGGGTGGTCCTGACTCATGACCGGGTGGGGGCATCAGCCAAGCTGATGGAGACCCTGCAGGATGAGATCATAGCTTTGATAGGCAAGCACATGGAGATAGACGGCACACCGGAGGTGCGCCTGATTACGGAAGGCCGGCATTCGGCTCTCGACATCAGTATTCCCCTAAAAGGCAGGTAGATCGGTTTGGCCAAGGTGGATATCAAGGGGGTAAACGAAAACCTGGTTTTTGTTTTTACCCAGGGCAGCGGCGATGAATACGCCGCCATATTGAAAAAGAAATTTGAGACCACACCCCAGATCTTCTCTGGTTCACCGGTATTGTTCCAAGGTGAAGGGCTCAAGTCCCTGACTCAGGAAGAGATCGCGGCCCTACAGCGGTTATGCCTGGAATATGGTATGATCCTGCATAACGTTCACACCCCGGCCCGGCGGACCAGGACGGCCGGCGAGGATGTGTTCATTTACCGTAACCTCCGCAGCGGACAGAAGCTGCACAGCGAAGGTTCCATGATTATCTGGGGAAATGTCCATGAGAGTTCAGAAATAACCGCGGCCCGGGATATCATAGTGCTGGGCCGGTTGGAAGGGATAGCCCACGCGGGATGTTACGGGGATGTCACCAGGACCATTTTTGCGCTCAATCTGGCCCCCAAGCAAATCCGCATCGGGGACAAGATTTCGATCGTACCCGCCAACGCATCCAAACAACCCCAACCCGAAGTCGCTTATGTCGAAGACAACGGCATCTGCATCAGGGATTACCGCCCTCGCTGAAGCCCGTCCCTGACCCACCAGCCCTCAACCTTTGCGGATGAAGTTTACAATGAAGATCAGCAGTGCCAAGAGGGAGATGCTAAAACCGGCAATGCCCACCGTTGCATGACTCACGAAGAATTCCGGTTCCGAAGTCTGGATAATCAGAGCCGAGCCCACCAATCCTCCTGCGATGATGAGACTGGCACTTAGCTGGTTGGCTACCTTGATCATGCTCCGGCGGGCTGGTTCGCTGAAGCTGACCTGCATCCCCATCTTGAGCCGGCCCTGATCGGTATTGTGCACGAAGCGGTTGATTTTCGCCGGTAAATCGATAGCCGGGCGGACATTGGTATAGTATTTATGGCGCAGGAACTTCTCTGCGTTCTCCGGCCTGAATCGATCCCGCACCACCTGACGCGCCAGGGGTCCGGCACTCTCCATGAAGTTGAAAGAGGGGTCGAATTTGGCTCCCACTCCTTCGACAGTGATGAGAGCCTTCATCAGCGAGGTAAGGTAGGCCGGTATCTTCAAGTTGTATCGATAAGCCAGGTCCAGGAAATCCTTGCGCAAGCGGTTCATATCTATATTCCCTATCTTGGCGGATCCAACCACTTCCAAGAGGTCCGCCAGGTCCTCATAAAAGGCCCCCAAGTCGATATCATCGGTCAATATACCCATATCTTCCAGGGTAGCCACTGCCCGGTCTATCTCCTGGTTGCTGAAGCTTATCAGCAGTTCGCCGATGCTCTGCAGGCGCAGATGGCTAAGTGCGCTTACCTGACCGAAATCAATGAAGGCAATATGGTGTTCATCTATGATCAGCATATTACCTGGGTGGGGGTCAGCCTGGAAAAAACCATGCTGCAAAATCTGGGTCAGAAAGGTAGTAGTACCCAGCTGGGCCACTTTATGGCGGTCCCAGCCCCGGGCGGTTATCTCTTCTATGTTGCTTAGTTTTACTCCCTCGATATAATCCTCGGTCAATACCCGCCGGGTAGTGTATTCCCAATATATCTTGGGGATAACCACCCTCTTGTCGTTGGCAAAGTTCTTCTGGAACCGCTCGGTATTTCTCCCTTCCCGGTCAAAATCGAGTTCCTTCATGATCAAACGGCCGAAATCCTGCAAGATGCCCTTCATGCCGAGACGTCTAAGTCCCTCGGACCGATTCTCGGCCGCCTTGGCGAGCTCCATCAGGATCTCCAGGTCATTTTCAATAACCTTTTCTATATCGGGACGCTGTACCTTTACGATGACTTTTTCCCCGCTCTTGAGGCGGGCCACATGAACCTGACCTATGGATGCCGCCGCTAATGGTTCGGGGTCGAACTCGGCGAAGATCTCATCTGGATGGCCCAATTCCCTGGTCAGTTGTTTTACCACTTCTTCATAGGAAATGGGAGGCACCCGGTCCTGCAGTTTTTCAAGTTCCTCGATGTATACCGGGGAAAAAATATCTGGCCGGGTCGAGAACAGTTGCCCTATTTTGATGAAGGTGGGACCTAGTTCGGTGGCCGCCTGGCAATAACGGATGGCTTTGATGTGCTCGGGCTGATAATCCTTCCGCAACGCTTTCACTGATGCGCGGGGGAGAAAGCGGTCCAGCCCCAGTGTGTATATGACGTTGCCCACCCCATATTTTAGATATACCCGCGCTATCTTGCGGTAGCGCAGAAAATGACGGATGTGCTGGCGGTAACTCATGGTTCCACCCCCATATAAAGATATCCATCCCGGATGGTCTGTTCCGGCTTCAAATCTTGAGATGGCCCCGTCGCCTCTGCCAAGCCAACCGGACCGCATCATCACTGCCGCGGACAATCAGTCGTAAAGAGTGATGTAATAAGTGGGAGAGGAGAACGCCAGGGATATGGTCAATAAACCGAATATATTTATATCCCTATTCCGCAACGCTGATCTGATCAAGCATGTCCTTCAAATCTTCGCCTTGCATATCATCAAGAACCAGCAAAGCCCTGCGGTTGGCATCCAATATAGCCAGGGAAACCGGACTCTCCAGGTTTTTACCCGCCTCGGTGAGGACTACCTGCAGAGCACGGCGGTCTTTAGGATCGGAATGTTTCTCGATCAAGCCCTTCTGTTCCATCCGGTCCAGGAGACCGGTTATGGTCGAACTATCCAGATATAATCGTGCCGCTATCTTTCTGGCTGTCTGGGCATTCTCATCCCACAGGCATTTCAAGACCGCATATTGACCAGGGGTAATACCGAAGGGAGCCAATTCCACTTTGAAAAGCTGATTTACATGGCGCTGCGCTTTGGTAAGGATAAAATTAAGGCATCTCTCCAATTCCATCCACCTAACCCCCCCACCTTATAAACCTGGATACCTTAAATAATAGTATGATTTGGCCCAATCCACAAGCGAAGACTCCCCGCCTCGAATGGCCGCTCCGGGTTGACCCATATCGATCTTCATTGCCTGTAGCTGTAAGGATATAACATATCCGGAAAATATCTTACTGCTTATATGCCTGGAGCTAGTGAAACTTTTAACTAATAAACATCTGCCCGACCTAACATAAACCACGCCATCCGGAATATATATATCAACGTATGGTCTGACAAGGTTCCCAATAAATAGGAAACCAGGACCGTTAAAAGAAAGGGGTGTATTACTTGAACAACGTCGAGAATCTGGAAAAAATGTTTGCCACCTGGGAAAAGACGACTGAACAACTGTGGGATTTCACCAAGCAGGCCATGGGGAGTATGACCATGAACCAGGACCAAGTGAAAAAGTACTTTCAAAGTTCACTGGAGCGGGGACTGAAGGCTGGTGAAGAAAGTGGCCAGCTGGCTGAAGAATTCATCGCCCAGCTGAAAAACAACCAGTTGTACTTGCAGAAGATGATGGAAGAGTCAGTGGTAGAGGCGTTCAAGAACTTTGAAATGCCGCGCCTTGAGTATTTCGAGGAGCTTTATAAAAAATAGCC
>JBEHWJ010000067.1:0-10890 GCA_040217755.1 Syntrophomonadaceae bacterium | reverse complement strand
TACCATTACCAGACTTCCGCGGCCGGAGCGGTTGCCCCCCTGTGGTGGGTGGAGGATGTCATCCAGTATATGCGTACCCAGGCCCGCATCCCGGCCGGCAAATTGCTGATCGGCATGGCCACCTACGGGTACGACTGGGGACAGGGGGGCGCTGCCACCACGGTTACCCGCGAGAGACTGGCCCAGGTGAGCAGCCGCTACCGGGTGGCCGCTAATTACGACTCAGCCAGCCACAGTCCTTTCTATACCTATACCGACGCCGATCAGGTCCGGCACCAGATCTGGCTGGAAAACGAGTTGAGCCTAAGCAGAAAACTGGACCTGGTCAAACAGTACGGGCTGGGGGGGATCAGTTTCTGGCGGATCGGCAACGGCTTTGACGACCTGTATAACCTTTTGGAGAAAAATCCGGGGTGGTGATGATAAGAGCGGGCCGAGCCGATTACTCCTGGACCGATTTCAATATTGACCGGCAATGATATATAATATGGGAAAATAACCGCCTGTTAAGGCGGTTTTACATTGGTCATCTATGACCGAGAGTCAGGGGTGGGGGGGAGAGTCCATGGCCGATGAACAACCGGTATTGTTCGGTGAATTGAATCCGCCGCCGGCGGCAAAAATTCCATCAACTGCGCCGCCCAGGAGCGGGGCCGCTTTTCTGCCTGGCCTTAAAGATGGCGAGGGATACCCGGACATAAAGGATTATCAGCAGTTGCAGGAACTGGCCCGCCAATGTCAGCGTTGTATTTTGAGAAGCACCTGCCGGCAGGTGGTTTTCGGCGCCGGCAGCCGGGCAGCGCGGATCATGTTCGTGGGTGAAGGCCCCGGTAAAGATGAAGATGAACAGGGCATCCCCTTCGTGGGCAGGGCGGGACAGCTCTTGGACAAGATACTGGCGGCGGCCGAATTCAACCGGCCCGAGGTCTATATAACCAATGTGGTGAAATGCCGCCCCCCCGGCAACCGGCTGCCCAACCCGGATGAGGTCAAGGCCTGCCGTCCCTACCTGGAGGCCCAGATCCGTCTCATCAGTCCCCGCCTGATCGTCTGCCTGGGGTCGGCCGCCACCCAGGCCATAATCGATCCCAAGGCCCGGATAACCCAGGTCCACGGGCGCTGGTTCGCCCGGGAGGGGATAAAGATGATGGCCACCTTCCATCCCGCCGCCTTGCTGCGCAACCCCAGTTATAAGCGGCCGGCCTGGGAGGATTTTAAACTTATCCGCGACGAGTACCGGAGCATATGCGGACAGGCCTGAGTTTTAGGAGTATGCATGGATTTGATTGTGCACAATGAAGAAGAGATGTTGGAGTTGGGCCAGGCCCTGGCCTCTATTTTAGGCCCTTCCGATATCGTATATTTAAGGGGAGTGCTGGGGGCCGGCAAGACCGTTCTGGTCCGGGGCGTGGCCCGGGGGTTGGGATATTCGGGCCCCGTAACCAGCCCCACTTTTACCCTGATGAACGTCTATCCGGCCGTTCCGGTGATCTACCACTTCGATTTCTACCGCCTGGAGACACCTGATTTGGTCGACCTGGGACTGGACGATTACCTGGAAAGCGGGGGCATCTCCCTGCTGGAATGGCCCCAGGCGGGTGAAGAGATCCTGCCCGGGGAAGCCCTGGGGGTGAATATAGAGTTGACCGGGGACGACTATGATCTGCCCCGCAAGGTGCATATCTCGGCGCAGGGCGCCAAATACCAGCCTAAACTGGAGAGGTTGAAGAGCATTGTTGATTCTGGCCATCGATAGTTCCACCCCGGTGGCCGGGGTGGCCCTGATCCGGGATGAGCTCCTGGTGCGGGAAAGCTTTATCAACTTTAAACAGACCCATTCCGAGCTGCTCATGCCGCTGGTGGATCAGACCCTGCAGGGATGCGGGCTCTCGGTCCAGGACCTGGACGCCCTGGCGGTGACTCTGGGCCCGGGCTCTTTTACCGGTCTGCGCATCGGCATGGCAGCGGTCAAGGGATTGAGCCTGGCGGCCGGCCTGCCGGTAGTGGGCCTGTCGACCCTGGAAACCCTGGCCCATAATATCTGCTTCACTGACTACCTGGTCTGCCCGCTGCTCAACGCGCGCCGCCAGGAGGTATACGGCGCCTGTTATGATAATCGCGGATCTTTCCCCCGGCTGATGGGCGCCGAGGTGGCCTGCCCGCCGGAGGAGTTTGCCCGCTTGGCCCGGCAATGGGCCCGCCAGCAGGGGCGCCCCGGGATCATCATGCTCGGGGACGGCTATGCCCCTTACCGGGAGATCTTCAAACCGCTGCTGGGGGACCAGCTTCAAGTCGCGCCGGCCCATATGATGCTGCCGCGGGCGGCCGCCCTGGGCAGCCTGGCCATGGTCAAGGCCGGCCGGGGCGAATACGAGCCGGTTATGGCCCTGCGCCCCCGTTATATACGTTTGTCGGAAGCCGAGCGGAAACTGGGAAAAGGGGAGCTGTAAGTGCTGAACAATGCGTTCATGATCAGGAAGATGACCGTCCAGGACCTGGACCGGTTGATGGTTATAGAAAAAGAATCATTCAGTCTGCCCTGGTCACGCCAATCATACGAGGCGGAGCTGCAGAACGCTTATGCCGACTACCTGGTTTGTGACTGGGCCGGAGAGGTAGCTGGCTACATAGGCATGTGGACGGTCATGGAGGAAGCCCATCTTACCAATGTGGCGGTGGCCTCCAAATTCCGGGGGCAGGGCATCGCCCGGGCCATGATGCTGACCCAGGAGAAACTGGCCCGCAACAAAGGCGCCAGCATGATGCTCCTGGAAGTACGGCCCTCCAATCAGCCCGCCCTGCAGCTATACTCCAGCCTGGGATACATCCATGCGGCCATCCGCAAGAATTATTACAGCGACAACCAGGAGGACGCCTTGATCATGGTCAAGCATCTCCATGAAGACAACGACGTGGGCTTAAATCAAGACCTACAGGCAGGGATATAAAATGAAAGATGTCATCATCTTGGGGGTGGAGACCTCCTGCGACGAAACCGCGGCCGCGCTGGTGAAAAACGGCCGGGAGGTACTGGCCAATGTGGTCAATTCCCAGGTGGCCATCCATGAACAGTTCGGGGGGGTGGTACCTGAAGTAGCGTCGCGCAAACATATCGAGAATATAGCCGCGGTAGTGGAGACCGCCTTCCGGCAAGCCGGACTGGCCCACCAGGATATCGATGCGGTGGCAGTGACCATCGCTCCCGGCCTCATCGGGGCCTTGCTGGTGGGGTTGTCTTTTGCCAAGGCTTTCGCCTATGGACTGCAGCGGCCGTTGATCGCCGTCAACCACCTGCAGGGACATATCTATGCCAATTTCCTGGAGCATGAAGGGATTGGGTTTCCCGCCATCTGCCTGGTGGTTTCCGGCGGCCACACCAGCCTCTTGCACATGCAGGGGCCCCGTGATTACCAGGTCATCGGGTCGACCAAGGATGATGCCGCCGGGGAGGCCTTCGACAAGGTGGCCCGCTTCTTAGGACTCGGTTACCCGGGCGGCCCGGCGGTGGAGAAGGCGGCCCGGCAGGGAACGCCGGGCCGGTACATTTTGCCCCGGGTGTTCCTGGACCGCCGCGATTATGAATTTAGTTTTTCGGGTCTAAAGACCGCCACCATGAACCTGTGGAGAAAGGTGCAGCCCCAGGGGGGCAGGGCCGCCGATATCGCCGCCGAATTCCAGGCCGCCCTGGTGGAGGTGCTGGTGGAGAAGACCATCCATGCCGCCCGGGATCACCAGGTCCAAACCATCCTGATCGCCGGGGGGGTAGCGGCCAACCAGGAATTGAGGCAGCAGCTGGGCCGGGCGGCGGCCGCCGCCGGTTACCGGCTGTACTTTCCCTCCCTGCCCTTGTGTGCCGATAATGCGGCCATGATCGCCGGGCAGGCCTACTACGATTTCATCAACGGTAACTTTGCCGGATTGAACATTAATGCACAACCCAGCGGATTTTCCTTATGATTCGGCTTGTGGATATTGTGGAAAACTCTGTTGATAATTAGAAAATCGGGCTTTGTGAATATCGGACCTTTAGGCGATAGGCTCGGTTGCAGAGGGAATGTCGAAAAATAGAGCCATGAGGTCCTGTGGATAAATATAGCAAAGGGGCTGATCGCCATTTATCCGGTACTGATAGATCTGGGGCCGGTAAAAGTATACGCTTGGGGATTCATGATGGCGGTAGGGGTCTTGGCCGCCGTTTTTGGCATAAGCCGGCGCTTCAAAGAGGAGGGCTACGATCCTGACCATGCTTTGGATCTGGCCATCATCCTGGTGTTGTCGGGACTGCTCGGTTCGCGCCTGGCCTACATCGCCATGTTTGAATGGCACGAGTTCCTGGCCCGGCCTGCTATCTTCTTCAGTCTGAGCAACGGCGGATTCCAGGGGCTGGTATGGTATGGCGGATTCACCGCCGGGGTGCTGGCCTTCATCATATATATCCGGGCCAAGGGCTATCCGTTCTGGAAGATGGCCGATATCGTGGCTCCCTACCTGGCCCTGGCCTACGCCATAGTCAGGATCGGCTGTTTTCTCAACGGCTGCTGCTACGGGCTCGCCGCCGATTCGCCCTGTACGGTGGTATTCCCTGAGGTGGATGGTTTACACCGCTACCCTACCCAATTGTTCAGTTCCGCCATCAACCTGCTGCTGTTCGGGATACTCTGCTGGTATTATCCCCGCCGCCGATTTGACGGGCAGATATTCGCCGGCTATCTGATGGGCTACGCGGTCTATCGATTCGTAATCGAGTTCTTCCGGGAAAATTGGATTTTCTACGGACCGTTGTCCATAGCCCAGGTTTATTCGCTGGTCATCCTGGCCGCCGGCATCATCCTCTATATCTGGCGTCGTTCATCAGCCGAGGGGAGGTCTGGCTGTGATTAAGGCCTGGGAGCAACGGCAGGCCTTGCGCCGGGAGATGCAGGCCAGGCGTGAACGGATGACCCCGGAGCAAGTGCAGGATCATAGCCGGGCGATCGCCGCCAAACTGCTGGTTCTGCAGCCGGTCCGGGAGGCCGTCACCATCATGGGCTTTGCCTCGATAGGCAACGAAGTCGATCTGCTCCCGTTGTTGCTCAGGTGGCGGGCGGATGGCCGCACCATCCTGCTCCCCCGGGTGGAGAAGGATGGTAACCTGGCGGCGGTAGAGCTGCGCGGCTGGGAAACCACCCGCCGGGGAAGCTTCGGTATCCGCGAGCCCCTGGGTGAGCCGTTCCCCCCGGCCGGCATCGATGCGGTGATCGTGCCCGGGCTGGTCTTTGACGGGCAGGGTTACCGGCTCGGTTACGGCAAGGGTTATTATGACCGTTTCCTCAAGCGGCTGGCGCCCCGGACATTTATCTGCGGGGTCTGTTATGATTTCCAGGTGGTGGACACGGTGCTGCCCCATGAGGCGGATGTGGCTATGCATTGGGTGGTCACGGAACGTTCGGAGGTGGCCGTCAACTGGGATTTTTTCTAAAGCCGACCGGCGACCAACGATGATGTGGATAATATTACTGATCATTGCTAGGCTATTGAGGCTATTGTATAATAGAGGCACAATTACAGAGGCTCCGATTCAGCCAGCCTAAAGCGATCCGCCAAGGTGGTTGAACGATAGGGTGTGAGGGGAAACGTTCACGCCTCCATTTGGGAAAGGAGTGGCGCTAAATAATTGTGGAGCCGGTATGCGTCTGAAGACGCTTATTTTTTTGGGAGGGTTCAGAGCATGGACGAAAAACTGTTGGAAAAGATTAAAGAGTTGGCCCCGGATGGGGCCATCACCTGCCGGGAAGCTCGCGAGCTGGCGGAAAAAATGGGGATACCCGCCGTTAAAGTGGGCAAGGTCTGCAACGAGGCCCGGATAAAGATAAATGCTTGTGAACTGGGTTGTTTTTGAGGTGGACATGCCTTCACCAGATTAAATTAAAGGCATGATGGGGGGATGAGACACGATGGTCGATAGACATGGCCGCAATATCAATTACCTGCGTATTTCCATTACCGATCGCTGCAATCTGCGCTGCCGTTACTGCATGCCCTATAGCGGGGTAGAGAAACTGCCGCATATGGACATCCTCTCCCTGGAGGAGATAGCCCGGCTGGTCAGGATAGCGGCCGGGGCTGGTATCCGCAAGGTG
Source organism: Syntrophomonadaceae bacterium (assembly GCA_040217755.1). Taxonomy (GTDB): domain Bacteria; phylum Bacillota; class Syntrophomonadia; order Syntrophomonadales; family Syntrophomonadaceae; genus PHAA01. The sequence continues at coordinate 4,771 of JBEHWJ010000067.1, read as the reverse complement.
AGACTGACCGGGGGAGAACCCTTGGTCAGGAAAAACGTGGTCCAGCTGATCCGCTATATTAAGGAAATCCCCGAGATCGATGATATATCGTTGACCACCAATGGAACGCTGTTCCCGGGCATGGCCGAGGAACTGAAAGCGGCCGGCTTGGACCGGGTCAACTTCAGCCTGGATTCCATGGTGCCGGAGAAGTTCGAGTACATCACCCGGAGCGGCTGCCTGGATGTCGTAATGAATGCCATCGACAAGGCATTAAGCCTGGATCTGCACCCGGTCAAGATCAATACCGTCCTGATACGGGGATTCAACGACAACGAGATTATGGCCTTCGCCGACCTGGCTTATAAACGACCGCTGCACGTACGCTTTATCGAGTTCATGCCCATCGGCGACCTGCAGTTTTGGAACCGTGACAATATAATTACCGCCCGGGAGACCAAGAATATTATTTCCCGGCACTACCAGCTGGCCGATGCCAAAAAGATCAAGGGCAGCGGGCCGGCCCGCTATTACAACCTGGAAGGCGGCCAGGGTTCGGTGGGATTCATCAGCCCGATGAGCAATCACTTCTGTGCCGAGTGCAACCGTATCCGCATGACTGCGGAAGGCAAACTGCGGGGCTGCCTTTACGACAAACGGGAAGTGGACCTGCGGCAGGCCATGCAATACGGTGCCAGTGATGAACAACTGCGGCAGATTTTCCTGGAAACCATCAGCAGCAAGCCGGACCAGCACCACATGAACGACGGCTGGGGGACGGAGAACCGCCGCAAGATGTATCAGATAGGAGGATAAGCGATGGGCTTCACTCATATCAACGAACAAGGCCGTGCCCATATGGTGGACGTCAGTACCAAGGCCGATTCCAACCGGGTGGCGCGGGCTCAGGCGGTGGTGCATATGATGCCCGAAACCCTCGAAGCCATCCGGGCCGGGGTGGTAAAAAAGGGAGACGTGCTGGCCGTGGCCCAAGTGGCCGGGGTGATGGGGGCCAAGCAGACCGCCGCCCTTATCCCCATGTGCCACCCCCTGATGCTGACCGGGGTAGATATTGACTTCGAATTCGATGAGACCCGATCGACCTTGACTGTCTATTCGGTGGTGAAGACCACCGGCAAGACCGGGGTGGAGATGGAGGCCATAACCGCGGTTACGGTCGCAGCCCTGACCGTCTACGATATGTGCAAGGCGGTCGACCGCTGGATGGAGATATCCGGGATTCAGTTGCTGGAGAAGGCGGGCGGCAAGAGCGGCCATTTGCACCGGGAAGATATCAGGCCGGTGGCCCGGGGGAGGCTCTATTCGATATGCGTCAGCCCGGAGCGGGGCCAGATAAAACAAGAGGTTGCGGAAGCCGAGGTCATAACCGGGTTTGGCATCCAAAACGATGGGCATGCCGGCGATTGGGGCCGGCAGGTGACCTGTCTGGACTGGGAGAGCGTACAGAGAGTCAACCGGGAAAAGGGTCTGGATATCGGGCCCGGACAGTTGGCCGAGAATCTTATGATAGAGGGGATCGACCTGTCCCGGGTGGCGGCGGGTGATAAACTGAAGATTGGGACCGAAACGGTTCTCAAGGTGACCCAGATCGGGAAAGAAGACCATCCCAGCGTGGTTACCCGGGCCTTGGGCATCAGCCTGCTGCCTTATGAGGGTCTCTTTTGCCAGGTGATCAAAGGCGGTCTGATCAGGAAGGGTGATCCGGTGGAGGTGCTGGTTTGATGTTTAAAGCCGGTATATTGGTAATGAGCGACAAAGGCTCGCGGGGCGAGCGCGAAGACCGCAGTGGCCGGGAGATTATTGATATGCTGGGCGGCAGCGGTTACCGGTTCGATTATTATGAGATCATTCCGGATGAACAGGATATCATAATGGAGAAGCTGATCCATGCTTGCGACCAGCTGCGCCTGAATGTAATTTTCACGTCCGGGGGTACGGGTTTTGCGCGGCGGGATGTGACCCCCGAGGCCACCCTGGCAGTGATCGAGCGATTGACCCCGGGTATCCCGGAGGCGATGCGCCAGTACGGATTGCAGAAGACCCCCAAAGCCATGTTATCCCGGGCAACAGCCGGGATCAGGGGCAACACCCTCATTATCAACCTGCCCGGCAGCGTCAAGGGGGTCAGGGAATCACTGGAGGCCATCCTGCCCGCTTTGGACCATGGCTTGGAGATATTAGTCGGGTCAGCCACCGAATGCGGCCAAGGCTAGTTTCGAAAGCGAATATCATCGTCACATCACAAACCCCGCTCTATCGACGTATTGAGTATACGCCTCAGTCGCGGGGTTCATTCGTTCCTCGCATTTCGCTTCCGAAACGTCGCCTGACTGATCCAAAGATCAGGAGTATCAGATTCAGAGCCCCTCAATCGACGTACTGTTAGGTATGCTTCCGTCGGGGCTTTTATTGTGCCTCGCATTTCGCTTCCGTACGTTGCCTTCTGCCCACACAGATCTGCGTCCAAATCAAAAAACTAAGTTAGGTGAAGGTATAAAAGGAAAATTGCAGGAGAATAATAGTAATCGAAAATATTGGGCAAATTTAGCCGAATTTGTGATTTGTGCAGCGGGCTAATGTTGCCTAATATATTAAATGTATATTAGCACTCACAACTATTGAGTGCTAACAACAAATAAAAAAGGAGGCGTCCCCGTGAACATTAAACCATTAGGTGATCGAGTGGTTGTCAAGGTAGCCGAAGTCGAAGAACAGAAGACCAAGAGCGGTCTGTTCGTACCAGACACAGCAAAAGAGAAACCCCAGGAAGCCGAAGTATTGGCAGTAGGCCCCGGCCCCCTGAGTGACAAGGGCGAGAGAGTCCCCATGGACATTGCTGTGGGCGACAAGATCATCTTTTCCAAATACGGCGGAATGGAGATCAAATTAGGCGGCGAGACGGTACTGATCCTTTCGGAGAGAGATATCCTGGCTAAAATAGTCTAACAAAATTGAAGGAGGCTACATAGATGTTTTCCAAAGAGATAAAATTTGCTGAAGAAGCCAGAAGATCCCTGGAGAAGGGTGTCGATGCTCTGGCCAATACTGTAAAAGTAACCCTCGGGCCCAAGGGCCGCAACGTAGTCCTGGACCGCAAGTTTGGTTCTCCCACCATCACCAATGATGGGGTGACTATTGCCCGTGACATCGACCTGGAAGATCCCTGGGAGAACCTGGGCTGCCAGCTGGTCAAGGAAGTAGCCATCAAGACCAACGACATCGCCGGTGACGGAACCACTACCGCCACCCTCCTGGCCCAGGCCATGATCAAGGAAGGTCTCAAGAACGTAGCCGCCGGCGCCAATCCCATGATCATGCGCAAAGGCATCGAGAAGGCAGTCAAAGCCGCTACCGACACCATCGAATCTATCAGCAAACCGGTCGAATCCCGCGCCGCCATTTCCCAGGTAGCCGCCATCAGCGCCAGCGACTCCGAGATCGGCAACCTGATCGCCGATGCCATGGAGAAGGTAGGCCGGGATGGAGTCATCACCGTAGAAGAATCCAATTATATGGGAACTTCCCTCGATGTGGTGGAAGGGATGAACTTCGACCGTGGTTATATCTCCCACTATATGGTCACCGATACCGAAAAGATGGAAGCTAAACTGGAGAATCCCTACATCCTGATCACTGACAAGAAGATCGCTGCCATCACCGAAGTGCTGCCTATTCTGGAGAAAGTCGTCCAGACCGGCAAACCCCTGCTGCTGGTAGCGGAGGACGTAGAGGGCGAAGCCCTGGCTACCCTTATCGTCAATAAACTGAGAGGCACCTTTACCTGCGTAGCCGTCAAGGCCCCGGCCTTTGGAGAGAGAAGAAAGGCCATGCTGGAGGATATCGCTATCCTCACCGCCGGCCAGGTAGTCACCGAAGATATGGGCCTGAAGATGGAGAATGTGACCCTTGATATGCTGGGCCGGGCCAAGAACGTGGTGGTCAAGAAGGACGAGACCATCATCGTCGATGGCGAAGGCAGCGAAGATGCAGTCAAAGCCCGTATCAGCAATATCAAGGCTCAGGCGGAGACCACCGACTCCGAGTATGACCGCGAGAAGCTGCAGGAACGGATGGCCAAACTGTCCGGCGGGGTCGCCATCATCAAGGTCGGTGCCGCCACTGAGACCGAACTGAAAGAGAAGAAGCACCGCATCGAAGACGCCCTGGCCGCTACCAAGGCCGCGGTGGAAGAAGGCATAGTCTCCGGCGGCGGGGTAGCCCTGATCAATGCTATCCCGGCGGTACTGGCGGTTGAGGCCACCGGCGATGAACTGACCGGCGTCAACCTGGTGGCCAAAGCCCTGGAAGAGCCGCTGCGCCAGATAGCCAACAATGCCGGCATCGAAGGTTCAGTGGTAGTCGAGAAGGTAAAAGAGGCCCAGGCCGCTCATATGGGGATGGGTTTCAACGCCCTGACCAACGTATATGAAGATATGATCAAGGCCGGCATCATCGACCCGGCCAAGGTAACCCGCTCCGCGGTGCAGAACGCGGCCAGTATCTCCGCCATGTTGCTGACCACCGAAGCTATCGTCTCCGAGAAGCCCGGCGAGGACAAGTCCGGCATGGGCGGCGGCGGGGGCATGGGCGGCATGGGCGGCGGCATGGGCATGATGTAATCGGCCCGGCCTCCCCACCAATCCCACCAATAATCTTTCATCAACGGACAGCCGCTGCGGTATCACTGCAGCGGCTGTAAATTTGTTTAGAAGTCTGTATTTGGGCAGACCGGCTTTTCTAATTGTGAATGGAATAATATTCTCATGCGGCC
>JBEHWJ010000066.1:0-10977 GCA_040217755.1 Syntrophomonadaceae bacterium | reverse complement strand
TTATCGTGTTCGAAGGATACAATCTGATCAATCAGCGGGAGTTGTGTTTTATCAAAATACACATTTCCTTTGAGTTTTTTGTAAGCCCTCTTGACCCATTCTTGTGTAGAAAGGTTGTTATCCATGGCTGATCTCCTTCGCCCAAATAAAAATTTCTTCTAAAAATGCCCGTCCATATCGCGCAGCCTTGACCTCTCCTACGCCGGAAACCTGCAAAAATTCTGTCATATTTTGGGGTTGCTTGGCGGTCATATCTGCAAGGGTAGCATTTGAAAAGATAATGTAAGCCGGCACGTTTTCCTCTTGCGCCAACTTGGTGCGCAATGCTTTTAGATTGGCCAACAGACTTTCGTTCGCCTGTGTCGGCATGGCTTTGGATTCTTTTCGAGAAGAAGAAATCCTCTCGACTCGACTTTGCTTTCGCCATGTATATAGTACCTTTTTCTGGTGGAAAAGCACCTGCTTTGCATGCTCAGTCATGCGCAACACCGGGTATTCATCGCCTATCAAACTCAGATAGCCCGCACTAATGAGGAAGTCGATATAGTCTCTGATTTGGGTGCGGTCGGTATCATGCATGATTCCATAGGTCGATAGTTTGTCAAGTCCCAGTTGGATTACTCGCTTTTCCTTGCTGCCATGCAGCATACGGACAATCAGTGTAAGGCCAAGACCGGATGAGTACCTTTTCTCCACGCGGGCAACAGCAGAGAGTATTTTTTGTGCCTCTACGGTAATGTCTTGCTGCACAATTTCTCCATTGCAGTTGCCGCAATTACCGCAATAGTCTGCAACGTTCTCTCCAAAGTAATTTAGGAGATAGGCACGTAAACAGCCCGTGGTATTGCAGTAGGCAACCATCTGATTCAACCGCTGTAGATCTCTTTGTCGAACAAGCTCCTGCTCATTCTCGGAAAGCGCCTCATTTTTCTCGACATTATTGATGAGGAGCTTTACCGTTTGTATATCGCTGGCAGAAAAGAACAGCACACAATGGGCCTTTTCCCCGTCTCGTCCGGCACGACCTGCCTCCTGATAGTAGCTCTCGATATTTTTCGGCATATTGTAATGCACCACAAAGTTGACATTGGATTTGTCAATTCCCATGCCAAAGGCATTTGTGGCAACCATGACCCTTGATCTGTCATAGATGAAGTCCTCTTGGTTTTGTTTCCGCTCCGCATCCTCCAATCCGGCGTGATACCGCGTGGCAGCAATGCCGTTTTGCTGCAGGTTGTCACAAACCAATTCCACCGTTTTTCGGGTAGCACAGTAGACGATGCCGCTTTGACCCGGTTGTCCGGCAAGAAAGGCTCGTAAATAAGCATCCTTACTTTTGGGACGTACCACCTCAAAATAGAGATTAGGACGATCAAAGCCGGTGGTGATACGTAGCGGTTTTTGCAGTAGTAGGAGCTTTTCAATATCGTCTTTCACCTCTGCGGTTGCGGTAGCGGTGAAGGCACCAACCACCGGACGTTTGGAGAGAGAACCTACAAACTCCGCGATCTTCAAATAGCTGGGGCGAAAATCCTGCCCCCACTGGGAGACACAATGGGCCTCGTCCACTGCCAGAAGCGAGATTTCCATTTCCCCGGCAAACTGAAGGAAGTCAGTGGTTGTCAGCCGCTCCGGTGCCACATAGATGATTTTATAGGCACCGCTTTTGGCACGGCGAAACACCTCACAATATTGATCTGATGTGAGGGTAGAATTGATATAGGCTGAAGAAATCCCGGCCTGAGATAGCGCCGTTACCTGATCCTTCATCAGGGAAATCAGGGGCGAAATAACCAGAGTAAACCCCGGTAGCAGTATCGCTGGCAGCTGATAGCAAATAGATTTGCCTGCACCAGTTGACATGACTCCCAGCACATCCCGGCCAGACAGCAGCGCGTCAACCAGTGCCTCTTGCCCTAGGCGAAACTTGCTGTGGCCAAAATATTGTTTGAGGAGTGCAGCTTTATTTATGTCTAACACCATCCTTACCTGAAAAAGCACCCAAATTAATTGTATAATCGATTTCTGGCAGCTCAATCGTCAAACTTTTTAAAAACAAGTAACGGGCATTATTGCTAAAATATTCAGTTACATGAACTGCAGATCATTTGCCTAATTAGAATCCGTTTTGTAACTTGTTGCCTAATAGTGAGACTCTGCAAATTGCACAACGATTTCCGGATTTTCCCCAAAGAAGCTTTCTGGCCTTATCAGCAATAGCCACTAATTCAATCACCTCAAATTAGAACAGGTATGGGGACGTCTGCAGAATTGACTCCCATACTTCGTTCATTTTATGATGTTTTTCATACTTTGTCTTCAATATTAAGCAGGATTTCCCAGGACCCTCAAAATGTTCCGAAATGGCTGATCGGGATGAACAAACATTCCCATCCGTCCCGCTCACAGAAGCGTTTCAGATCTCTCCAACTAGGCATCAATGAACCCCGCTACTTCATGGATTCCCTCCGCCAGGGCTACCTTTAAGACATAAGGAAAATGTTTTCGTCGATTGGCGGCATTAAAATAGAGGGAAAATTGGTCAAAATAGTCCTGCGAATACTCCGCCAATTCCTCCGCTAATTTTAGAATAGCTCGATCACGGTCGCCAGCGTTGACGGCCAGATCAAAATCTTCCAGGGTAATCGATGCCCGCCTAAATGTCCCAAAAGCTGACCCGGCAGGATGGATTAATATTGTATAATATAGTGAATATGGAAAGAGGGGGGTTAGATATGATTGGAAAGAAACCAGCTATGCTCATTGTCATAGTAATGACCCTGGCCCTGTTATTCGGGCCTGCCGTACCCCTGGCCCAGGCTGACACCTTGTTTAACCTGAGTGCCCCGACATCCCTGCAAGCGACTTCCACTTTTAACTCGGTGACCCTGACCTGGAATGACACGTCTACCTTCGAAACCGGGTTCAACATCGAAAGAAAAGGACCTGGTGACAGTGATTTCAAGCAAATCGGGACTGTATCGTACAACAAAGAGACCTATACCGATACTGGTTTGACTTCCGGCACCCAGTATTCCTACCGGGTCTATGCTTACAACGATTGGGACAACAGCAGTTACTCCAACACGGTCCTTATCAAGACTGATACGCTGCAGATAGTCATCCCCCCGCTGCTGGGTTTCCCGAGCGCACCGTCAGGCTTGACAGCCGAGCCGGCGTTTATCACGGTCAGCCTGGAGTGGGAGGATAAGTCCAGCAATGAAAGCAGTTTCATCATCGAGCGCCTTGACCCTGGTGACGCATCCTACCACCAAACGGGTACGGTGGGGGCCAATGTCACATCATTTACCGATGGTGGGCTGTCGGCCGATACCCAGTATTCCTACCGGGTCAAAGCCCATAATGCGATAGGGGATTCCGGTTACAGCAATGTGGTGGCGGTCAAAACTCTGAAAGTGGAGATCATCTGGCCCATTCTGACGGCTCCAGCCGCACCTTCCAATCTGGCCGCCGATAGCGTATCGAAAAATGGCGTGGCGCTCAAATGGAGCGACAACTCCAACAACGAGAGCGGCTTCCGGATAGAACGGTCGACGGGGGGCAGCGCCTACTCCGAGATCGCCACGGTCGGTGCCGACGGTGAGTCTTATACCGACTCCGCGGTTACACCAGGCAACACCTATGATTATCGGGTGAGGGCTTACAACAGTTTCGGCAATTCCGCCTATACCAACCCGCTGGCGGTGACCATACCGCAGTCTGGAACCACCCCGGGGACCATCCTGGTCTATAAGATCAATCAACCCACCTATACCTGGAATGGCATACCCCAGGCCATGGATGTGGCCCCGATGATCAGGGAGAGCCGCACCCTGCTGCCCATCCGCTATGTGGCTGATCCTTTGGGCGCCCAGACCATGTGGAACAGCCTGGAAAGGAAGGTTACTATTATGACCGCCGCCAAGACCATCGAATTGTGGGTGGATAACAACACGGCCAGAATCAACGGGGTGGCGGTATTGATCGACCCGGCCAATCCCAATGTTATGCCGGTGGTCATCCCACCGGGCCGGACCATGATGCCGCTCTCGTTTATCGCCAACAACCTCGATTGCGACGTGGTCTGGAATTCCGGCGATTCTTCGGTGACGGTTACTTTTCCTAAGTCCTGATTTCATCCCGGGCCTCTGAGGAAGGACTAAAATAGTTCAGGTTTTTCAGTCCATTTGTTGCCCGATTAATGCGTCTAAGGTAAATATAAAGCCAATGGGGACACAATGTGGGGACGGTTCAACCGTCCCCTTGTGTCCGCCAAGCGAGAACCGTCCCAGACCACTGAAGAAATCTCTAAAATGTGTCATGCTGAGCGCCAGCGAAGCAACTTGCAGTTGTATAAAGGCCGCTAATACAGTATTGTTGATGAGATCCTTCGTCGCCTTCGGCTCCTCAGGATGACAAATAAGTGTCACTCTGAACGCAGTGAAGAGTCTATTAACTCCCCAGGATGACTAAAAGGGTACTTTATCAGTGGTCTCGAACCGTCCCCTTGTGTCCAAAGACAAACTCAATTGGCGTTTTCTATTATTTGCCGACGCTTTCGTTCCAGTTCCAGTAATTCTTGTTTGTTTTGCTCCTGTTTCATATACAGTTCATGAAGCGTTGCCTTTATCTCCTGCTGAAGATGCCTGGTTCGGTCTTGGGCAGTATTGATTTTCGACTGAACTATGGCATCAAATATTAACCCATCCAGAAAGAAGTCAGCAAATGTCACTAATCCTCCTATCTCAATGGTGTTATTCGTATATTTGACATCAGCCATTTCCCGCTGAAATTTACGTAACAGCAGTTGAGCCTGGTCTATTTCATTTTTGGCATCACTGATTCGTGAATGCTTTATCGCGGTAGTTAGAAGACCTCCTCCCAATAAGTCAAAGGCCCCCCATCCTTGAGCACTGCCCAAGCTTTTCTGCACCTTGGAGAATGCTTTCCCCGCTTCCTCACCGGCTTCAATTGCTTCTATCAGTTCTTTTCCCTCGGCTTTTAAGCGACCTGATTGTTCGGCCATCTCAAACAGTTGCCGGGCCTCAGCTCCGCCAGAGTGAAGCAAGTACTCTTCTTTGTCACGCACAGCCTGCTGGTATTTAGTGTCAATACCACCCATGGCGGCCAAATTGTTGTCTATTTTGCTTAGGTCTGCTTCAAGTGCTGTTAAGGCAGCCTCCGCTTCGTCATATCTAAGTTTGGCGGTGAGATATTCCTCCTGCTCTTTACGTTTTGCGTCATCCTTGGTTCCTTTGAGGCTATGCCAAAGATTAAGCAATGTGACGCCGTCCAACCTCTCCACATCTCTGCTTTCCAAAGCCAATTGCCTTTTTAATTGATCCCTTAGATTTTTCTGCTCTTGAATTAGATTCCCGGTTATTTCTCTGCGATGAAGCCATTTTTCCCTTTCCTTTACTAAGTGTACGGCCTCCGCCAAGCGTTCATGCACATCCATTAGCAAGTCTCCTTTTTAGGCATTGGTATTTGTCCGATGACTAACTCGCTCTAAGACTCCCGCCTCATAAGGCGGGAGTAAGAGCGACTGAGTCCCTGGATAAGTGCGGCTAAGCTTCAGATGGAGTTAAAACTCCACCTGAAGCAAGTCTTACTTTATTTTGGCAATATCGTTATTTTCCTTTGTATATTTATAGTAACTCCAACATAAACGCAGGAGAAGCAGCGGGAATCTCACCAAAAAAATTATAGCATAAAGTGACTTCGGGCCAAGTTGGCCCGAAGTGGCGGGGTTTAGGGCTGGCGCAATAGCTAGGCCTTGGCGAGACTCATAGGCTTTTTGCGGTTCTGCCACATGGTCCAGAGCGGTCCGGCAATGCAGATAGTGGAGTAACAGCCGGAAACTGTCCCAAACATCATCGGCAGCGCAAATGCTCTTATGGATTCAATACCATAAATCTGAGCAAAGATATATACGATGGTGATGCTTATGAAAACCGTCCGACCCGTTCGCCCCGGGGACGACGCGGTGAAACGGATGAAATGTCACGGATAAATCCTGTTTTGGGGCGCACAAAGCTGTATAGGACATTTTCCAGCCCTATATGACTTCAGTTAAGCCTGATCATTTCATTTCATGCCGTCTCTTTTGTGAAGGAAAGTGGTTATTTGGATGGAATCGAATTGATTATATATCTGTCGGGCCAGCCATAAGTAGCTGATTAACCCGGCCAGAACAGCAGCAGATAATATAGCGCTAAGGGGATAATTGTTATTGAAGCCCAGTCCGCGCGTTTTTCCCGCCGAAGCCATGGTAAGCTTCGTGAAATCCTTAAAGCCGGCCAGCCAATCAACCCCGGCATAGACGCTATCACCCATCGAGGCATGTCGGTTTAGTCCGCCGGAGGAGGCGATGTTGAAATGACTTGCCCCAGCAGAGCTGATCTGGGCTGAGGAGAAAATACCGAAATTAGCATACTCCAAAAGCAATAAGCAGCATAAAAGCACACATATCTGTAGACGTTTGGTATTGAATGTTATCCGCATGCGTTATAAACCTCTCTGCTTACCCTTGGTTGGAGTCTGATTTTTTTATTTTAACATATATCGTCCAATGGTCCGGACGTTATGAATAACTTAATAACTTGGTGCCTGTCCCCAAGTTATTACCCAAGTTATTAGGGGAGAGGAGCCCTGCTTCACACCGTCTCAATCAGAAAGCTGACCGGGCGAAAACCATCATTGCAGGAGATCATGGCCGACCGTTTGTTTTTCATCCAGCCGTCATAAAAGTCCTCGCCGCCGTGGGCCAGGGTCATTACAAAAGCGGACATACTGTCCCAGGCACTGTCGCACATGCCCTCCGGCTTTTCCCAGCCGTTGGCAATAAATGTTTGCCCAACCGTCATATTACAGGCGTGGCTGATGGGATTTTCATATTTATCTATCAAGTCCTGATAGTGAGCCATTTTCATAACGGTGATTCTAATCTTCTTCATAAATCATTTTCTCCCCGCTACTCGATGGGATTGACACCTCGGTTAGAGGTCATATTCATGTTTAACCACGAACAGCCTCCTGGTCAATTGAATCCAGTCATTAAAAGGTTGAGTAGTCGCTGGGAATCACGCCGTTAGGATTACATCCATGTTTTTGCGATGGCCAGGTCTCAACCGATATAGTGGTTAGAAACTCCATCACCCTGGTTTTCCGTGGATGCAGAGGGGAAGCAGAGGAAGCAGTTTGACGTTCTTTTTGCTTCGAGCAGAGACGGCTGCTCTAAAACATGGCCAATTGCTCCGCATCCAAGAACCGCATCTGGTCCTCATCTTCTTCCACCCGCACATCCTTGATTACCACCCGCATCCTTCCATCCCGAAGAACGTCCTGGTTCAGCAGATAGTTTACCCCGAACCTCGACGTAATTTCCGGAGTTATCTTGTGGCCGGGGGCAATCAACTGAATATCATTCTGCTTTAATATCTTAAACATGGGGTCCCACAGGTAGACCGCTGAAGTAGCCCCAAAAGGATTGTCGGCAATTATCACCTTCCTGGTCCTGACCGCCGTATTACTGATGGACAGCATTCTGATAAACGAAATCAGGCAGGCCGCGAAAATGAAGTAAAGAGAATTGTTTTGCCCCTCCGAGCCGATGGCATTTTCCCAGCGGTAGAACCGGGAATTTTCCGGTATGCTTTCCACTTTATACAGCCGAACGGCAGCCTTGTCCATATTCGTAATCTGGCCCAACAATTCCTGACTGGAAAGCTGCGCCGCAATCCGCTTGCGGTCCACAGTTCCTTCCTCGCTGATTTCCCGTACGATTCCGTCAATATGGGCCTTCATGCGCAGCTGCTTTTCCCGCGGCTCGAATTCCGGAAGTTTCAGTTCGATCATGTTGGTACGTCGTCCATATACTTCGATGCGGGAAAGGGGTTCCAGCTTTCTCAATTGCCCCAGCAGCAACTCGGCCCGCTGGATACAGCGGCGGGTAAAATCCTGCTGATAGCTTTCCAACTGGATAATGTCATAGCCTATCTTCTGCATCTGTTCCTCAATATTGGCAATATACTCAACAAAAGCGACCTGGCGGTGGCGGCACTGCCCGGTACCGGTCGGTTTGCTTATCCTCCCTAATTCCTCCACCGGTTCGCGGATTACAAAAGCCTCTGTTTCCGCCTTAATATTATATATTCGTTGGTCCCATTGGTTGAGCTGCCCCTGGATAATATCCTGGCGGTGGCGGAATTCTCTCTCAAACATGCGGAAATCCTTGATTTCTGCTGCGGCTGCGGTGCTGCTGGCAACTGTTTCCCGTTCCAAAAACTCCTGGTAATCCTCGGCCTGCCGCTGCAATTGCTGCTCCTCCCGGCTGATTTGATCCAGTTTCTCGGTATCTTTGGCCACTTCCTGGTCATAGACCTGGATCAGCTGTTCGACATTGCTGATCTCCTGGCGATAACGGTGGCTGCTGTCATAATCAGGTAAATCCTCGATGGCCGGCCGGGGATCTTCGGCCAGGAGGTCATCTAATTTTTCTTCGGCACTCTGGATTCTCGCCTCGATCTTGATCACTTCTGTTTCCACGGTGCTTAAATCCCGTGCATTTTCCGCTTTATTCCGCCGGGCGGCGGCGATCATGGTTTGATCGGGTATGGAAATCAAGGTACCGCTCATTTCACTATTTTCAACTGCAGGCAGATCTCCGCCGTAATCCCGCTCAATTCGGACGCATAATGCTTTGATCCGGTTTTCCAAATCCGCCAGTTCGCTTCTGAGGCGGTCTTCCTTCTCGGTCCGACCGCTGACAACTGCCTGCAGAGCCCGGTAGTGGCTGCGGGCCTCAATCAGCGGGCCGTCATTTTCAATGCCCGCGAATCCGGACAGCTGTTCCAGTTCCTTGTTAAGCTCATGAAGTTCAATACCCAGTTGGTTGAGCTGGGTCTGGTTCTGTTCCTGATCCTGCTCCTGTTGCTCCGACAGCAGACCGAGACGGTCGATCTCGGCCTGGACCGCAGCCAGCTCTTTGCGCTTGCGGGCTGATTCCGCCCTGGCGGCCGCCAGTTCCTGGCTGGCCTGAATAGTCTCCCGGAGCCGGACCAGTTTCTCCTCACACTCGGAGATCAATTGCTTCTGCACTTCCAGTTTTCGGCTCAGGGCTTCCCGGTCGGTGCCGGCGCGCTCCTTCTGAACCCCGATGTCCGCCCGGACTTCGTCCAGATCTTTTAATGCTCTGGTTGCGTCCGTCTGCCTCCGCTGATACTCGTCGACCACGACTGGCGGACATAAGGCATAGAAGTCATTGACCTCGGCCAATTCCCGGTTCCACTCCACTGACCGGGCCGCTCCAGCCGCCATCTCTGCCTCAATACCGGTTAGAGATGCCGCTATCTTTTCAATGTACTTTTCGTATTGACCGCGATCCAGCAGCAGGCCGGAGAAATTGCAGAAGTAGTATATGTTAGCATCTGCCCCTACCGGTACCGCCCGCAGCGTCTCCAGATTAACGATGGGCAGGAGATAGTCGGAAGCCATCTCCACTTTCAGGCGGCCCGTTTGCAGACGGTTAAAAGCGGTCTTATCAACAATCACCGCAAAGGGCAGATAAGGCATGGCCTGTAAAACATCTTGCCGTTCCTCAGGTTCCAGGTCCGCCAGCCAGTCGATACCGGCTTTGACGAATTGGCATTGGCTATGTAATTGGGCGGCCAGGGACAAAACTTCTTCATTGGGCACATAATAGCCCCGCTGCTGGGATAGTTGTTGTTTTTGCCTTAACCGCCCCGCTTCAATCTCTTTTTCCAGCTGGTGCAGGCCTTCCCGGTGAATCAGCCCTTCCAGCTCTTCCCGGTAGTCGGCAATGGTGCTCTTGTTAAATACCTTCGCTTTATTAATTAGATCGGTGCGTCTCTGCTGATACTGTTCGATCCAGGCCTGGCACCGATGTTGGATTTCCGCCTGTTTATCGATTTCACCATCGGTTCTGACCGCCTCGATTTCCAGGTGCTGTATCAAAGCCACCCTGGAATCGATCTGCTCTTCAATGGCATCCCGGGCGGCCAGACGCTGGTTCAGTTCATTTTCGGCCGGTCCCAAAAACTGCTCCGGGGCCAGGGCCGCTTCCATCTCGCCCTGCCCCAGAAAATAACTGTTTAAACCGGTCAACCGGGTGCTCCAATCCTGTTCTGAATCGGTAAGGCTGGCCACCGCTGCCTCCAGCTGGGCTTTCTTAGTTATCTCCCCCATCCATTCCTGCCGGGCCTTCTTGCGGTCAGCGGTTAGCTGCTGCCGGACCTCCTCCAGCCTTTGATGATAATCCTGCAGCTCTTCTGACCGCCGAGCCAGCAGGAAATTGAGCCGTCCTCCAGCAGCCCGGTATTGGGTTTTGGTAACATCTTCATCTTGCTCCAGGGCCTGCAGGCGTCGGCGGTTTTCACTCAGCTGGCCCTTAATGGTCCGGTACTCACCATAACCCTCCAGGGTCAGGAGATGATTGAGGTGTTGTTCACATTCCCGGACCTTCTCCCGCAGGCGTTCTCGATCCAGATCCATGGTCTGTTTTTGGGCATTCATCTTCAGCTTGCCAAAATTGACCAGTCCGGCCTGGAGCAGCCTCTTCAACTGCCGCCCCTCCCGGCTCCCGTCCCTATTACTGCCTTGGCGCCGGACCGCTTCGGTTTTTTGCTGTTCCAGGGCAGCCAGGTTATTTTCGAGCAGGTTGCAGATCGCTGCCGCTTGCTGTTTATATCCTTCAAGATCGGTGAATGATTCCAACAACTCGTCATTTCTGCGGGCATACTCCTGATAATAGGTTTTGATCTTCTCGAATTCCCCCAGGTGACCCTGCAAACGCCGATATTCATCCAGGCTGCTCCTGATCTGGATGAGGGTATCCGCCAGCAAAAGACTGGCCTCATTGTTTTTGCCCTGGTTATTGAGAACCTCCACATCTTCAACTATTTTCACAAACTGGTTTTCGATCAGCCGGCGGGAGGTAGTGTTCTGGCGAAAATATGA
>JBEHWJ010000065.1:0-12189 GCA_040217755.1 Syntrophomonadaceae bacterium | reverse complement strand
CCATCGCCATTATACCGGGCGCATGGATTGGAGAAAGCCCTCGACACCCCCTGCCGTATCTACTATAAATATGAAGGGGTAAGCCCGGTGGGCAGCCATAAGTTAAACTCCGCCCTGGCTCAGGTTTATTACAACAAGGCGGAGGGGATTGCCCGTCTGACCACGGAAACCGGTGCGGGCCAATGGGGTACCGCCCTTGCGCTGGCCTGCAAATTGTTCGGCCTGGAATGCATGGTATACATGGTCCGGGTTAGTTTTGAACAAAAGCCTTATCGCCGCATGATTATGAATGTTTATGGAGCCAATTGTGTGCCCAGCCCCAGCAACCTGACCGAAAGCGGAAGAGCCGAACTGGCCAAAAATCCAGATACTCCCGGCACCCTGGCCATAGCCATCAGTGAAGCGGTGGAGGACGCCATGCAGCGGGCCGACACCCATTATTCGCTGGGCAGCGTACTCAACCATGTCTGCGTACACCAGAGCATTATCGGCCAGGAAGTCAAACTGCAGATGGAAATGGCCGATGATTATCCCGATATAATAATTGGCTGCTGCGGCGGCGGAAGCAATTTCGCTGGTATCGCCTTTCCCTTCATCCCTGACAAACTGGCCGGCAAGCAGGTGCGCCTGATCGGGGTCGAACCAGCTGCCTGTCCCACTCTGACCCGGGGAGTATTTGCCTACGACTTTGGTGATGTAGCTGGATTTACCCCGTTGCTCAAGATGTGCACCCTAGGGCATGATTTTACGCCCGCCGGGATACACGCCGGCGGCTTAAGGTACCACGGCGAATCCCCCTTGGTCAGCCAATTGTATCAGGACGGGCTCATCGAAGCCACCGCGGTTATGCAAAAGGGCGTTTTCGAGGCGGCCATGATGTTCGCTCAGACGGAGGGGATCGTCCCCGCCCCTGAGTCCTCCCATGCGATAAGGGTGGCGATAGACGAGGCTTTGAAGGGGAAACAAGAGGGCGTGGCCAGGACCATCGTATTCAACCTGAGTGGCCATGGACAATTGGACCTCGCCGCCTATGACAATTATCTGTCGGGGGCGATGGAGGATTATGCTCCTGGCGATGAGGAGATCCAGGCCAGCTTGAAAACGCTGCCCACGGTATAAGGGTTATATATTTTTTTGAGCGTCAATCCCGGATATCTGGACCAAGATATCCGGGTTTTGCTTATATGGTAATTCAAATGAGGTATAGCCATATGTCCAAACTCACCGCCCGCCTGGGCCTGTTAGCCGCGATGACCGAGCCTGGTCACAGCATAGCCGATATCGGTGCCGACCACGCCCGGTTGGCATTGTACCTGGTCGAGCAAGGCATTTCTCCCCGGGTGATAATCAGCGAACTGGGAGAGGGCCCATGGAGCCGGGCCGGGAGGGCAATACAAAGCAATCCCTGCCAGGGACGGGTCGAACTGCGCCGTGGAAACGGGCTGCAGGTGCTGCTTCCCGGCGAGGTTGACCAAGTGGTGCTGGCGGGGATGGGAGGCGATACCATAGTCGAAATTTTAGGGTATGATTGGGATAAGGCGGCTACCTTCCGGCGATTTCTTTTTCAGCCCATGACCAGGCCCAAGACCTTGCGGGAAAGCCTGTCGGCGCAGGGATGGCGCATCGAGGAGGAAAGGGTGGTCCGGGAAGAAAAACGTTTATATATAGTTATCGCCGCCCGGCCCGGCCAATCGGCCCCGCCCCTGAGCCCCCTGGAATTGGAAGTTGGTCCGCTGATTCTGAAGGCGGATGACGAACTAAAGAGAGAATACATAAGCCAGGTGCTGAAAAAACTGCGCTCCGTATACAGACAGATGATCAATTCACCGCGGGCCGATATCGTGGCCGCCGCCGCGGTTTACCGCGAGCAAACCGACCGATTGGAGGAGGTATTGGATGCCGGTTACAGTGAAGGCCATAGTTGATATCCTGGAAGAACATTTTCCCACCTTCTTGGCCGCCGAATGGGACAACCCTGGTCTGCAGGTCGGTTCCCGGCACCAATGGGTGGAAAATATCTTGGTGGTCCTGGACATCGACGATGCGGTCATAGATTACGCCCGCCGCAACCAGTGCGGGTTGATAATCACCCACCACCCCTTCTTCTTTTCCCCGCTCAGATCGATAGACTATGATCAAAGCCAGGGGAGACTGTTAAAAAAGATCATAGATGCCGGGATCGCGGTATATTCGGCTCATACCAATTTGGATGCCGGAGCCAGGGGCCTTAACCAGGCACTGGCGGAAAGGTTGGGGTTATCGGATATCAGGCCTCTGGACCAATGGTACCGAGAAAAGCTTTTCAAACTGGTCGTTTATACGCCGTCATCACATGTGGAGGAGGTCCGGGCCGCTATCCTCTCCGCCGGGGCCGGACATATAGGAAGATACCGGGATTGCAGTTTCATGAGTAAGGGGACCGGCAGTTTTCGGCCATTACCCGGCAGTCAGCCTTTTATCGGACAGGAGGGAAGGCTGGAAGAAGTGGAGGAATACCGCCTGGAGACCATAGTACCGCAATCAAGGCTCGAGCGGGTGATGGAAAGGATGCGGGAGACCCACCCTTATGAGGAGATAGCTTATGACCTGTACCCTCTGAAACTGGATGGGGAAACATACAGCATGGGCCGGACCGGTAAATTGGCCAGGCCATGCCGTTTGGAAGAATATTGCCTTCAGGTCAAGCAAGCACTTGGACTGAAGTATCTCCGGGTGGCGGGGGACAGGGAACAGGTCATCCACAAGGTGGCGGTGGTCAGCGGTGCCGGTGCCGATTATGCCTCGCTGGCCCTGCTTAACGGATGTGATGCCCTGGTTACCGGGGATGTCAAATATCATCAGGCCAAAGATGCGCGGGATGCCGGTCTGGCTATAATCGATGCGGGGCATGAAGGCACGGAACGGATTATGGCGGATTTACTCAGCCAGCTGTTGACGGAAGAAGCGAATAAACGGGGTCTGGACGTAAAAATATTGGCATTGGAGAACCAGGAAGTCCTAAAAACCTGCTAAACAATTCGTATAAATAGTTATAAACCCGGCGCATACTTGCCTTGAGAAATGAAATGCCTAGATATCGGGATTATTTGGGGCTGCCGATGTATAAAAACCGGGTGGTATTGGTAAAATCTAAATAAAGATTGGCCAGCAAAATCAGCTGTCCTATAAAGAAACTGAAATAATTTTCAAAAAAAATAGAAGAAATATCAAATATTTTAGTTTTTTTAGCAGGATTTGCCGATTTAATGGGGAATGTAAACTAACGTCAAAAAAATATTTAAGGGAGGATTAAGTCGTGAACAAATCGGAACTTGTGAAGGCCCTGGCGGAGAAAGCGGAATTCACGCAAAAGGATGCAGCCAAAGCTCTGGAGGCAATGGTAGCCACTATCCAGGATGCCCTGGCAAAAGGGGACAAGGTACAGATCATCGGGTTTGGTAGCTTTGAAGTACGCGATCGTAAGGAGAGAAAGGTCATCAGTCCAGCGACCCGTCAGGAAATTACTGTTCCCGCTACTAAAGTTCCTGCATTTAAACCCGGCAAATCCCTGAAAGAAGCTATTGCAGTCAAGCCCGCACCCAAAGGCAAAAAGGCGGCCGGCAAGAAAAAGAAATAAATTGATTATCGGATGAACCAAGGGGTATGCTTTGTTGGCATACCTCTTTTTTTCGGAGAATCTCTAAACCCGGCTATGGCGCCGTCAGGAATCGGGAATAAGGTAAGGAGGGATTGCCGCCCCCAAAAGCGAATATTTATGGCGAAGGGCTGGAATACACCGATTTATGTAGAAAGATGCAAGTAAATCTATAAGCGGAGTTCTGTATTCGATAATCATCTATCTAGGATGCCAGTTACCTGACACCTCCAGCGACCTAACCCGGGAGCGAGGCGGGCAACCTCATGGCTCCTCTATTCGGTCTTGCTCCAGGTGGGGTTTGCCTAGCCAGACAGTCGCCTGCCTGCTGGTGAGCTCTTGCCTCGCCGTTCCATCCTTACCAGGGGAGTCCCTGGCGGTTTATTTCTGTGGTACTATCCTTGGGGTCACCCCCACTGGACGTTATCCAGCACCTTGCCCTGCGGAGCTCCGACTTTCCTCAGGTATTGCTACCCGCGACTATCCGATTTACTTGCGAATACAATTATACACGAATTATGTATGCCCAACCAGATGTTATGTTACGCAAATAACGAAATTATTTCTAATTTCTCAAAAAAATCAGGAATGATAGCAGGATATTGTTTGCGTTTGGAGAATAGGTATTAGAGATTTGAC
The DNA here is from genome assembly GCA_040217755.1 of Syntrophomonadaceae bacterium. Classification (GTDB taxonomy): domain Bacteria; phylum Bacillota; class Syntrophomonadia; order Syntrophomonadales; family Syntrophomonadaceae; genus PHAA01. The sequence continues at coordinate 7,916 of JBEHWJ010000065.1, read as the reverse complement.
AACCGGGACGGGTAAGATAAACGGTCCAAGCTATAGTTGTTTTACGCTATCCCAAGTAATAGAATTGGCAATAGGGCAATCCACGCAGAGGGGGGTGAAAAAGTGTTAGCAATATTTGCTTCCGAGGCAGCAGGACATGCAGCAAAAGGGGAGGGGTTATTCTATAATCCTATCGTTCTTCTCCTGTCGGTACTGGTGGTAACCTACTTATTCGTCAAATTCTGTTCCTGGGCGAAGGGATTCCAGTTATCAGGATCATTGAAGAAGTGGGTATTCATTTTAACCGGTGTTGGAGTAATCGTTTTTAACATTCTGTACAGCATGGGCAACAAGCAGATTGCGGCCAGCGGTGATTGGGGCGGTGCAACCATCGCAGTATTGGCTTCATTGGCATGGGTGTTGGTATTTTCGTTTGTGTTGATGGCGGAAACCAAACCCCAATAATAATATCGAACAGAAAAGACGGCTGCGGCCGTCTTTTTTTGTTAGAATTAGGATGATATTTTACGAGTGGAGACGATGGGATTTATGGCCGAATATGCCAAGATGACCATACTTGCGCCTGATGGTGAAGAACATATCTTTTGGGTCCTGCCCGGCAAAACGGTTTGGGAAACAATGGAGGTGATCGGTTGGGACACCGGCGGTGCCTGCGGTGGGAAGGGCACCTGTTCCAAATGCAAATTCCGCCTCAGCGGCCAGATCAGCCCGATATCACCAGGCGAAAGGGAAAGGCTTATTCCTGAAGAGGTCCGCAATGGCCACCGCCTGACATGTATGACGGTAATCCAGGGGGATTTAACCGTACATATCGACTTCTGGCCGGATGGCTCCAGTGCCAAGGCCAATATATTCGGATACCGGCCTGATGCCACTGATTTACCGGTTTACAACAAGGAGTTTTTTATCCCGGGGATGGACAAAGAGGCCCCCGTCCCCATCTTTGACCGGGTCAAGAAAGCCCTGTCGGGATACAGGTTGGACCTGACCCCCGAAAACCTCAATTACCTGGCCGGACTTGACCGCCAGGGCCGGCCGGCGTTGGAATTGTTTGGATTGGTCATGGATGGCGGACGGGTTATCAAGGTCGGCCGCCCCCGGGAGACGGTCCTGGGGTTGGCCCTCGATATCGGCACCACCAGTCTGTTCGCCGCCGTGGTGGATCTGGAGGAAGCCCGTATCGCAGCCATCGCTTCCCATCCCAACATGCAGCGGATATATGGGGATGATATCATTACGCGGATCAGCCATGTCCGCGAGCATGGTGACGGGTTGGCGACCATGCAGCGCATCGTCTTGAACAACCTGAACAGCATGATCACTGACATGGCGGCCCAATCCGGGATCAATCCGGACCATATATATAAAGCGGTGGCGGTCGGTAATCCGGTAATGCTCCATTTTTTGGCCGGAATAAGCACGGCCGGGTTTGAAGGGGCGCCTTACACTGGTGTCTTTACGGAAACCCTGAGCATCCCCCCGCCCGGGATAGGTTTGAACACCAACCCCGATTGCCCGACGATCCTGCTGCCCCAACTGGGCGGCTTTGTCGGCGCAGATACCACCGCCTGTCTCTTAACCCTGGAACCCTACCAGGATAAAACCTGGTTATTGCTTGATATCGGCACCAATGGGGAGATCGTGCTCAATCACCAGGGTAGGACGTGGGCGGCTTCTGCAGCGGCGGGACCTGCCTTCGAAGGCGGGGCAGTGACCTGCGGCATGAGGGCGGGAACGGGGGCTATCGAAAGGGTAGCATGGATCAACGGTCAATTGGTGAAGCGGGTGATCGGGGGAAGCGTCCCCCGCGGCATCTGCGGTTCGGGCATAATCGACCTGGTGTCGGTACTGCTGGCTAATGGCTTCATCGACAAAAAAGGTACCTTTACGGACCAGGCGGACGCGGCATTTTCGAGCCGCGACAGCCGGAGGGGCCAGGAAATAGTCCTGACCAGCCAAGAAGAGTGTACCGATACCCCCCTGGTGTTCAACCAGGAAGACCTGAGACAGGTGCAACTGGCCCGATCGGCTATCCGGACGGCCATCGAAATAATGATGAACGAAGCCGGTATAGATGCCGCCAGATTGGAATACGTATTCCTGGCGGGCACCTTCGGTACTTATGTAGATCCGGCCAGCATCACCAATATAGGGGTTATACCTCCGGTGGATCTCGACAGGATCAAAAATATCGGCAATGCAGCCGCAGACGGTGCTGTCATGGCTTTGCTTTCACCTGCCAAAATCCAGGCGACGGAGAGGCTGAAAGCCCGAGTGCAATATATCGAGTTGGCGCTTCACCAGGAGTTCCAGGACCTCTTTATCAAGAACCTGGATTTTTAGAAATAGGATTAGCCCACCGATGCCCCGTTCCGGGGCAGGCCTCAACTTGATTTATGATTTGGCGAGTGCTTAAATTTAATACGATGAGCGGGAGGCATCAGCTTTGTTGGACTATCACGTACATGCGCTGGCCCATGGGGAGTACAGCTATACCCGGGATTGGATCGATCTTTATATTGACTGGGCCCATCAGGTGGGGGTTGAAGAGATAGGCTTCTGTGAGCACCAAGAGTTCACCCACCAGGTTGACCTGGATTTGTATAAGTCTATTCGGGATGCCGGACGGCATAACATCAAGCTTAAATTGGGACTTGAGCTGGATTTCGCCCCGGACCGGGAGGAATTACTGCCGGAGTCCATCCAAACCGCCGATTACGATTTTATAGTAGGTTCGGTCCACTTCATCGATGGCTGGGGTTTTGATCATCCCGATCACAGAGCAGGATACGATGGGCGGGATATCGATGAGATCTACGGCCGCTACGCGGAGATCATGATGCTGTCTACCGCATGCCGCTGTTTCGACATCGTCGGACATATCGACCTGGTCAAGATATGGGGGCATCGGCCCCGCCGTAAATCTGTTCTCACCTACCTGGATCCGGTACTGAAGAGCGTCAAATATCATGGTCTGGCAGTGGAGATCAACAGTGGGGGTTTACGCAAACCGGTGGGCGAGCTTTACCCCAGTCCGGATATTGTCGAACGCATGTATGATTACGATATCCCGATAACCCTGGGCTCGGATGCCCATCATCCCGAGCAGGTCGGGTCGGGCCTGGCGGAGGCATATCGCTGCGCCCGGCGGGCGGGTTACCAGCGTTGCGTCAGTTTCAGCCGCCGGGTGATGATGGTGGTGCCCCTGCAATATTGACAAAAGGAGTCTTGGTAGATAAATGAGTCATGTCGCTTTATTGATTATCAGTCTGGGCATAATCCTGATCGGGGCGGAGTTGTTCGTTAATGGGGTGGAGTGGCTGGGCAAGCTCTTCAATCTGTCCGAAGGTGCAGTGGGGAGTGTGCTGGCGGCGGTAGGGACGGCTTTACCGGAGACCATCATCCCTATTATCGCCATACTGTTCAGCCACAACGGAGCCGGTGTGGAGATCGGCATCGGAGCCATACTGGGGGCTCCCTTGATGCTATCCACCCTGGCCATGTTTGTCACCGGTCTGGCCGTATATGTATTTAAGACCCGGCGGGTAGCCGGAACCAAGGTCCACTGCGACTATTCCTCCATGAAAAGGGATCTGCTTTTCTTCCTAATAATATTTACCACGGCAGTATTGGCCGGGCTTATCCCGGTAGAGTATCGTCAATTACAGCTAATGGCCGCATTGATTATGGTAGCCGCCTATATCTGGTATGTGCAGTCGGTGCTTAGCCAGGAAAGGGATATCGAATCAGAAAGTCTAATCCCCCCTTGTTATTTTGACCGCAAGGCGGAAATACCGGCTGTCGGCCGGGTCGGCTGGCAGGTGCTCCTGGCCCTGGGCTGCATAATCATCGGAGCGAATTTCTTTGTAGACTCCATCACCGCTGTAGCGACTGCCTATCAGGTACCGGCTTTCGTCCTGGCGCTGATAATAACCCCCATCGCTACCGAATTACCGGAGAAATTCAATAGCGTGATATGGATATCGCGGGAAAAGGATGGTCTGGCCCTGGGCAATATAACCGGGGCGATGGTCTTTCAGAGCTCGCTCATCCCGGCCTTGGGGATATTGTTGACTGACTGGCAGCTTACCTCAGGGGCGCTCCTTTCAGCCCTACTGGCCATAGCTGCCTCGGCCATGCTGTATTTTTATCTGCTGCGGGAGAGAAAGGTGTCGGCCCTGATACTCCTGTTGTGCGGAGGATTTTATGCGTTGTTTTTGACCGCGGTTTTTAGAGGAATCATCACCGGATAAATACTTTGGGAGGCATGGAAATGAATGATAATCCATATGACAAGACTCATGAACTGGTAAGGGCGATAAAGGCCGATGAAAGGTACCAGCGCCTGGCAGCGGCCCAGAGACTGCTGAATTTGGACCCGCAGGCCAAGAAGAAACTCGAACTGTTCAGAAATATACAGATGGAGATCAATCAGGCTGAGATGTTGGGCCAGCCGGTAGCTGATGAACAGGTCCAGCAGGTAGCGCTGGAATACGCTAAACTTAGCCGCAACAAAGTGATAGCCGAGGTATTGGATGCCGAGGCGGCCTTCATCCAACTGTTTTCCGATATCCAACTTATCATACAGAAGGGGCTGGAAAGCGACTTCGCAGTCTGACCACTCCAGCTGGCAGTACTCAGGGAAATCATATGGCACTGGAGCACATAGGCATCCCCAACCGGCGGAAATGTATACAGCATATCTGAGCAAAAGCTATTTACAGGCATTTTCAAGGTCCTATAATTTGTGATAGTGGATGTTCACGAAATGACCGACAATTTCCGAAGGAGGATACAATAGTGTCATATACCAGTACCGTGTTGGAAAAAGTCATGCAGAGAAATGCTCATGAACCGGAATTTCTGCAAGCGGTAAAGGAAGTCCTGGAATCGCTTGAGCCAGTGGTGGAAAGACATCCGGAATTCGCCCGGGCGGGAGTCTTGGAGAGGATCGTCGAGCCTGAGAGACAGGTAATCTTCAGGGTTCCATGGTTGGATGATAATGGCCGGGTGCAGGTAAACAGAGGTTTCCGGGTTCAATTCAACAGCGCTATCGGCCCCTATAAGGGGGGGCTTCGCCTCCACCCGACCGTGAACCTCTCCATAATCAAGTTCCTGGGCTTTGAACAAATCTTTAAAAATTCCCTTACCGGATTGCCCATCGGCGGCGGCAAAGGTGGAAGCGACTTTGACCCCAAGGGCAAATCGGACAATGAGATAATGAAATTCTGCCAGAGTTTCATGACTGAGCTTTATAGACACATCGGTGCCGACACCGACGTGCCGGCCGGGGATATCGGCGTAGGCGGCCGTGAGATCGGCTTCCTGTACGGCCAGTATAAACGCATCCGCGGTCTGTATGAAGGGGTGTTGACCGGCAAGGGCCTTAGCTGGGGCGGCAGCCTGGCCCGGACTGAAGCGACCGGCTACGGCCTGGTTTATTTCACCGAAGAGATGATGAGAGCCAAGGGTCAGTCTTTTGCCGGCAAGACGGTATCCATCTCGGGCTCCGGCAATGTGGCCATCTACGCCGCCCAAAAGGCGATGGAACTTGGCGCCCGGGTGATCACCATGAGCGATTCCAACGGTTACTTCGTGGATGAAAAGGGTATCGATTTGGATGTGATCAAACGCATCAAAGAGGTCGAGAGAAAGAGATGCAGCGATTATGCCGAGGAATGTGGAGCCCAATACTTCCCCGGCGATGGCATCTGGAGCGTTCCCTGCGATATCGCCCTGCCTTGCGCCACCCAGAATGAATTGGACCAACCGGCGGCCAGGATTTTGGTGAGCAACGGTTGCCTGGCCGTAGCTGAAGGAGCCAATATGCCGTGCACCCCGGAAGCGGTCAAGGTCTTCCAGGACAACGGCGTGATGTTTGGACCGGCCAAAGCAGCCAACGCCGGTGGGGTGGCCGTATCGGCCCTGGAGATGTCCCAAAACAGCATGAGGTACTCCTGGACCTTTGAAGAGGTGGATGCCAAGCTGAAGGACATCATGATCGATATATACCGGAAATCCAGCGCCGCAGCCCAGGACTATGGTTTTGGCGATAACCTGGTGGCGGGAGCCAATATCGCCGGTTTCTTGAAGGTAGCCGAAGCCATGGCCAGCCAGGGAGCGGTATAGTCACTGCGGTTACCCTATAATATAGGACTATCCTAAACGTTAAGTTATCAAACCATCCCGAGACCCCCGCCAAAAAGCAATTGATGGCGGGGGTTGGCTATTCCTGTGCTTCGGGTACAGGTCTACGAAATCCATGGCTGGTTCATCAACAGGGATGTAGATGTGACCGCCGCCGCCGGGCCAAGGGCCATGCCGCTGCGGCGCGCATTCCCGGGGCCTTGGTTGCATGGGGTGACGGTTTTTGTTACTCTAGATACAGCCAATCCGGTTACAGATAATGGGTAAGGTGCCGGTCGACCAGGTTTTATGCAGCCGATAATCGTCGGCCGATTCGATCCCACCTGGCAGGCTGATCCCGGTTGGCGAATAATTGGGGGAGGAAATGCATGTATAAGAAGCTCATAGTTTTGACTTCCTTGTTGTTGCTTTTGTTATCGGCTGGGTGTCAGAAACAGACGGCCAACAATATAGTGACGGTGAACGGTGAAGGGATTACCCAGGTCGAGTACGACCGATATTATAACCTCATCAAAAGCAATTATGAACAACAGCGGGGCAGTGCCCTTGATGAGACGGCGGATAAGCAGCTCATAGATAACATCAAAAATAGTATATTCGAAGACCTCATCATGCAGAAACTGATCCGCCAGGAAGCCAGCAAACAATCGGTAACGGTTAGCAAAGAAGAGGTGGAGGGGGTACTCAACCCATTCAAGCAATCGAAAGAATCCGAAGGGGCGGGCGGTTATCAAAAATTCCTGGATTCCATGCACACCAGTGAAGAGGATATACGTAACCAGATCGAGATCAGCATCCTGTACGACAAGTTGCTTGACAAGGTTATTACCGACGTAGCGGTTACCGACGAAGAGGCCCGGGTTTATTACAACGAGAACGAAGCCATGTTCAAGGATCCGGGGGGCATCCAGATATACCACATCCTGGTCGGCAGTGAAGAACTGGCCAGGGATATCATCGCCCGGCCCAAACAAGGCGAGGATTTTGCCGGGCTGGCGGCCAAATATTCGACCGATCCCGGCAGCAAAGATAGTGGCGGCGATGTTGGACTGGTCAATGAAAGCACTAGCTTTGTGCCCGAATTTAAACAGGCCGCCCTGGCGCTAAAACCGGGGCAACTAAATCCGGTACCGGTAAAAAGCGAATACGGGTATCATATCATCAAGGCCGGAGATAGAGTAGCAGCTTCGCAACTCTCCTTTGCGGATGTCAAAGAGGATTTGAAAAAGCAAATGGAGCTGGACCAGAAGCACCAGGCCTTCGAAGAATATATGCAGAACTTGAAGAACACCGCCGATATCAAGGATTTACGCCAGAAGTAGTCGGGTAAGGGATGGGCGGACGGAAACGTCCCGGCCCCAGAAGCTGAACCCAAGGTCCGATTACTTACCGCCAGTGCTCGAAAACGCCGCATAAAAAGCTGGACCCCGTCATCGACGGAGTCCAGTGCAACGTTTTTATTTTTTGTCTCTCGGCCTGATAGTGAGCATCTAACCGGAACCCATGGCCGGCCGATTATTTCGGCATTGTGCAGCCCGTTACTCCGGCGGGTCGTCTACTGCGGTAATACTGCGCCCTCCTGTTCAGCCTCCTGATAAGCTTCTTCATACTCTTCCACCAGGGTATCTATAAGCTCCCGGACCGAAACGATCTCCTTACAGCGATACACATTGGCACCGGCGAACTCCAGACCGTGTTTCATATTGCCCTTCTGGGCATTGGTGAGGGCCAGGGCTATGCAATAAGGGCTCTTCTCCAGCTCGCAGGTG
>JBEHWJ010000064.1:0-12637 GCA_040217755.1 Syntrophomonadaceae bacterium | reverse complement strand
GAAGACTTAATAGTCGATATGGAGGCCGTTATGCGGGAAACACAAGAGTTGATCCGTGGCGGGATGGAAAAAAAACAAGCCTTCAAATTGAAGGCCAGTCAGTATAATATTCCCAAATCGACAATTTACGCGCGTTTTATCGAAACTAATGACGATGATGACTGAGAGCTAAACGATCTGCTTGGACAATTCGAGCAAACAGCCCTTGCAGAGATTTTTGCCCTTATAGTTGGCTACGTCTTCTGCGTTTCCACAGAAGATACAGGCTGGTTCGTACTTCTTTAGGATAATTTTCTCGCTATCGACGTAAATTTCCAAGGCATCTTTTTCTTCTATTCCCATGGTGCGCCTTAATTCTATGGGAATTACGATGCGTCCCAACTCGTCAACACGCCGTACCACTCCTGTCGATTTCATCATGACCTTTGCCTCTCCTTTTCATTTTATTTCCGCTTCATTTGAAAAGGTACCAGAATTGGCAGAAACAGTCAAGCGCTTTTTCAACAAAAACTACAAAAATAATCGCGGATTTAATAAATATTCCCTTTTTAGCATTACAATGGTGTTGAGGATAAGACGGCAATTATGTGGTAAACTATACAGAATATACCTCGGAAAGCGGATGGAGGGACCTGCGTGGAGAATAGGAAAAGCTTTTATATCACTACTCCGATCTATTATCCCAGCGACAACTTGCATATCGGGCACGCTTATACGACGGTGGCGGCTGATTGCATGGCCCGTTTCAAACGAATGCAGGGATATGACGTATTTTATCTGACGGGGACGGACGAACATGGTCAGAAAATCGAACGGGCAGCCCGTGAAAAAGGATTGGAACCGATAGAATATATCGATGGAATAGTCGCCAATATCAAGAAGTTGTGGCAGACCTTGCTGATATCGAATACTGATTTTATCAGAACTACCGAGCAGAGGCAGAAAGAAGTAGTGCAGAAGATATTTAACCGCGTTTATGAGCAGGGCGATATCTTCCTGTCTGAATATGAGGGATGGTACTGCAGTCCCTGCGAGACCTTCTTCACTGAGCGACAATTGACGGAAGGCAAATGCCCTGATTGTGGCCGCGATGTGGAGATGTTGAAAGAGGCCAGTTATTTCTTCAAAATGTCCAAATATGCGCCACGGTTGCTGGAGCATATAGAAAACCACCCCGATTTCATCCAGCCCGAGTCCAGGCGCAACGAAGTGGTGAATTTCATCAAGAGCGGACTGGAGGATCTCTGTATTTCTCGTACCACCTTCCAATGGGGAATCCCAGTTCCTTTTAACCAATCCCACGTGGTCTATGTGTGGTTTGATGCCCTCATAAACTATTTAACCGGGGTGGGGTACCTGCAAGATGATAAGATGTTTGCTAAATACTGGCCGGCCGATGTCCATCTGATGGCCAAGGATATAATCCGCTTTCATGCCATAATCTGGCCGATTATGCTTATGGCCCTTGATCTGCCCCTGCCAAAGACAGTAATGGCCCATGGATGGATCATGCTGGAGGGGGGGAAAATGTCGAAATCCAAGGGCAACGTGATAGACCCCGGCATCCTGGTGGATAAATACGGTGTGGACGCAGTCCGTTATTACCTGATCAAAGAATTAAGCTTCGGTCAGGATGGAGTATACTCGGAGGAGATTCTGGTCAACCGTATCAATTCCGACCTGGCCAATGATCTGGGCAACTTGATCAGCCGAACTGCGGCCATGGTCATCAAATATTTCGGGGGCACGATCCCAGTGGCCGGAACATATACGGAGCTCGACCTCCAGCTCAAAGAGGCGGCTCGACAGGCATTTTACGAAGCGACCGACAAGCTGGAAAAACTTGACTTCTCCAACTACCTCAATGCAACTGCACGGCTGGTGTCGCGGGCCAACAAATATATAGATGAAACTGCTCCCTGGCAGTTGGCAAAGGACCCCTCCCAAACCGAGCGGTTGGCAACCGTGATGTACAATCTGATGGAATGCATCCGTATCGTTTTGACACTTACTGCTCCAGCTATGCCGACCTTGATGGCCAGGGCCAACCAGCAACTGGGCTTGTGGGAAGATTATACGACAGTGATCTGGAACGATGCCGGCCAATGGGGGGCAACCCGCAGCGGGACTCAGGTATTAAAAGGGGAAGCGCTTTTCCCCCGTGTGGATCTTAAGTCACTTGAGGAAGACCCGGCAGCGTTACCCGCTCCAGCAGAATCTGCCCCGGACCCTGAGGCGCAAACCGTTGGGAGGACCGCTGAACAAGAATATATCACCATCGAGGATTTTGGCCGTCTCGACCTGCGGGTGGCTGAAGTCGTTGCCTGCGAAAAAATGAAAAAGGCAGATAAATTACTTATCCTTACCTTGAAGGTGGGGGAAGAAGAACGAACAGTGGTATCTGGAATTGCCCGACATTACACTCCGGAAGAAATGGTGGGCAAAAAAGTGGTGCTGCTGGCCAACCTAAAACCGACCAAGTTGAGGGGAGTAATGTCACACGGCATGATTCTGGCTGCTTCAGACGATAAAGATGTGGATGTCTTGACCATCACCAAAGACATTGGGTCAGGGGAGCGGGTCAAATAGGAGGTAATCGAGGGTAAATGTTTGACAGCCATGCCCATCTGCAGGATACCCAAATTAAAAAAGACCTGGACAATATAATCACAAGGGCAAGAGATGCAGGAGTGGCGAGGATCACCTGCATAGGTTACGATATGGCTTCTTCTGAGGAAGCGCTGCAGATTGCCAGGAAATATAAACATGTCTATGCAACTGTCGGTGTACACCCGCACGATGCCAAGACTTTTAAGCCTGAGGTAAGGGACAAGCTCAAAGCCTTGGCCAGGGATCCCAAGGTGGTGGCCATAGGGGAGATTGGCTTGGATTACTATCGGGATCTGTCTCCGCGAGAAAAACAAAAGGAGTCCTTTATAGAACAGATTCTACTGGCTCAGGAGATTGGCAAACCGATAGTGATCCATGATCGAGATGCCAACCAGGATGTTATGGATATTATCAAGAAATACAAAGCGGGCCGAAATGGGGGCATAATGCACTGCTACTCCGGTAGTTTGCCTTTGGCGCTGGAAGCGGTAAAAAACGGATTTTACATCTCCTTCGCGGGACCTATCACATACAAAAACGCCCGCAAATCTCATGAGGTTGTGGTCAAGATACCTATGGACCGGCTCCTGGTAGAGACCGATTGTCCCTATTTGACCCCTGAGCCACTAAGAGGCAGGATTAATGAACCGGCCAATGTCCGTTATACAGTTGAAAAAATGGCGGCTTTGCGCAATCAACATCCCGATGAGGTAGGTTACTTGACCGAACGAAATGCCTGCAAAATCTATAGGATTAAGGACTGAATCCGTTCAAAACCGATAGCAATTTGGGGAATTAGGGCTGAAAATGCCCTAATTTCTTTTTGCCGGGGGATGTCTTTCAACAAATAAATCCTGGGTACAGGCATAGAATTAATGAAGCTGGAAAAGGATATATTATTTCGCGAGGTTCACCCTGGGAAATTGTAGAGGGGCTGCCATATAGTAGGCCATAACTTTGACAGCGGGAATTGTTTATGGTTAGAATAGGGGTACTCCACTTTTTTCTACGAGGGGGATCTGGAGCAAAGGGGGAGTTCTATTGAGTAAGGGTCGATCAAAAAAGGCAACTTTGCTGATCGCCAACCTACTGACTATGGGATTGCTTTTGGGAAGTTTGTCATTTGCCTTGGAGAAACAGGTATCAATCGAAGTCGATGGGAATGTCATTGAGACTAAAGTATTGTTTTCCAGCACGATTGGGGATGTCCTCGATCAAAACCATATTGTCCTGGCGGATAACGATCTGGTGAAACCCTCTCGAGAAACGGCGATTACGGAAGATCTGCGGATTATAGTCACCCGGGCCTTTCCGGTCCGAGTTGCAGCAGACGGTATAACCAGGGAAATCTACACCACCCCGGTCAATGCCACCAGAGCGGTCGCCTTAGCAGGATTTGTTTTGGGTGAAAAGGACATCCTTAAGGTATCCGATCAAAAAAACAGCCAGGAAATAAGCCCGCCACCTCCAGTTACGTCCGCCTTGTCGGCAAAGGATGAGTTCAACCCTGGGGGTGGAAAATTACTGGCAGGGAAAACTGCCAATCCGAAACTGGCCCCGGCCCTGAGATCTATCCCGTCCTATATGGAATTATTGAGCCCGGGTCAGCAAATTGAGGTAATCCGAGTAAACCAGCGCGAATTCGCAGTAGATGAACCGGTGCCCTACCAAGTGGAAACAACCATCGACGCCACCATGGAGCAGGGCATGACCAAAACGGTTCAGGAAGGCAAGCAGGGCCTCACGCGTCACGTCTTTTTAATTACATGTCACAATGGCCAGGAAGTCCAGCGGGAACAAATCAGAACCGAGGTCCTGGTCCAGCCTCAAAACCAAGTGATTGCTGTAGGGAATAGTTATACGGTATCCCGTGGCGGTCAGCGGTTTGATTTCCGGGAAGCCAAAAATATGGAGGCAACTGCCTACACCTATACCGGAAATCGCACGGCTACCGGGGTTTATCCCGCTGTGGGGATGGTGGCGGTTGATCCCAAGGTGATTTCCCTGGGAAGCAAGATGTATGTCGAAGGATATGGATTCGCTACCGCTACCGATACCGGTGGAGCCATAAAAGGAAACCGAATCGACGTCTTCCTGGAAACATATTCCCAGTGTAAGGATTGGGGACGGCGGACCGTCAAGGTCTATCTACTGCCTTAAGACTTTCTCGTCCCAAGCAAACCGAATCAGCAGTGGTGAGGGTGCTCCGATCAAGGGAGCACCCTTATTAATTTCCACTTTTTTCAGTGTTTGAAACGGAAATATTATCTGCAAACTATACCCAGCCATAAAAATGGAGGTGGATGAATATATGCGCAAGAAACAGGTTTTTGTTCAATGCCTGTTTTTGGTGGGAATGCTGATGATTTGCGGGTGTGGCCAAACCGCAAAGAAACCGGTACCTGATACCAATCCCAATCCTGGGGTTCAGCAGACCACAGATGCTGAGAAAAGGACCATGGCCAGCCGTTTTTCTACCTTGGCCATGGAGGTGGAAGGGGTTCAAAAAGCTACCGTGGTTGTAGCCTCCAAGCCGGATACTACCGGGGTATCAGTAGATCCAATGTCGGGACAGCCGAATAATAGCAGCGGTGTAACCCCGCCCGGCCAGTCAGCCAACCCCGAACAAGGGAACCTGGTAGCCATGGTAGGCATCACCCTGAACCAGACAGCCATGCAGAATCCCAATCAGGTGAATAGTATAACGGAACAGATAAGAAATAAAATCAAGTCGGACAACAATACGATCCGGGAGGTATTGGTCACCACAGATCCCAACCTGGTCAAAAAGCTGCAGGATGTGGCGGCTGGTATAATCCAGGGCCAACCGGTACAGAGTTATACCCAGGATATCAACGCCCTGGACAAAAGCCTTAGAAATCAATAAAGGAGGAGCAGATTGGGATAGGCTCGGATACCGATCCAGAGGAAAGGTACACGCGAGTAAAATAAAGCCCGTTCGAGTGTTTCGGCGTCATCGAACGGACTTTTTGTTTGGTCCTGAAGTGCAGAAATATTGATGGCGGGGATAGTAAATATCACAACCCCAAGCGACGGCTCCAGAGATGTTCGCTGGACTCCGAAAGAACAGGCTAAACAGCCAGAGTATTGTATAATGAAATGACAATGTTGATCGAGGATATAAATCATGGCAGATAGGGCATCGCCCAGCGGGGTGCGGGATTTACTGCGAAGATACGCAGTTTTCCCCAAGAAAAGGCTGGGGCAGAACTTTTTGGTAGACCGTAATATTTTGGTTAAGATAGCTGAGTCGTGCGATATCGACGACCAGCAGTACCTGCTGGAGATAGGCCCTGGCCTGGGTGGCTTGACCCAAGAACTGGCACGGCGCTGCCGTGGGGTATTGGCGGTTGAGTTGGATACCGGCCTGGAACCGCTGCTGACAGAGCTGGCCAGAGAAACAGGCAATGTGAAGCTTTTATTCAGCGACATTCTCAAATTGGACCTGGAAACTGAAATGGATAATGCCTTTCCGGACCCCGGGCTCGATTCCTATAAGGTTTGTGCCAACATACCCTACAATATAACCACCCCCATAATCTTCAAATTGCTGGAACAGTGCCCTCGAATGGCTTCCGCCACCCTTATGATGCAAAAAGAGGTGGGAGAGAGACTCATGGCCTCACCGGGGGGTAAGGATTACGGTCGGCTTACCATCATGGCCGGCTATTATGCCCATCTGGATTTAATCATGCATGTGTCCCGCAACTGTTTTTACCCGCGCCCGGAGGTCGATTCCGTGGTTATAAAGTTGACTCCCCGGCAACATCCTATCGCCCAGGTCAACAGCGAGTCGGCATTCAAGGACTTCGTAAATGCCGCCTTCCAAAAGCGCAGAAAAACAATTCTCAATATTGCCAGTGAGTTTTTTGCTGCCAATAAAGCGGATACCCAAATGAAAATTGAGGGCATCGGTCTTCAACCCAATCTGCGGCCCGAAAACCTATCATTGTTGGAGATTATCATGCTGGTCAATAGCTTCACACCTTAGCGCAGATTTTGAGAATACCGTTTGCACTTGAGAAATATGAGATTGGGGCTATCATGGTAGGTGAAATCTACAATATTCTATGATTTTTTATGAAATAATCGATTGACACCATCATCGTTTATTTTGTATACTATTCGTTCTAATATTGACAGAATACCCCCCGTAGTATAAAATTATAGAATACTTAGGTAAAGAAGGTGATGGTTTGAGTTCTCCCAGAGCTATCGCGGAAATCAAGAAAGACCTGGAATTCTTCGTGGGGAGCAAGATTAGATTAAAGGCTAACCGAGGAAGGAACCGCATCATAGAGAAAGAAGGCGTATTGGAGTCCATATACCCCAATTTATTCGTGGTAAGGCTTAATGAACGCAAGGTGGAGAGAAAGGTTTCTTATACCTATGCAGATGTATTAACTGAAACGGTTGAGTTGTTTGTATACGATAAACAGGATGCGGAGATAAGGATCGCTTCCGCTAACGCTTAATCAGCCTGAAGAATTTAAGACCGGATCGACTGCATCGAAGGATGTAGTCTTTTTTTTCGAAGTTTTCCCAGCACGGGGCCAATCATACTCACTCGCGCCCACCCATATAAATGAACAAAAAGACGGAGTGATGGAGCGTGCGACAGGATATCTCACTGTGGTGCCCGGTAATAGTCGCCGGACCGCCTGGACCCGGGACGTGCCGGAAAGAAGAACGATATAGTCTGGGTGAGCGCTACCAGAAGATCGACGATATAAGAATCAAAACCCAGCGAGCGGGTGCCGTCAGGCAGGGCAAATATGTGCAGGCCGTAATCCAATTGGAGGCGGTTATATTGGTGGAGGACAGAAACGGCCACACAGGCGTCCTGAGCCGCCTGGTCTATATCAATAAGAGGGTCGAATGGCCGGGAATGGACAAGAATTTGCTCAATGATGATGGGATCATGTTTATCCTGCATATCGAAAGTCTACAATGGGACGCCGAGTTTATGGACGGAGAGATCGTGATGAGGTATACGATCGACTACACGGTGCATGCGGTACGTGAGCAGGCGGTGCGGATCCATCTGGACCAGGATGAATGGGAGCCAACGGTTATCCCAGACAACCGCGATGGGGAGGCGAGCGAGGAGATGAGCAGAATCCGCAACGAAAACCGGGCTCTTAACCGCCGCTTGGGTTTTTATCAAAAGGATGTGTTAAGCCTGCAGCATGGCATTAAAAAAGTGGAGGAGCGCAATGCCCAGCTTTGTCGGGAGCTGGATGGAACCAGGGAGAAAGTGCAGCAGTTGCAGGAGGCGGTTACCCGAAAAGATCTGCTCATTTCCCGTCAGAACAGTCTAAATAACCGGCCGGATAAAATGATACCGCACTCCCCCAAAGACGAGGAGGGCAGGTTGGGACAGCGCATCAAAAGACTGTTGCTCAACTGCTTATAGACTCCGGCAGCTAGTCGGCCGATTAGTCCAGTCCCATATCCTCTGCCCACCAGGTGTTTTCTTTCCGGATAATCACACAATGTCCCCCTCTTTCATAATATATCTTAGAAATTTGGCCAACAGATTTCTCGACCTTTAGGAAGGTCGCGACCAGAAAACTAGAGAAAAGGAGGGGAAAGAGGCATGTTGAAATGTGAATTCCCGGAGGGTTGCAGGCTTGATTTATGGGCAAAAGTCATCAAGGCCAAGTATGTCGAAAAAGGGGCCGAGGTGCTTTGCCGGCACATCTGTATCCCGGCCGCTGAAGTAGGCGGCTATGTAAGTCTGATCGATGACTTTAAGATCAAGATCAATAGTGCTACCGAAACGCTCAACTTCAACCGGGTAAAAATCATGATCGATTTCGATCTGATTTTGGTATTGATCGTTGGCAATCCGCCCGACACCGACTACCAGGTATTCACCATACCCGGCAACGTCTATGAGGAAACAGTTGAACTGAGCGAATTTGACCCACCCATGACGGCGGAGGAATTCAGGAACGAAGTTGATCAATCGGAACTCATCCTATGCAACTGGGATTTTGACTACGATATCAAGGGTACTTGCGAAGAAGAACACAGTCCGTGCCGTCAACGCCGGGTCTTTGACGCTGACCTCGGCACTGAAAAGGGCACATGTGTCCGCGGAACCTGCATTGAAGTAAAGGTATTTGTCGATATTATCGATAAGTTGGGCAAGATGCATGATATCATCGTCTACGGCGAATTAGATCCGGAAACCGAATGCTAACCAAATAATAGGGATCAAAAATGCTCGATCATCAAGGTCGGGCATTTTTAGTCCCTGAAAGGAGC
Organism: Syntrophomonadaceae bacterium; assembly: GCA_040217755.1. Classification (GTDB taxonomy): domain Bacteria; phylum Bacillota; class Syntrophomonadia; order Syntrophomonadales; family Syntrophomonadaceae; genus PHAA01. The sequence goes on along the minus strand of JBEHWJ010000064.1, from coordinate 3,733 downwards.
GTCTGCACCTCCGCAATCATACTGCCAAGGCGGGCAAACCAGAACATGACCGACGATTATCGCTTAGGACCGGTGAATACGGCCTGGAACAGGGGGGGCGATTAGGGGTGTTGAGATTCGGATTGGCACTGGGAGGCGGAGGTTTGAGAGGACTCGCCCACATCGGCGTTCTGCAGGTTCTGGTCGAAAACGGGCTCTATCCCGACTACATAGCCGGGACCAGTGCTGGCAGCATAGTTGCAGCATTATATGCCAGTGGGGTTTCGCCGCTTAAGATGGAAGATATAGTCACATCTCTGGACCCCCATGATTATATCGATTACAACATCATCGGATTGATAAAGTATATTATGGGTTTGCTGTTGCCGAAATATGATTACAACCTGGATGGACTTATAGTTGGAGATAAAATCGAGAACCTGGTATTTGAATGGACTAGGGGAAAAAGTATTGGTGAAGCTGTGTTGCCCCTGGCGATTGTAGCCTGCGATATCGATAGCGGTCGAAAAATCATTTTTACCAACCAGACCCTGGTTAAACCGTCGAGCGAGATGGTTATCAGCCATGCCTTGTTAAGTGAAGCAGTACGTTCCAGTATCTCCATCCCGGTCACGTTCGTACCGAAAAAGTTCCGGGGGATGCAGATGGTCGATGGTGGGTTGAAGGATATCGTCCCGGTAATGGTGACCAGATCCATGGGGGCGGAGTACGTTCTCGGCATCAATCTGGGGATAGAGAACTATGAGACCGATGTATCAGGAATTCCCCAGATCATAGGCCGCACGCTGGATATATTGATTTATGAAACATCTGCTACTGAAGAGGACTTTTTTGCGGATATGTTGCTGCACCCGGAAGTTCCGGAGGTGGGATTAACCGACCTCAAGGATGCCACCAAGATCATCCGGGCCGGGAGGAGGGTAATGCGAGAAAATTTGCCCCAACTCAAGCAGCAATTAGGCGCTGACCAAGTAACACAAATATCCCCGTCAACATATACTAGGCGTAAAGAGACCTAAATAGCGCGACCAACTATCCTGGCAGGGGAGGGGTGCCATTTGGCAACGGAACAATTTCAACACGCCACTTTTTACCTGACTAAAAAACAGGTAAATGAAATAAAGGAATTGGCCAAGATAAATCAGATATCACGCAGTGCCTTGGTTAGAATGATAATCAGGGAATATCTCGCCAAACAAGATGAAGAAAAAAATAGATAAGAACGCCGACTCGGCGTTCTTATCCATTTAGTAGCGGTGATTTTCCGAAAAGTCGTATGGATTCTGCCGGAACAGGAATGAAATCTCCCCCCTCTGTCGGCTGGCGTTTTGGTGGTCTGCCGCTGCAGCCTCATACAATCAGATTAAATACTCCCATCATGGCCAGGTAAGATAATATGATTACCGTCAATCCGCCCAGCCCGGTCTCAATAAATTCCCGCTTGGAGAAATCTGCGAACATCGATAACACCCCCCTCGATACCGAACATAGGTTCTGGGAATATTCTAAATTACAAACATTTGTTCTGTCAACACCGTTTTTTATTTTTCATAGGGCCATTTTGTGTCTGTTGAATGGTTGGATTGGCATGGCAGGAGGTTCGGTGATCGAACTAATCCATCCGACCCGCTTGTTTGGAGCCAGACTGACGGCACAAGTTTGATTACGTTTAAAAATCCGATTAACCGGAAATAATGCAATCAAAGGGAGGGATACTCTTTGAAGAGGCTCATCTTGGGAATCATATTTGTAAGCTTGTTCTCAGCCGCCGCCGGCTGGTGGGTCAGCAACCGCAGTGAACCTTTGGAGGATAGCGTATTGAGGCTGCACGTAATCGCCAACAGTGACGATCCCGGCGATCAGGTGTTGAAACTGGCGGTGAAGGACGATATCGTGGGTCTGATGCAGGGGGAATTAGTTGATGCTTGCGATGCTGATGAAGCAAGGTCTCGGGCGGAACGTGACCGTTCCCTGATCGAAGCAGTTGCCCGGGAGCGCATAACCAGCAACGGTTATAATTACCCGGTGACGGTAAGCATAGGGGAATACGATTTTCCCACCAAGTCATATGGGAATCTGGTTTTTCCGCCGGGCAGGTACCAAGCGGTGAGAGTAGTAATTGGCGAAGGGCAGGGTAAAAATTGGTGGTGCGTCTTGTTTCCCCCGTTGTGCCTGGTATCAGCCTCTGATTCGGGACTGGGACTGACCAGCCCTCAACAAGCCCAGATCTCGTTCAAGTGTTTGGAACTTTTGCCGCGTGGTGTCAAATTGGTAAACAAATAAGATGACCAATAATCGACTATATGGTTCGCCGGGTGGCGAACCTTTTAGTATGGGGATATTCATCTGTAACGGGCTTTCCCTGCGTTTATTTTTAAAAAGGCTATGTGTATAATGGACTAAAATGACAAGGAGAACAGCGGGATGAAGGAACAGGTCAACATAGCAGCGCCGGCCAAGATAAACCTGACTCTGAAAGTAGCCGCCAAGCGGACGGATGGCTATCATGAATTGGAAACGGTCATGCAGCAGGTCGACTTGTGTGATAAGATAACCATCATCGCCGCGGATGAGGGTTTGGAGGTCAGGAGCAGCAGCAGTGAGGTCCCGGTTGATGCGTCCAATCTAGCCTTTAAGGCCGCCCATCTTCTTTGTGAGAAATTGGGCTTGAACAAAGGCTTTCATATATACATAGACAAGAAGATCCCGGTAGGTGCCGGCCTGGCTGGCGGGAGTACCGATGCCGCAGCAGTACTGCTGGGCATAAACGAAATGCTGGGTTGTCAACTGGATCTGGGCACCCTTCTTGAGCTGGGATTGCAGGTGGGTTCTGATGTTCCTTTTTGTATCCTGGGTGGCGCTGCCCTGGCGCGGGGGCGGGGAGAAATCCTGGATCCTCTCCCCCCCGGTCCGCAGCTGGAGTTGTTACTGGTAAAACCCCCGCTGCAACTCTCTACCGCTGAGGTTTATGGTGAGCTTAGGTTGGATGAACTTAATGATCAGCCCGACAATAGAGCCTTTGTTGAAGCCTGGTACAAATGTGATATTATTGGATTAGCCACGCAGATGAAGAACGACCTGGAGACGGTCAGTATAGCCAAGTGTCCGCAAATTTCGGTGATTAAGGGTAGATTGGTTTCTCTCGGGGCCTTTCATACGCTCATGTCGGGGAGTGGCCCCAGCGTAATCGGCGTCTTCGGTGACCGCGAGGCAGCGATAAAGGCGTGGCGGACTATTAAAGAGGAATACCAAGAATCTTTCCTGGTCCATCCTATATCAAAAGGTAAAGGCGGTATGATCGATGCCTAACAGACGTTTGAGCCCGGTCGATTTGGATTCCTACAAACCCCTGCGGGAGTTGGTGCTTGATGCCATCCGTGCCGCTATTAAGAATGGTATCCTGCAACCACGGGAGAGGCTGATGGAGATTCAATTAGCTGAGGAATTGGGAGTATCCAGAACACCGATCCGGGAGGCCTTGCGAAAACTGGAATTGGAAGGTTTCATCGTAATGGTCCCCCGCAAAGGCGCCTATGTGGCTGACCTGTCATTCAAGGATATTGCGGATGTGTTCGAAATACGGGCAGCGTTGGAGGGGTTGGCAGCCGGGCTGGCGGCAGAGAGGATCACCGAGGATGAACTGGAGGCTATGGAGAGACTGATAGTCGGGAAGCAGGAAGCCATAAATAGTGGAGATATCGACAAACTGGTCGAGGTAGATACCAGTTTCCAT